>JAPLIS010000009.1 GCA_026388985.1 Candidatus Babelota bacterium | reverse complement strand
CAAGAATACAGAAAGCTGCATCTTGAAGGGTTGGAAAACGCATCACACTTAACGGATACCTCAAACGCAACGATAAACGATCTAAATCCTGGGGACAGGCAAAATTTAAATGATAAATATGCCTCAATAAAATCTCAGGTTGATTCATTAACACAAAATGCAACAGAAGAACAAAAAACATTAATTCAAGATTTTTGGAGCAGATTGAATAGACTACATTTCCCGAACAGACCAGCATTCAAAGCGTGGAAATAATAGAAGATACTAAACAGTTAATAATTGATTAAAATAGAGAGGGTATTTGTACATAACATACAAGTACCCTCTTTAATTTAGCACCCTACTTTATCCCCCCCACTTTACCCTTTAGCCTAGCCTCAATCACCCTCACCTTGATCCCCCACCCCCTGCTAAATATTTCTATTTGTTGATTTTTAAAAATTAAATATGCTACAATAATAAAATAAGGAATTACAAAAAGACAGTATCAATGCTTTAAACGGAGAAATATTCTCCCTTTCTGCGGGCAAAAGAGCTGCTAAGCAGGTGGTTGAATCTCTAAATACAGTGTTAGACAAGATTACACAACGAATGATACAAGCCTCTAAATAAGAACTACAAAATAGATATGCAACAACCTTGCTAATGACAAAAAAAACAGATTAAGGTATGGTTTAAGGGAACAACTTATACCATACCTTAATTTATTATGCACTACAGTTTATGTATGCTAGCAGGGAACTTTTTTCATGAATATCATTGAACAGATTCAACAGCATTTTATAGAACATATTGTCAACGTTCTCTCATTAGACAAAGAAACAGCAAGCACCGCCCGCTTGACCTTAAATAGCGATCCGGCAAAACAGGAGTTTGGTGATTTAAATTCAAACATAGCGCTTATCTTATCAAAACAGCTAAAACGCAAACCACATGAAATAGCTCAACAAATCATAAGCACCTACACTCATGAGTGTATTGAAAAAATAGAAATAGCCGGCCCGGGCTTTTTAAACTTACATTTTTCACCTCATGCAATCACCCTTTTATCCCAACAGCTACGCACTCAGGGTGAAAACTTTTTCAAACCAACCAACCTGCAAAAACAATCAATTTCAGTGGAATTTGTCAGCGCAAACCCCACTGGCCCGTTGCACTTTGGCCATGGCCGTGGCGGCATTATTGGCGATGTCCTTGGCACCATTTTAACCTTTATGGGCCATCATGTTACCAAAGAATTTTATATTAATGATGCAGGAAATCAGATAGTGAAATTGGGAGAATCATTTAAAATCCGCTGTCAACAATTGGCTGGCATGGATATTGAAATCCCCGAAGATGGCTACCAAGGTGAATACTTAGTAGAGCTTGCGCAAAACTTTATGGTACAAGAAGGCAAACAGCGCCTGGACCAACCTGATGAATTTTTTCAAAGCTATGCCAAAACTATTTTACTTGAAAAAATTAAAGAGACCCTGAATCTGTATGGCATTCATTTTGATGTCTGGTTTTCAGAAAAAACATTACATGATTCTGGCGCCATTGAAAAAGCATTAGAGTTTTTAGCACAGCAGGGAACCTTGTATGAAAAAGAAGGGGCACTCTGGTTTGCATCAACCAATTTTGGCGACGATAAAGATAGAGTTGTGCGTAAAGCATCGGGAGAATTGACCTATGTTGCTGCTGATATTGCGTACATGATCAATAAAGTTGGTCGAGGATGCGATCAGATGATTATGACCTTGGGACATGATCACCATGGCTATGTTGAACGGTTACAGGGTATCCGTAAAGCGTTGCACCTTACCCCACCATTGCATGTTATTTTATATCAGTTGGTTAAAATTAAAGAAGATGGCCAACAAGTGCGTCTTTCAAAACGTGCCGGACGGATTATTTCTCTTGATGACGTGATTAAAACAGTGGGTAAAGATGTTGCCCGCTTTTTCTATCTTAATCGCAAAGCTGATGCGCAACTTGAGTTTGACCTTGATCTTGCCTTAAAAAAATCTGAAGAAAATCCGGTGTATTATGTACAGTATGCGTTTGTAAGAACGGGAAGTATAGTGCAAAAAGCGCAGGCGATAGCTGCTTTTAGCAACATAACAACTGATGACGCACGCTTTATTAGCAAAGAAGAAACATTTTTACTTAAAAAAATAGTGCTTCTCAAAGAGTTACTTGAATCAATAAGCAGTACCCATCAGACACATCAACTTGCCTATTATACCCATGAACTTGCTCAGATTTTTAGCAGTTATTATGCAAAACATAAGGTAATTGATCCGCAAGATATTAACCGTAGCCGTGGCCGTTTATTTATGACGTTACTTATACGTAACACACTACAAACATGTTTTAACTTATTAGGCATCAGTCAACCTGAGCGCATGTAAGCAGATAAAATAAGCACTAAAAAAGGTATGCACCCATACAGTTTTTTACAACTTTGTGAGTGCATACCCTAATAAATGGAGGAAAACATTTTTAATAACAACGATAAACTTTTTTAATCATTAACTTATCTATGAGTTAACCCTAAAGCCCTTTGCTCTAAGATTTGCTACAATCAAGTCTCTATATATAACAAAACGGGCAAATTTTTGTCGTGAATCTCCTGCTTTACTTTTATCCCATTTGGTCAAAAGCGCCTTACCGTTTTCTAGAGCCTCTGAATTATTTTCACATGCTACAAATGCCGCGAGTTCTTTTTGCAATGCTTTTTTTTCAGACTCAACTTCTTCTTTGTTTGCCCATAAGTTAGGAACATCAATAAAAACATTTTTTTCTATATCAGCTACGTAATTCTTACCGAATAACGTTTCTTCCATATACTTCTTACACTCACCAAAGTGCTCATAGCCCGTAACCAAAAAAGAACACGCATCATACACCTTAGATCCTACTCGCCAATAATACGATAGATCATTTTCAGTAGGAAGCTGGGTCAATACTTTTTCATCAGATAAATGAGCCGCAACTTTTTTTGCATTTTGCAACGACACATACACAGCAAGCAACTTATTTAAAGCAGCTGGAAACGAATCTTTAACTGGTGACACGAATGGCTGTTGAGCAGGCTGATTGCTATTCTGAGATGACATGCTACGCAACATATTTAACAGTAACTGCTGATCTGCCGATATTCCCCCATTGCTGCCACCTTGAAACATGGGCAATGTAGTCGAACAGCTGGCGACAAGTACACCTAAACATATCTTTTTTAATACAGAATTCATAATAACCTCCATAACTTGGTAATAGATCCATTTATTACATCTATTTATTACACTCACTTATTTTCCACTTATTTATACTATACTACTACTCTTTTATTTTGTAAAACGCCTCCACGCTATCTATTCTATTAGAAAATATAAAAAGCCACCCAGACACGCGACACCATCAAAAAAAAGAGTTTTATAGCTGGAAGTTGCCAAAACAGCTTGTTATGGCACACTATTATATACTTATATCTGCTTATTATTTTTTAATAGTAAGATATATTAAAGAAGTACTTTATCTTTTATAACTATTTTATGTGTATTATTAGGAGCATTATGGCGATTGATCGCACACTTATACAAGAACTACGTGACGCTACCGGACTTGGCCTTATGGATTGCCGCAAAGCATTAGAAGAAACTAATGGTGATATTGCAAAAGCAATTGAAATGTTACGCAAAAAAGGTGCTGCTGTTGCTGCTAAAAGAGCTGGCAAAGAAACAACTCAAGGCCTTATTCATGCATACATTCATCCTGGCAGCCAAATTGGCGTTATGATTGAATTAAACTGCGAAACAGATTTTGTTGCTCGCACAGAAGCTACTCGTCAATTTGCTCAAGACATCTGCTTGCATATTACTGCGCTTAAACCTTTGTACTTGGCTCCTGAAGATGTTGACCCAAAATTCTTAGCGCATGAAAAAGAAATTATGCATGAACAATTGGTAAACTCTGGCAAACCAGAAAAAATGCTTGCTCAAATCGTTGAAGGCAAAGTGCAAAAACTGTATTCTGACGTGTGCCTTTTAAACCAAACATTTGTAAAAAACGACCAACTTACTGTTACTCAGGCGCTTCAAGAGCTTATTGCAAAAACAGGTGAAAATATTAAAATCAAACGTTTTGCACGCTTTGAAGTCGGCTTATAATAGTAATAAAGAGATAAAGGAAACACGTCATGTCACATGATATTACTAAAAGTATAACGTTAGTAGAAAATGACATAAAAGCATTTCAATCTCCTATGGAAGTTGAAATGCAGAAAGCTATTAAGCACTTTGAAGGTGAATTAATAAAAATCAGAACGGGCAGAGCACACACTTCATTGGTTGATAGTATCCCTGTTAGTATCTACGGCCAACCACCGGTTGCCATGAAAGGCGTTGCGGCTATTGCTGCTCCAGAAGCAAATCTTATTACTATTCAGCCATGGGATTCAAGCACTATCGCTGACATAGAAAAAGCGCTTGCCGCCTCTTCTATCGGCATTAGCCCGGTTAATGATGGTAAAATTATTCGCTTACGTGTACCACAAATGAGCTCTCAGCGCCGCGACGAATTGGTGAAATTGTTGGGTAAAAAAACTGAAGAATGCAAAATTGCTATGCGCAACACACGTAAAGATTTTAACAACTTGATTCGTGATGGCAAAACAAAAAAAACAATATCAGAAAACTTCTACACTCGTCTTTTAGATGTATTGCAAAATGTGACTGATGCTTTTACCAAACGTGTTGACCAAATGGGCAAAAAGAAAGAAGAAGAGCTTCATACAATTTAAATAAATTAATGCTTTATTTTATTTAAATTGTTGGTATACTTTCTTTCATGTTGACATATGAGCTGCTAGATGAAATAGCAAGGTAATAGACTCTTAAAATCTGTGGGTTATTGGTTAAACTCCAATGCAGCTCACATTAGTTTTGAAGTTAATGTGCAGGAGTGGCGGAATGGTAGACGCGCTGGACTTAGGATCCAGTTCCTGAGAAGGAGTGGGGGTTCAAGTCCCTCCTCCTGCACCAAACCAAAGGAGAGTACTATGGCTAGCCAATTGCTTCATCGTTCATGTGCATCTGCATCTACAGAAAACAATCTATCATCATTGCTTACCTTAGATCTTTCTTGCTCAACAAATAATTTTTGTTTAGCAAAGGTAACCATACCTGCCTCAATAATATCTGCCCTGTATCACGAAGTCTCATTAAACCAGCAACAGCATGTTCATACCAAAGGTTTTGCTCGCGGTAATGCACCACTTGAATATATTCAAAACAACTTTAAGAAAAATATTACCGAACATCTTAAAGAATTTTTGTTTAAATTTTGTGTAATTAATTTTTTATATAAAGAAATTAGAGCACACAAAGTAATTATTGCTGGCGAACCAAGATTGTTAGATATTGCACTAGAGCCTGACAAAGATGCTCTTTTTTCATTTGAATTTACCAGCTGCAACGATCTGCCTATTCACGAATGGAAGTATCTACCTTTTAAATCACCGATTCGTAAAAAATATCAAGACCTTGACCGACAAGTTGAGCTCTTTATCAAAACAGAACAAGCTCTCCAGCAAGAATATTTTTCATCTGCGTTAAACATTGGTGATTGGGTTAATTTTAATATATCAATCAATACTGCCAAAAAAAATGTTGAACTTACCACATTAACTCAAAATTTTTGGTTTCGCCTCGGGAATGAAAAACTGGAAAGTCCCATGTGCGATGTATTTTTAGGTAAAAAAACAGGGGACATTTTTGATACGGACAATAAAGGATTTCAGGATTTTTTCAGCAACCAGCTCGCTTCTAGCTATAATTTCCATATTGAAATAGTCGACACTCTTCCTTATGCCTATTTTTGCTTGAATTATTTTAAAAATCATTTCAAAATTAAAACAAACAAAGATATTCATAAAAAGCTTATTGAAGTTTTTTCTTATCGTGATGATATGTCGCAGCGTAGATCAATGGTAGAAGAATCTTTTAAAATCCTTCTTGCCAAGCATCAATTTACTATTCCACAACATCTTGCATTGCGGCAACAAAAAGCGATCTTAGAAAAAGTTTCCTTAAACCCTGACTATAACGTATATCGAAAGCAGAAAAGTTTTCTGAACACTATTCAAAAACTAGCTGAAAAACAAACTCGTGAGTCTATTTTTATTGATCGCTTTGCCTACCATGAAAATATTGATCTTTCACGTGAAGATATAAAGGGTTATTTAAACCTTATTAATCGCCCAAGAACTAAAGAATTTATTTACTTTCAAGCTCCTTCATCTACAATACATGGGCAGGAAGTTCCTGTTCCTACAGAAGAAATAAAACGAATCTGTTTGCGAGAAAAAGCAATTAATCATGCAATTTACCATTTAACTAAAAAATAAAATAGAAGGCGTGCTTCATGGATATTCAAAAGCTTGTAATCATCGGATCTGGACCTGCAGGACTTACCGCAGCTATATATGCGGCGCGAGCAAATTTACAACCAGTTGTTATTGAAGGTAGCGCTCCAGGTGGACAGTTGATGGGCACCAGTTATGTTGAAAATTGGCCAGGAGAAAAAAGTATTTTGGGGCCTAAGCTTATGATGAATATGCGTGACCACGCCAAGCATTTTGGCGCACAGTTTATCTCAGAAAATGTTACTTCAGTCGATTTTTCACAGCGCCCATTCACCATTTTGACTGAACGCAACAAAGAAATCAAGGCTCATAGCGTTATTATTGCCACAGGAGCTGTGCCTAACCGTCTTGGATGCCCTGGAGAGGATACCTATTGGGGGTCTGGTGTTACCACCTGTGCTGTATGTGATGGGGCCTTCTACCCTGATAAAAATGTATTGGTGGTCGGTGGTGGCGATACGGCGATGGAAGATGCCTCATTTTTAAAAAAATTCACTAAAAAAATAACCGTTGTCCAGATTATGGATACCCTAACAGCCTCTCATGCCATGAAGCAACGCATACTCGATGACCCAGATATCACCGTGCTTTATAATAGCACCGTCACAGACATACAGGGCGATGGACAGCATGTAACGGGAGCTACCATTTTAAATCAAAAAACAGGTGAAAAAACAACTGTTGAGACTGATGGTATCTTTATAGCCATTGGCCTTAAACCAAACACTAAACCATTTGAAGGGCAAATAACACTTAACAAATGGGGTTATGTTCAGGTTGAAAACAATACAAGAACATCTGTTGAGGGAGTTTTTGCAGCGGGGGACGTGTTTGATTACCGCTACAAACAGGCAATAACATCGGCTGCAAGTGGCTGTATGGCTGCTCTTGATGCTGAGCGTTACTTAAGCGAAACGCTTAAATCTTAACAAAGTATGGTACCGCCTTATAAAGGTGCTTGATAGAATAAGTTGAAAAAAGCCTATTTTGGCCGTATAATAATGTTACTCGTATACTAATTTTACTGTTTAGATAGTTGCTATATAATTATTGAATAATTAAGGGAATTTTCATGTCAATCACATTAGCTAAAAAAAGCTTAAAAAAGCGTGTTAGAAAGCATGGTTTTCGTGCTCGTATGCAAACAAGAGATGGCCGTAAAATAATGAACCGTCGTCGTGCATCAGGTAGAAAACGTCTTGCAGTAAGCTCGTACTAACTCTATTAAAAAAGGCATCAATGACTACTATTGCCGGTAAACTGTCACGGTTTACTCAAAAAGAAATTGATGCCTTTTTTAAAAATGCTCGCTGCGCGCTCAGGTATCGCGGACTTGTCTTTCTTATAGCACCGCAACAAAACCCTGCCTTTGGACGTATTTTAGTCATTACTTCACGCAAAGTAGGCGATGCTCCTACTCGTAACAAAATACGTAGACAGTTCAAAGCTCTTTATTATGAAAATCAGTATTATGCTTATGGCCATGACTGTGTGATTATTGTAAAAAAAGAAAGCACTCTGATTCCATTTGCTAAACTACAAGATCTTCTTACCCACGTTATGTCCCCTTTGACTTCAAAAAGTAGTTAATGGCTTCACGTATATTCATGCCTAATCAACTCCTAAAAATAATACTGCCACACAAAACTATTCTTAAATACCTATAAAGCAAACATAGATAGGGCATATATGCCGGTACAAAAAAAACGCATTATAAATAATCTTGTAAACTTTGTTATCGTCAGCATTAGACCCCTCCTTGGCCCCATTAACTGTAAATTTGCTCTTGGCTGCACCAGCTACGCTACTATCCAGCTACAAGAAAAGCCCCTCTTTTACGCCGTTGTGGCTATCGGCAAACGGCTACTTGCCTGCTGTAGCCCCTTCTAACCCCCCGTGCTTCACATTTCCCGCTTTCGTGTCGGATGACGTTGGAGAGAGCATCTTTTGCTAATTGCGAGGATGACGCGGGAGAGAGTATAATATTTTGCTAATTCAAAGGTAGATAGTTCGAGGCTCGCTACACTCGCACCTTCTAACGAACAGCTTTTTCAAAGGTAGATGGTTCGAGGCTCGCTACACTCGCACCTCACCACGAACGGGATTAATAGTAATTTTTTATAATAAAAAGCGCTTTTATAAATGACAAATAACATGAAAAAGATGGATCCCCGTTTTCGTGTCGGATGACGGATGGAAAGGCGATAATTATATTGCGTGGACATGTATTTCAAAAAAACAAACCCACGATATCCTTATTAAATCCACGATATCAAATTTTTAAGCGCTGAATATTGATTGCAAAGTAACTATTGCATAGGAATTATGACACCCTCCTACGTCATTCTCGCGAAGGCGGGAATCCATCTTATCAGTGCAGAAAATTAATACGTTGGCTTGTAAAAAGTTAGCTATTAAAATATTAAATACTTTAAAAGCAAGTTATTATTAATAATAAAATAGATTAAAATAATTATTTAAAGCGTGAAAGTAATTGTTTTTTATGAAAATTTTCTACGTTTACATTCTATGTTCTCAAGAAAATGGAACCCTTTATATTGGCGTTACCAGCGACATATCAAGGCGCATAGATGAGCATACAAGTAAAACGGTACCGGGGTTTACCGCAAAATACTCAGTTTGCCGACTGGTTTATTACGAAGAATTTGATTCGATTTGTTATGCCATAAGCAGGGAAAAACAGTTGAAAAAATGGAATAGATCTTGGAAGATTAAACTTATTGAAAAAAGTAATCCCGAGTGGCTAGATTTATCTTCTCTATAAGCCCAAAAAAGATGGATGCCGCTATGGCGGTTGAGCCCGCCTTCGCGAGAATGACGTTGGAGAAGGTCATTCTTTCTGCCCAATGGCTTCCTGTCTGCCGAACAGATGCGTTTAAACAAGGTAGATGGTGCCACTTACGCTTACAGCGCAAGCGGTTGAACGAGACTGCCACCTGAGGGTGCCATCTACCTTCTAACGAACAGCTTTTGAAGGTAGATGGTTCGAGGATCGCTACACTCGCACCTCACCACGAACGGGATTAATAGTAATTTTTTCTAATAAATGTACTTTTATAAATGACAAACTGCTTGTTTAAAATTTTGCTAAAAGCTTGTTTTTAGTTGGAAGTTCACCACGAACGGGATTAATGGTAATTTTTTCAACAAAAAGCGGCTTTCTAAATGACAAATAACATGGAAAAGATGGATCCCCGTTTTCGTGTCGGATGACGGATGGAAAGGCACTAATTATATTACGTGGACATGTATTTTTAAACAATTAAACCCGCGATATCCTTATTAAACCCGCGATATCCTGATTAAATTCACGCTTCTCTAATGGCCAACTGTTTGTTGCAAATTTTACTAAAAAATATCGTTTTTAGTTGAGAGCTCACCATGCACGGGTTTAATAGTAATTTTCACAATAAAAAGCGCTTTTCTAAATGACAAATAACACGGGAAAGACGAATCTCCGCCTTCGTGTCGGATGACTTGGGAGAAAACACTTTTCATGTATGGACAATGATGGCGTGGAAAAAAGCCCTTTTCACGAATCTACAATAATCACGTTGGAGAAAGCCATTTTCATGAATCTACAATAACGATGTTGGAGAAAGCCCTTTTCACGAGGACGACGTTGGAGAAAACCATTTTCATGTATGGACAATGATGACGTGAAAGAAAGCCTTTTTCATGTATGGACAATGATGGCGAGGGAGAAAACCCTTTTTATTGCAAACCTACTCATACAAACAAAAAGAAGCACAATCAAAAATCATAGTATGTTTGATTGTGCTTCTTCAATTACATAATAAAAGTATCAAGAACTATCTCACCAGCCATTACCAATTATAGCAGTTCACCGGCAATCTTACTCAACTCGCCTCGCTCACTGATCGGCAAATACACTGACCCAAATAACCCTTGCCCTTTAAATTTTTCACTCGTCGTAATTAAACCATTACTACTAAAATCTAAATAAGGGGAATCAATCTGATAAGGATCACCAGTCAAAACTATTTTACTTCCCGCACCAACCCTAGTCACCAATGCCTTAACTTCATGAGGCGTCAAATTTTGCGCTTCATCGATTAAAATAAATTGATAAGGAATAGACCTACCTCGCATATACGTAATTGCTTCAAGACTAATTTTCCCGCGATATATCAATTCATCAAGAGACATTAAACCATTCCCTTTATGCTCTTGGCCACCATGTTCTTTGTGATGATCTTTATACTTCCCTTTTGGTTTAGACGCATTATAAGGCTCATGGCCAGCATCTGTCCCATGCTCATGCCTATTCATTTTTATTGAGTGCACTATAAATTCCATATTATCATAAATGGGTAGCATCCAATTATGTAATTTTTCTTTTAATTCCCCAGGCAAAAACCCAACATCTTTTCCCAACGGTATAACCGGTCGAGAAACAAGTATTTTTTGATACTTATTTTTAATTAACACTTTATATAAACCGGCCAGCAATGCTAAAAATGTTTTACCGGTACCCGCTGGACCCATAAGGGTCACAAACTGGATATCTTCATCAAACAATAAATCTAATGCCATAATCTGCTGAGGATTGCGTGCTCTTAGTGGCCACTTGATTTGCGGCTCATATACAGGTTTAAAATTTTTACCGCCGATATATCTAAAAACTTTATAATTATGAGGATTATGTTGATTTTCAACAAGCACAAACTGATTCAAAGCTAAAGCTTTTTCTTCCAAAAGATCATGTAATACGGGAGGAAACTCACCTTTTAATTGCACCATGGGCACTTGAACGCGCACCCACCCTTGATAAAAATCTTCTTGCGTTACATATTCTTTTAAATAATCTTCTGTTTCTAAACCAAGCGCATCAGCCTTAACCCGTGCATTTAAGTCTTTAGAAATAAATTTAACATCATACCCATTATTTTTTAATACCAATGCATGCAATAAAATCTCATTATCTTTAATACTTAACTGAAAGGGAAGAGAGGGTATCACATTTTCTAAAAAAAGAACCTTCACGGTACTTCCATTATCAAGAAGAACTCCATCTTTGAGAGATCCTCTTGATCTGAGGCTGTCCAAAATTCGAATGGTTTCACGCGAGTTACGCCCGCGATCAGTGCCTTCTTTTTTGAAATTATCAATCTCTTCTAAAACAACTGAAGGAATACCAATTGGTATTCCTTCAAAACTGAATAGAGCATTGGGATCATGCAATAACACGTTGGTATCAAGCACATATATCTTTTTTAATAACGAAGGCTTTTCAGCATTATCTACCATTATGCAGCCCTTTATTAATATGTTTTAAATATATTTTTTTCTTGTACTCCCTCAACGTATCATGTCACCAACCAACAACTCAAAGAACTCTTGCTTTAGGCACAAAAAAAACAGCTTTCTACTTATGCTTGACTCTTTAAAAATTTTGCAACTGTTTTAGGTTTCTGATTATTGCTTATAGATCTCCGTTTACTTGTTAAAAAAATATTGAGTTCTTCTTCATTCAGGGGTTGATACGTTTGCCCATCTTTTGAGCGGGTAAAAATCTTCCCTTGCTGAATATCAAAAAACCAAACATGCACAATCAATTCGCCTTTATCAACCTTATCTTTAATCCATGGAAACTTCATGCTGTTTTCATATGATTTATTTAAAGCAATTTTGGCATAATCATTTACCTGCTGATCAGTTGGCTCTGGATTAGTGACAACATCAGCCCCTTTTACCTGTGAAATCCATGGCGTTATAAATTCGTTATTAGGAACTCCGGTCAACACACCCTTAATCCCGCCACAACTACTATGTCCCAATACAATAAGATGCTTAACTTTTAAAAAGTTTATACCATACTCTAACGCGGCACTTACCCCATGATAACCAGCTTTGCCTGATTCATTAAACGGTACAATATTGGCCACGTTACGTACCATAAATAAGTCTCCTGGCTCTAAACCTAATACCAATTCAGGAGAAACTCGAGAATCAGAACAGGCAACCACCATTATTTGCGGCTTTTGCGTTGTAGCCAATTTTTTCATTAAAGGTGATGTTATGGGATATCTTTTTTTAAATCTTTGATAGCCTTGCAATGCTTTCACCCATATTTTGTCATCTGATCCGCCACCATCAAAAAGTAATGGTTTTTCAGATGGCTGCTGTTGGTTTTCAGCACCCTGCACAAGAGCTTTCATTTCCCCTTCGCCAAGAGCTTTCATTTCCCCTTCGCCAAGATTTGCTGACGCGGCATATAAGCCACCCATATGCACACACAATAACGCCATAACTATACTCTTTTTCATGAAACTCTCCTTTTTTAATAAACTATTAATCATGCAACTATTCTAAGTTAAAATTACTACATGTAATTATAATAGCATGATTATATAATCAAAAACAATATATTAGACTTTATATCTCTAAATAATAGGTGCAGACAGCGTTTATAAAGACAGAATAGACTCAAGATTTAGATTATATACATCATTGATATGCATCACGCCTGTTATTGAAACGAGTGCAATATGAGCACCATCGGGTGAAAAAATAGGATCAGTATAGCCGGTCAGCACATGCATCAACTCTTTACCTGTATACTATTTTTATTCATATCTCAACTTCTATTACTACAAAGCGTCTAGTCAAATCTCTATTTTTACACTACCATTTATCATAAGAAGACATACACAGGATTATAATAAAATAATCTTATAACAATACATTGGTTAGGAAAAAGGTCTATGAAACAAGAACAAAAATTAGAAGTGCTTCGCCACTCAGCTGCCCACTTATTAGCACACGCGGTTACGGAACTGTTTCAAAACACCCAACTGACCATCGGCCCTGCAACCAAAACCGGATTCTTTTACGACTTTTTACCTGAACGTAATTTTAAAGATGAAGATTTACCTATTATAGAACAACGCATGCATGAAATTGCACAACAAAAACTTCCTCTTACTCATGAACAGGTATCAAAAGAGTATGCACGTGAACTGTATAAAGATAATCCCTTTAAACTTGAACTGATTGACCAAATTCCTGGTGACACCGTAGGTATAGCCCGCCAAGGCTCTTTTTATGACCTATGCCGTGGTGGCCATGTTGAAAGCACCCATGACATACAACATTTTAAACTGTTAAGCATTTCTGGCGCCTATTGGCGTGCTGACCGGGAAAAACAGGCACTACAACGTATTTCTGGTACCGCTTTTTTAACGGCTAAAGAATTACGCATGTATGAAACACGGATAGAAGAAGCCATTAAATACGATCATCGTCGCCTTGGCAGAGAACTAGATCTGTTTTCTTTTCAAGAAGAAGGAGTTGGCTTTCCCTTTTTTCATCCACGCGGCAAACGTATTTTAAACACCTTAACCTCCTTTTTGCGTGCTAAGTTAGATAAAGCCAATTATCAAGAGATTGCAACCCCAGCCATGTTAAGTGCAGAACTGTGGAAGCAATCAGGCCATTATGCGCACTATAAAGATAATATGTATTTCTGTGAGATAGAAAAACAGGAATATGCGATCAAGCCCATGAACTGTCCTGGCGCAATGCTTGTGTTTAAACAACGCCCTCACTCATACCGGGAGTTGCCATTACGTTTGGCAGAATTTGGCCTAGTGCATCGCTATGAACTTTCTGGCGCATTACACGGTTTATTTAGAGTACGCGCATTCACACAAGATGATGCTCACATTTTCTGTTCAAAACAACAACTTGAAGAAGAAATTTTAAGCAACATCACCATGACCTATGATGTGCTGAAAAAATTCTCCTTTAGCACCATCATTGTGTATCTTTCTACCAGACCTAAAACTGCCCTTGGCAATGATGAGCTGTGGGAACATGCCACTCAGGCATTAAAAAACAGCCTAGAAAAATCAAATACTCCTTATACCGTATTAGAAGGAGAGGGAGCGTTTTATGGCCCCAAAATTGAATTTCACATCGAAGATTCAATGGGTCGCACGTGGCAATGTGGCACCATTCAGGTAGACTTCTTTCAACCTGAAAACTTTGACCTCCATTTTATTACGTCACAGGGCATTAAAGATCGCCCGGTCATGGTTCATCGCGTTATATTGGGTTCATTTGAACGGTTTTTGGGCATACTACTTGAACACTATAAAGGCAAACTGCCGTTCTGGATTGCCCCTTTGCAGGTAAAAGTGCTCACCATCACTGAACAGCAAACTGAATATGCTAAAACCATACTCGACACGTTGACTAATTGGGGTATACATGCTGAGTTAGATGTATCAGGAGATCCTATTTCTGGACAAATCAAACGTGCTCAACTACAGCAAATCCCCTGGATGATTGTTTTGGGTAACAAAGAGGTTGAACATAACACCATTACGCTTCGGTATTTAAACGGCAAACAGGAATTCGGCCTTACTCTTGAACAATTAAAAGATAAAATAGCAGCCGAACTTTAAATAAGTAAGGCCCGGGAACATCTCGGGCCTTATCTTTTACGGATAACACCTATCTGTGGGCATACTGGCGCTAAGGGACACACTGAACAGTGTGGCAACGTAGGTGTGCATATATTTTGACCCCAGGTAACCAGCAAGCGGCTATATTCTATCCAATAAGCTTGTGGCAATAACGCTTTGAGCGCATATTCTGTTTCTTGCGGTGTGCTTGTTTGCACAAGCCGCAGTCTATTTGAAATGCGATGCACATGCGTATCAACACACAATGCCGGCATGCCAAAGCCTTCTGCCTGAACCAAATTCATGGTTTTACGGCCCACACCAGGTAATGAAAGTAAATCAGATTCGCCGCAAGGTACTACGCCATTAAAGTGATGTACTATGCGAGCTGAAAGCTCAACTAACTGTTGAGCCTTTTGCCGATAAAAGCCGACAGGATATATTAATTTTTGTATTTCTAAAAGAGAAAGCCGCATTAATTCATGCGGCTTTCTTGCGTGCTCAAAGAGTCTTTTTGATGCAGATACTGATACGGTGTCTTTAGTGCGCAGGCTCAATATGCAGCTCACTAATACTAAAAATGGATCTTTTCCATATACCTTGATAATTTCAACCGCCCCCGGTTTTTGCATGTCTTTGGTTACTTTACGCAGCACATCAATTATCGCTAACGCTCGTGATTGTGTATCTGGATAGATATTGACCATTAGCTTGCCCTTACGTGCTACCCACTCAATTTTTGCATTTGTTTTGCCAGATAAAGTGTGGTAGGATGAATTTTAGCTAGATTAATTAATATTCAGTCGGAAAGCCGGGAGTTCCATTTTCTACTGTATCTAAAGATAAAAGAAGTGGCATTACAGTGTTCATTTTTTCCATGAGATACTCCTAAAGACTATGACTTAAACCTTATAAATCACACAAAAAACCACTATTAGTATAATGTCCTGAAGCACAAATAGCAATAGTATGTATCTAACAAGAGCAAAGTAGCAATGGTACATTCAATAACTCACTTTGTCCACACACTAGCACTGATAATCGGCAGTCCGCAACTTCTTTTTATTATTGTTGTTTTCTCATTTTCTCTTAAATGTGGCTTTCTTTCTTATCTTGCCCATAGAACACTGCAAACTGAAACCTCTCCTCGCCCTATTAATTTTTTTATGCTGGTGCTACTTGCATCACTTATCTGCGATATTAACTACCTACTTGTACCATTTAAAAGCTATATAAACGTTAATATCTATAAAACTTTTGTACATATTGCATGGGCATTTACCATAACCTTTTATCAAGCTCTTGCCCTTTTTCTTGAAAGCTTAACCGATCAAAAAAATACGTTTACCTTACGTCAAAAAATAGTGTTGAGCGCAAGCTGTCTGTTTTTTTTATGTTATATGGGTATCAGTATCTTTGACCTTCTCTGTATCGATTATAATAAAAAAATTACATCAACCCTTGGCCTTCTTACCTCTATTTACACTCTTTTTGTACTCATGCTGCCAAGCGTCTTTATTGCTATTAATAAGCTTCGCGCACATAGCATACCCCGCATTCTAAAAAAACAAATAAAGCTTTTTATTCTAGGCATAATAGCGCCACTCTGGTCTTCTGACTTTATCCAAATCATATCGCTTTTTATATCTTCCCTTGAACATTGGATAAACAGAAATTATATGTTCATGAGTTTATCAACCACATTAATCACCTATGCTGCTTTTTACTCTATACGCAGAATAATGGGGCTGCGATTCTTGAACCTTAAAGACAAAATACAGTCGACAATCGATATTAACTTTATAGATAACTTCAAAATTATTTTAAACCGCCTAAGCCATATCACCAACGAACACGAACTAAATCATGTTTCTCAAGAATTCTTTAAAGAAACGTTTGACGTCCCTTTTAGCAAAATAAATTTGTATATGCGCTCAAGCCAACCATCTGATCAGAAAATAGCGTATACACCCTCACAAAATCAGATCATATCATTGGTTGAAACTTTTTTAACCACCCATAAAGATACTATATGCACAGAGCTACGTACCAATAAAATTATGATCTATGACGAAGTTGCTTTTAGTAACTTTTATGAACAGCACCCAACACGCACGTATATACTTAATTTTTTAAATACGATTAATGCCGATATATTTTTACCCATTTATGAAAAAGAACAACTGATAGCGTATGTTATTATTGAACGTGATGCACGCCCTACCCTATTTTACACAGAAATTGAACATGATGAAATGCTGATTTTTGCCAGCTATTTAGGCAATATTATCAATTTACTCAAAAAACAAAACATAGACACTCTTATTGCACAAGAAAAAGAGCTTAACGAAGAACTGTATCGTAAGCATCAAGAAATAAGCCAGTACAAAGAAAGTATTCGTTCATTTGTACGTTCTCCACAACAAAAAAACATTGGGGTTTTATTTTATAAAAATCGCCTATTTACGTTTGGTAACCAGGTAGCAAAAGAAATGCTTAAAGTTAACCTCAACACGCAACAGGGTCACCCTATTGCCCGTGCCTGCAAACTACTTGCCCAACAGGTAGAAGAATATAAAGCCCCGCAGACCGGCAAAACAACTGATGCTGATGGCAACATGCTTATACTTTCAGGTGTGCCGAATTTAGAAAGCAATAATATTATTATCACCATATCTTACCCTGATATTTCCGATATTCTTAAAAATCAAATCGAAAAACTACACGACCCCTCTGAACGTGATTACTTACTGTACCTTGAAACCACCAAGTCTGGAAAATTAATAAATCAACTGATTCCCGGCGCAGGCGAACTGTTTCTTAATTTTAAAATAGAACTGCTCAAAACAGCGTTAAGCAAAAAGGCATTACTGCTTTCTGTGCCTGAACAAGACTTACAAGCTACGGTAGACCTGTTGCACCATATCAGCCTGCGTGAAACACTGTATACCATTACGCTGCAAGCACCGTGCAAAAATATAGATGTTGCCATTAAACTATTTGGGATTAACCCTATCTTTGGGGTCACCCCAATCGAACGCCCCCTGCTGGAACAGTTGCATGATACCGGCACCTTACTCATCAAAAATGTTCACTTTTTGGACAATGAAACACAAAAATACCTGGCAGAATTTATTCGCTATGGCTTATTCCGTACCTTTAAAGGTGACCGTAAAGAAAGCAGCAATGTACGTGTTATCTGTTCAACAGATCAAAACTTGGCATCTTTAGCACAAGATGGGCTATTTTCTCTTGAACTGTTTAATCAACTCAAAGCAACAACTCTCACCATGCCGCCACTAGCAACCTTATCACAAGAAGAGCTTGAATCTGTGGCGCAAGGCTTTACGCAACAAGAACTAACATCAAGCACGTTCAAAGATATTCTTACCCTCACTGATAAAGATAAAAGTAAACTGAACAGCCAACGGCCCACCAGCCTGCATGAGCTCCAAAAAAGGGTGCGTTATATTCTTGAACACAAATCTCAGCATCCTGAAATCAATGCGCAAACTCAATTTAATCCTGCCTATGGGGAACATAATGCAGAGCTTACGGCAATTGCTCGCTTGGGCAAAAATGCATTAAAAAATCAACAAGCCATGACATTGCTATGGAGCACCTTTAAAAATCAGAATCAAATTGCTACTTTTTTGGGCGTTAACCGGTCATCGGTAAATAGACGGTGTCAGGCATATAATCTTACGATGCCCTAGGGGCTCACAATAGATCTAAAAAAAAGATAAGAGATCTAAAAAAAGATAAGGTCACATTAATTAATATGACCTTCTGTCTTTAAAATAAAATTTTTACTTGCCCCCATCCAAAATCAATTTCGGCATTTGTTTTGCCAGACAAAGTGTGGTAGGATGAAATTTAACTATATTAGTTATGTGGAGGAAACGGAGGCCGAGTAGTTTCAACAGGATAAACAGATACAACAAGTGTTCTCAAGGCCGTCACTTTTTCCATAAAATATTCCTAAAAAATATGTATTAAACCTTATAATTCCAACAAAAAACCACTATTAGTATAATGAGCTGCAGCCCAAATAGCAATACCATGCATTCAACAAGAGTAACGTAGTAATGATAGATACAATAACTCATTTTTTTAACACACTAGCACTGATAGCTGGCAGCCCACAGCTTCTTTTTATTGTATTTATGATTTCTTTTTCTCTTAAAGTTGGCTTTCTTGCCTATCTTGCCCACAGAACATTACAATCAGAAACATCACCGCTTCCTATTTATTTTCTTATACTGGTATTGTTATCATCACTTGTCTATGATATTGCATGGCTACTAACACCATTCAGCCACTATATAGATTTCCGCCTCTATAATACCTTTTTACGGCTTGCATGGGCATTTACCATTATGCTCTATCAAGCACTCGCCCTTTTTCTTGAAAGCTTAACCTGCCAAAAAAATAGCCTTACTACCTTAAGCCAAAAAATATTTTTAACTATAAGTAGCGCACTTTTTACCTGTTATATCATGATTGCCATAATTGATATTAATTGTGCCAGCTTTTCTGAAAAACATTGGCTTGAAATGACCCTGTGTTCTTTAACATCTATCTATTGTCTTTTTTTTCTCATGCTCCCAAGCGTGCTTATCACCGTTAACAAACTGCGCGCAAGCAGCATGCCGCGCATTTTAAAAAAACAAATAAAGCTTTTTATTCTGGGCATCATATTACCACTCTGGTCTTCTGACTTTATTCAAATTATATCGCTCTTTATATCCCCCCTAGAAGAATGGATTAATACAAATTATATCTTTGTAAACCTATCAAATATCTTAATAACCTATGCTGTTTTTTACTCTATGCGCAGAATAATGGGGCTGCGATTCTTGAACCTCAAAGACAAGATACAGTCGACAATCGATATTAACTTTATAGATAACTTCAAAATTATTTTAACCCGCCTGAGCCATATTTCTAACGAACAAGAACTGAATCATGTTTCACAAGAGTTCTTTAAAGAAACGTTTGACGTCCCTTTTAGCAAAATAAACTTGTATATGCGTTCAAGCCAACCATCTGATCAAAAAATAGTGTATACACCGTCACAAAATCAGATCATATCGCTGGTTGAAACTTTTTTGACCACCCATAAAGATACCATCTGCCAAGAACTACGTATTAATAAAATCATGATCTATGACGAAGTTGCTTTTAGTAACTTTTATGAGCAGCACCCAACACGCACCTATATACTTAATTTTTTAAACATGATTAACGCCGATATATTTTTACCTATTTATGAAAAAGAGCAACTGATAGCGTATGTTATTATTGAACGTGATGCACGCCCTACTCTCTTTTATTCAGAAATTGAACATGATGAAATGCTCATTTTTGCCAGCTATTTAGGCAATATTATCAATTTACTCAAAAAACAAAACATAGACACTCTTATTGCACAAGAAAAAGAACTTAACGAAGAACTGTACCGTAAGCATCAAGAAATAAACCAGTACAAAGAAAGTATTCGTTCATTTGTACGTTCCCCCCAACAAAAAAACATTGGGGTTTTATTTTACAAAAATCGCCTCTTTACCTTTGGTAACCAGGCAGCAAAAGAGATGCTTAAAGTTAACCTCAACACACAACAGGGCCACCCTGTTGCCCGTGCCTGCAAACTGCTTGCCCAACAGGTAGAAGAATATAAAGCCCCGCAGACCGGCAAAACAACTGATGCTGATGGCAACATGCTTATACTTTCAGGCGTGCCCAATTTAGAAAGCAATAATATTATTATCACCATATCTTACCCTGATATTTCCGATATCCTTAAAAATCAAATCGAAAAACTACAAGACCCCTCTGAACGTGATTATTTGCTCTACCTTGAAACCACAAAATCGGGAAAATTAATAAATCAACTGATTCCCGGCGCAGGCGAACTGTTTCTTAATTTTAAAATAGAACTGCTCAAAACAGCGTTAAGCAAAAAGGCTCTCCTGCTTTCTATGCCTGAACAGGATTTACCAGCCACTGTTGAACTGTTGCACCATATCAGCCTACGTGAAACACTGTATACCATTACGCTGCAAGCACCGTGTAAAAATGTAGATGTTGCCATTAAACTATTTGGGATTAACCCTATCTTTGGGGTCACCCCGATCGAACGCCCCCTACTGGAACAGTTGCATGATACTGGCACCTTACTCATTAAAAATGTTCACTTTTTGGACAATGAAACGCAAAAATATTTGGCAGAATTTATTCGCTATGGCTTATTCCGCACCTTTAAAGGTGACCGTAAAGAAAGCAGCAATGTACGTGTTATCTGTTCAACAGATCAAAACTTGGCATCTTTAGCGCAAGATGGGCTATTTTCTCTTGAACTGTTTAATCAACTCAAAGCAACAACTCTCACCATGCCGCCACTAGCAACCTTATCACAAGAAGAGCTTGAATCTGTGGCGCAAGGCTTTACGCAACAGGAACTAAAATCAAGCACATTCAAAGACATTCTTACCCTTACTGATAAAGATAAAAGTAAACTTAACAGTCAACGGCCCACCAGCCTACATGAGCTCCAAAAAAGGGTGCGTTATATTCTTGAACACAAATCTCAGCATCCTGAAATCAATGCGCAAACCCAATTTAATCCTGCGTACGGTGAACATAATGCAGAGCTTACGGCCATTGCTCGCTTGGGCAAAAATGCATTAAAAAATCAACAAGCCATGACATTGCTATGGAGCACCTTTAAAAACCAGAATCAAATTGCTACTTTTTTGGGTGTTAACCGGTCATCGGTAAATAGGCGTTGTAAAGCATATAATCTTATTATATCTTAGGGTAGGTCAGTATATTTATTAACTATATACGCATGTCTGGCGGTTCCTACTTATGGACTATCAACTTTCTTATCTTTATGCCTGTATCCCGTATATAGTATTCTTTATTGTTCTTACTTCTTTTTGTATAAAATTATTTTTTATTGCGACCATCGGCTACAAAAAAGCACGCTCTTCTATGGCTAGCTCAGCCCCTTACTATTTAATGGCCACACTCTTTTTTTCACTTTTTAGCGATAGTGCCTGGGCTGTAAAATTATTTCATAAAACAATCACCCCTAATGCTAGTTATGCGATAGTCACTTTCTTTATTAGGATTGGCTGGGCTTCTATTGGATTGCAACATCAATACCTTGCTCTCTTTATTCAAAAGCTCATCAAAAAAAATGCTCCCTTAGGGGTGGTGCAAACAGTACTGACAGGCATCGCCTATATATTTCTCTTTTATTTTGCCTATTGTGCTTTTTTTAGCATTAGCCTCACTACCAAAGAAAGCCAACTGCTTGCGCAAACAATACTCTATAATCCACCACTTGAAGTGGCTATGGTCAGGATGGTAACTCTGTATCTAGCTATTGTACTTATAGTGCCGGTGGCTTTTATTATCTTACACCATGCTCGCGCATCAACACTCCCTAAAATAGTACGCAAGCAGCTGCGCATTTTTATATTCTGCTTTTTGTGTCCTTACCTTGCTATTGAACTTTTGCAAGGGCTAGCAATCACGTTTAGCATCTTGGAACAAAACCTCTATATTATTGTCGGCTTGGCAACTCTTCTTTTAATAATTACCATGAACTATGCACTCAAACATCTTCTTATGTTGCGCTTTATGAACTGGACCGACCAGATAGTAAGCTTAGGCTACAAAAAAAATCCTACTCTTTTTAAAAATATACTTGAGCAGCTGAGTCATGCACATACCATTCATGAATTGCAGTATATAACAGAACATTTTTTTATCAGTTCATTTTCTCTTGCGACCGGCAAGGTACTACTCCATTTCCCCCAAGAAAATCACCCTGCCGAACACCTTAAAACTCCCTCTATCATTATTGATTCACTGATCAATGCCAACAGAGAGATCGGCACTGATCATATACAGCAGCTCCCCATTATTGTGTATGATGATATTGCCTTTAACAATTTTCATACAAGCTCGCAACTCAACAAAGAACTTTTGAATAGCCTTGACATACTAGATGCGGATGTTTTTTTACCACTTTACCGCAACAATTATATGTCCGCTTCTATTATTATAAAAAAAAATGCCCGCAGCTCACACACTTTTTATAGCAAAATAGAACAAGATGCGATGCTTATGTTTGCACATTATTTGAGCAGCAGCATTAACCTTGTTCATACAAATAAAACTAATACTCTCATTAAACGTACGCATCATATGCATGAAAAAATATACCGTGCCAATCAAGAAATAGCCCTTTTTAAAGAAAGCTTGCGCCCCTTTATACCCGCACATCAACAACAAAAATGTGGCTTACTGTTTTATCACAATAATCTTTTTATCACGGGCAACCACTACGCATCAGAACTTTTACCCCTATCGCTTAATCATCAAAAAGGCCATCCGCTAGTAAAAAAAATAACAAAAATGTCCCATACGAGTATGCTGTCACAGATACCCCAGACCTTACTCTACCATTCTCCTCATGATAAACAGCTAATAGCAGTATCTGGCTCAATGCAACTAAACAGAAAATCAGCCCTTATAACGCTACACCATGCGTCTATACCACAGGTACTACAGGCACATGACCATATGTTGTATAATCCGGCCGACTGGCATTATCTCTTTTTTCTACAAACAACCATGATAGGAATACAGCTAAACAGCTACATACCCTCCATGCGCGAATACACTCTCAATCTCAAAATCAACATCCTTAAAGCATTACTCAAACCCCACGGGCTTTTGATAAATGCTCATGAAGATGATAGCGCAGATATCATATCTTTTTTAAAACAGCTCTATACTACTAAAACCATACATGTTATACCTATTGAACATAAAGAAAAAACGCCCCAGAGCGCTCATCTTATTTTTGGCAATAGGCTTTCCAAGCATACCACGCGCCAGCGACATAACCTTCTAGAAAAGGGTGAAAAAGATGCTCTTATTGTCATAAAAAACATACAATTCATGCATAGCGATGGGCAACAAAAACTGGCTGCCTTTATAGAATCTGGCATCTATACCCCATTTAATGATGATGAAGAAAAAAAGCAGAGCAACGCGCATATTATAGTCACCATAAGTGGATCAGTACAACAAATGCTCAATACAGGAATGCTTGATAAAAAGCTCTATCAGTGCATTAAAAATAACAAATTAACAATACCTTCTGTTGCAACATGGCCTATTGACGAATGCCTATTTTTGATAGAAGGAATCATAGAAAAGATCCTCACCCTTAATCCATTACATCATCTTGCAACGATTACCGATAAAAACAAACGCGCACTTTATTACGCCGCACCGGAAAGCATGCAAGCTCTGCACAAAAAAATTCATGCCATCATACATAATAAAGCAACGAGCAATAGCAGCAAAAGTGCTACCCTTAATGACACATTAACAGAAACTGATCGCGAAAATCTCATGCTGATTGCTCAATTAGGTAAAAAAGCATTGAAAGATTCTGATAAAATGAGACTCTTATGGCAAGCATTCCACAGTCAACACGCAATTGCGCGATTTTTAGGTGTACATGCCTCAACAGTGCACATACAATGTAAAAAACAGGGATTAGAATAAAACAGGGATTACCGTAAAATAAGGACCCACCCATGATATTGATAGACTTTAAACATAAAATGACAGAATTTTGTACTCATATGAAAGTAGAGCGTAATCTTTCAGAGCATACTATCCGTGCCTACTCAAGCGATTTAAATCAATTTGTTTTATTTTGGGATAATCTGACGCAACAAGAAAAAGAGTTGCTGTCTATCAAAAACATTATTGAACGATATATGGTAAGCCTTTTTTATAAAAAAATAGATAAAAGCTCCATAGCGCGCAAACTATCTTGCTTTAAGTCATTTGAAAAATTTTTACAATCAAGCGACACCAACCTTACATTAAACTTAAAAAGACCTCGCCTTGATAAAAAATTACCCGTCTATTTAAGCGTTGAAGAAATGCTCCACCTTCTTGACACCATAGAAAACTCTCAGCTGCCTTCCCGTTTTCCTATCCGCGATAAAACTATCTTAGAATTATTGTATGCAACAGGCATTCGTTGTTCAGAATTAATAGGCATACGTTTTTGTGATCTTGACCTCTTAAATCGGACCATTCGCATAAAAGGTAAAGGCAAAAAAGAACGAATCGTACTCTTTGGTTCACAAGCAAGTAAAAAATTAGCTGACTACTTACAGTTAGAACGCGCTCATCAAAAAGAATACGATGAACAACTTTTTTTAAATTATAGACACGAACCGCTCACCAGCCGCTCTATTCAACGAATTATTCAAATGTTTCGTCATTTTTTAAAAGTTGATAGGCCTATTTCTCCCCATAAAATACGCCACACCTTTGCCACACACATGCTTAATCAGGGCGTAGATTTACGCGTTGTGCAAGAATTGCTTGGCCACCAATCACTTTCAAGTACTGAAAAATATACCCATGTATCTCTTGAAAAGCTTTCAAAAATGTGTAACGATATTCACCCAATACATGCGCTCTTACAGAAGAAAAAGATCTAGTACATGCTACGTAAATCATCACCCATTGCATCTAAAATTAAGCTGATTATATATGGTACGGCACTCATCTTTACCATTATTATTGTGCGCTTGCTCTACCTGCAGGTGAATTTGACCGCACACCTTGCTCATCGCAGCACGCAAAATTGCTTGCGCATAGAAAGCACGTCGTCACCGCGAGGCAACATTATAGATCGTACCGGTAAACTTCTAGCAACCAATATACCGGTAATCAAAGTATATTGGCAAGGAACCGGCAGCTACTTTCTTACTGAAGCGCACAACGCTCTATTACGCAGTATAGAAACTATTCTTTCATGCCCCCTCACCCATATTGATCACTATAAAAAAATAACACATGCTGAACGGTACTACAAAGAAGCTGAACTTGCACGCGATATTAGCCTTGAACAGCTCTGTAAAATTGAAGAATGCTTCCCCAACCACCCAAATATATGCATTAAAACAGATTTTAAACGTCTGTACCCTTACACACATTCAGCAAGCCACATTTTAGGTTATCTGAGTAGCTCCATAGATATTGAACCCTATGGGCAAATGGGGTTAGAAAAAGTATTGGAAGGGTGCCTCAGGGGGCAGCAAGGCTCGCTACTAACAACCATTAACTCTATTGGCAGAAAACTGGCACAAAAAGAAATAACGGCTGCCCGTGAGGGGAAAGACATACAAACCACCATTGACATTGATTTGCAACAATTATGCGAAAAAATATTTTTAGAAGAGTACATAGGGGCCATGATAGTCATGAACCCTTCAAATGGTGATATTTTAGCGGTCATTTCACGCCCCACGTTTGATCCGAATATGTTTTTATCTCCCATTCCCGCTGAACAATGGCATGAACTACAAGAAAAAAAACCATTCTTAAACCGTGCTTTTAACGCTTCCTACCCTCCAGGATCAATTTTTAAATTAATTACCGTCAGTGCCGCCCTTGAACACAGTATCATAACTCCTGAATCAGAATGGACATGTAATGGTTTTATTACATTCGGCAATCACCAGATTTGGTGCCACAATAAACATGGACATGGCAGAATTTCAACAGCTCAAGGATTAGCACACTCATGCAATATACTCTGCTATGATATTGCCAAAAAAATTGACGTTGATATCTTGGCTCACTACGCACGTCTTTTTGGATTAGGAGAAAAAACACATATTTTATTTCCTGAACAAAGCGGACTTGTGCCCACCAAGGGATGGAAGCGAATTGCCAAAAGTGAAAAATGGTGGCCCGGTGAAACGTTATCAGTAAGTATTGGGCAAAGCTTTTTGCTGGTAACTCCTATTCAAGTTGCCGCCATGATTTCTAGTATTTTTACCGGTAAAATTCCTACGCCACGCGTGTTAATGGCCGAACCCATTCAAAGTAAGCCTCTTGCCATTACCCCTGAAACACGTACTTTTTTGCAAAAATCTATGAAGCTGGTAGTAACAGCCGGTACGGGCAAGCAGGTCAACACCATTAAAGATTATAGTATTTATGCCAAAACAAGTACTGCTCAAACGAGTGCGCTAGATAAACGGACACTTGGCAAACGGTATCTTGAGCATGGCTGGTTTGCTTCTCACATCCAATATAAAAACACCCCACCGCTAACGGTGGTGATTATTGCTGAAAATAGTGGTTCATCAAAAACCGCAACCACCATTGCCAAAAACTTTTTACTTGCTTACAAAAAAAAGATTGATCTTGAAGACGCATCACCATAATACTCTTTTTATTTATAGCTTTCAGGCTTTATCTTATAGTTTCCAGGCTTTATTTTAGACACAAGCTTTTTTACCCTTAATTAACCGTGTTTTACAGCCCCTTTGCGCAATTAAAAATTACTAATAAGATTATGAAGCTAAATAGTAAAGCTTTTACAAGCACCCCCTCTTTACATACAAGCAATAAATGGTATATTTGAGAGTAGAAGTATTTAAAAAACCGTTTTTATCTCTCAGGAGTCCTTATGAAAAATATACGTGCATTAGGTTTACTTACCTTGTCTTTAGTTGCTTCTTCTGCTTTTGCTGATAGCAATGCTACTAAAGCTGGTAAAGCTGTTGCTGGTGTTGTATTGGGTGGAGCTACTCACACTGCTCGTCTTTTTATTTTCACTAACGTTAACGCTTTGATCGGTGATCATAAAAACAACAAATTAAAATTAGC
The DNA here is from genome assembly GCA_026388985.1 of Candidatus Babelota bacterium. Classification (GTDB taxonomy): domain Bacteria; phylum Babelota; class Babeliae; order Babelales; family Vermiphilaceae; genus JAPLIS01. The sequence continues at coordinate 14,438 of JAPLIS010000009.1, read as the reverse complement.
AGCTAAAGTTGTTGCTGCAGCAGCTAACTTCATCGGTACCGAATCAGCTCGTATCTATGTAGCAAAAAAAGATTCTACTGATTTAGTAAACAAAACTTCACTTGTAACAAGTGTTGGCGCAAGTGCTTTAACACTAACTGCTCATAAAATGGAATGGTTCAATGGAAAAGCTGGTGAATCTAAGTTTTCTCTTGATTCAGCTAAACACTATCTAGGCAGAGCTCTTCGTTTTGGTTCTAGAAAATAATTTAGTTGCTATTAACTAGTATTTCCTAACAAGATATCGCAAGTATCTTGAACATAGATAAATTAATTGCAGAGGGACTTCTTAATTGAAGTCCCTCTTTCTTTTGCGTTTACATTCAATCACCCGTAACACATTCACCATTCTTGCTTTTGCATGAATCCTGGTTGCCGCTATGGCGGTTGTTGAGCCCGCCTACGCCGCGAATGACGGATGGGAAGGCACTAATTATATTACGTGGATATGCGTTATGAAAATAAACCCACGATATCCTGATTAAATCCACTACATTAAACTTTTAAGCGCTAAATATTGAACAAAAAATAAATCACTACGCACGGAAATTAACATCTCCTCTCACCATCTTGCCACTTAAACAGAATCAAAAGTTACTATTTGTCAGCTTTTTACAAATATCCCCGCCGCCTCTTTCTATTAATGCCACTTTTGCTATACTAAGTCTGAATTAAAAATATAAAAAATGCTTTAATGAAGGAGTTTTTATGAAAAAATTATTATTATTATCAAGTATGCTCTTATCCAGCATGCCAGCTATGCATGCTATGCATGCTATGCATGCTATGCATGATAGGAATCGTATTGATCGTACGTATGATACGTTTGAACCCAGGGGAGGTAGCGATGATGCTATGGATGATGGTAGGGATCTTATGCGGCCGCACGGATGGAGACCATTCGCAGCGCCAGCACAAGCTCGCTTTGATCGGTTCGGCAGAGATGGCATTCCTTTTGTCCGTGCCGAACTATATGACTCTGACGAAGGAGAATCAGACTTCAGAGATGGTGCACTCCTAGGTAGAAACTATCGCGAAAACCGTCCCTGCGATGCTTGTAGTTGCGCTCGCCAATGCGAATGCAGATTCGCTGCTGATGAACAACCAGCAGGAGCAACATGGTCAACAGGAAAAACAGTTGGCGTAGTTGGACTTGTAGTAGTTGCTGTAGGCGTTATCTACAAATATGGTAACAATGCAGTAACCTCAATAGCTGATTTTTTTAGTTCAAAGACTGCTAAGTCTTCAAAAACTAAAACTGCTCAAAAGCCAGAACAAGCTAAAACAGTACTTGTTCAATCCCGTTAAGCGGTTACTTGTAGAAAAAAAAGAAAGAGGGACTTCTTAATTGAAGTCCCTTTTTTTTGCGTTTACATTCAATCACCCGTAACACATTCACCATTCTTGCTTTGCATGTAAGCTAGGTTTGAAGAAACAAAGATCGTTAATCCTGGTTGCCCGTTTTCGTGTTTAACAACGTGTGAGAGAGCATCTTTTGCTAATTGCGAGGATGAGGATGTAGAGAGTATAATATTTTGCTAATTCAAAGGTAGATGGTGCCACTTACGCTTACGGCGCAAGCGGTTGAACGAGGCTCGTAAACTCGCACCTTCTAACGAACAGCTTTTGATTAGTCGATAAAGTGATCAATTTTAAACATATAAACAATGCTCTTGCGTGAAAGTTTTTAAGCGCTGAATATTGATTGCAAAGTAACTATTTTTTAGAAATTATGACACCTGCCTACGTCATTTTGGCCAACGAGATATACGAGATATACGAGATATACTATCTCTCCAGTATCATTCTCGGTTAGAAAAATAGACACCCTCCAACGTCATCCTCGCGAAGGCGGGGATCCATCTTATTAGTGCAGAAAATTAATACGTTGGCTTGTAAAAAGCTAGCTATTAAAATATTAAATACTTTAAAAGAAGTTATTATTAATAATAAAATAGATTAAAATAATTATTTAAAGCGTGAAAGTAATTGTTTTTTGTGAAAATTTTCTACATTTACATTCTATGTTCTCAAAAAAATGGAACCCTTTATATTGGCGTTACCAGCGACATATCAAGGCGCATAGATGAGCATACAAGTAAAATAGTACCAGGATTTACCGCAAAATACTCAGTTTGCCGACTGGTTTATTACGAAGAATTTGATTCGATTTGTTATGCCATAAGCAGGGAGAAACAGTTGAAAAAATGGAATAGATCTTGGAAAATTAAACTTATTGAAAAAAGTAACCCCGAGTGGCTAGACTTATCTTCTTTATAAGCAAAAAAGATGGATCCCCGCCTTCGCGAGGATGACGTTGGAGAGAGTCATTCTTTCTATCCAATGGCTGCCTGCCTTGCCTACCAAGCAGCAAATGACGTGGGAGAGAGCATCTTTTGCTAATTGTAAGAATGACACTCATAGTTTTACGTGGACATGTATGTTGAAAAAAATAAACGCACAATATCCTGATTCCAACTGTTTGTTTCAAATTTTACTAAAAAATATCGTTTTTAGTTGGGAGCTCACCACGAACGGGATTAATAGTAATTTTTGCAATAAAAGGCGATTCCCTAAATGACAAATAACATGAAAAAGATGGATCCCCGTTTTCACGAGGATGACGGATGGGAAGGCACTAATTATATTACGTGGACATGCGTTATGAAAATAAACCCACGATATCCCAATTAAATCCACGCTTCTCTAAATACCAACTGTTTATTCTAACTTTTACTAAAAGATTGCTTTTAGTCTTCAGCTGACCATACATGAAAATGAGTGGCTTTTCGACACCCCCACGAAGAAGCTACTCACAAAAGCAATAAAAATAACTAGGCACGAAAATTAGTAGCTTTGCACTTCTAAGCACGAACTTTAGTAGCTTTGCGCCACCCTCGACTAAGGAGCCCACACAAGCAATAAAAAATGGGCATTAAAAAAGCTACCTTATTACCAGTAGCTTTTTTAATTAATTCAGATTTAAATACACAAATGTGTATTACTCTTTAGCACGATCTGCAGCTGCAACCGCTTTAGCCAAACGACTTACTTTGCGAGCAACGGTGTTTCTATGCAATACACCTTTACCTTTTGCGCGAGCAAGCTTTGATTCAGCATCTTTAAGCAATTCTTTTGCATTAACCATATCTAACTCTTCAACTGCTACTAAAACCTTTTTAACGGCAGTTTTAATAGAAGATTTACGAGCTACATTAAGTACGCGTTTTTTTTCAGTTTGCAACACTCGTTTTTTAGCCGATTTAATCTTTGGCATACTTCACCCAGTTTTATAAAATTTTTTGTATTTTTTTTGCTTTAACACACTTAGTACACACTTTGCCACGCTTAACACATGCATCATTAGCAGAAGCTAATGTATAACGTATTGAGTGTACGTTCGGATATACCCATCGCTTTACACGGTTATTAGCATTACTTACTGAATTAGCAACCTGCGGACCTTTACCACAAATATCACATATACGTGCCATTGATTCAAGCCCCTTTCAATCACATCTCTAATCTATTATCAAAAAATTCTTATAAGCTCTTTTTTAAGTATAGTGAAAAACCGCAGTTTTTCAACCTAAAATCACTATATTTCTCTAAAATTTCTCCTTATCTCTCTACTCACACCAACCCTATGCGTTAAAGCGGTGGTCAACACGTGGTGTAATAGCAAGCAACTCATATATTTCAGCTGCATACAAAGTCTCTTTTTCAAGCAAAGCATGAGCCAAACTATCAAGTTTGTCTTTATTTTCTCTCAACAACACACATACATCTTGATAGCATGTAGTAATTATTTTATGTACTTGTTCATCAATTTTTTCAGCTGTAGCCTGAGAATAACTAAAATCACCTTGCTGCTGACCATATACCACACATCCTAAGTCAGACATACCATTACGGCACACCATTGAGCGAGCCTCATGAGTTGCTGCCTTAAAATCACTATACGCCCCACTGGTAACTTGGCCGAATATCAACTCTTCTGCCGCACGCCCACCAAGGGCCAAGGTAATTGAAGCTAAAAATTCTTCTTTAGTTTTGGAATACTTTTCACGTTCAGGGATATAATGAGTCACCCCCAAAGCTGCGCCTCGAGGCGCAATGGTTACTTTATGCAACGGGTCTGTATATGTTGGTCTTAATAAAATAGCTAATGCATGCCCTGCTTCATGATATGCAGTAATTTTACGATCCTCTTCAGTCATCATATAGCTTTTTCTTTCAGCACCGAGCATCATTTTATCCCGTGCATTCTCAAGATCATCTACAATAATTGTCTTGCGATCAGTTTTTGAGGCAATAAGAGCACTTTCATTAATCAAATTAGCAAGATCGGCACCAGAAAAACCCGGCGTTCCTCGTGCTATTTTATGCAAATCAACAGATGGATCCATTTTTACCGTCTGTGCATGCAGAGTCAAAATCTGCTCTCTGCTTTTTAAATCAGGATAAGGAACTTCTATGCGACGATCAAAACGCCCAGGTCGCAAGAGCGCCTTATCTAAAACATCTGCACGGTTGGTTGCTGCCATCACAATCACCGTTCCTCCACCAGTCTGAAAACCATCCATTTCAGTTAACAACTGATTAAGTGTTTGTTCACGCTCATCATTGCCACCACCCTGACCACTGCCACGATGACGCCCAACCGCATCTATTTCATCAATAAAAATAATACATGGTGCATGCTTACGCGCTTGGGCAAATAAATCACGCACACGTGCTGCCCCTACACCTACAAACACTTCTATAAAATCAGAGCCGCTTATACTTAAAAAAGTACAGTGCGCTTCTCCCGCCACAGCACGGGCCAATAACGTTTTACCATTACCTGGTTCACCCACCAAAAGTACGCCACGCGTCACTTTGGCGCCAAGCCGTTCATATTTTTTAGGATCTTTTAAAAATTCAACCATATCCTGCAACTCTTCTTTTGCCTCCTGAGCACCGGCTACTGACGCAAAGGTATCTTTAATAGCTGAAGGCACATACATGCGCGCCTTACTTTTGCCCATCATAAAGACATTACCTCCTTGACCACCACCAGATCCTCGTGTTTGACGGATTATAAACCAAACAATGCCACCCATTGCGCCACACAAAAGAAGGAGAGGCAATAAAAACCACCAATGAATCTGATGCGCCTGATTTTCAACAGAAAATTCAACTCCATGAGCACGAAGCACCGACCAATCTGAAGTAAATTGACCAACAACTGTTTGAAATTGCGTACCATTTTTAAAATGGCCAGTTACATCTTGCCCAGAGATAGATACTTTTGCTACATCGCCACGTTCAACTCTTTTTAAAAAAGCAGAATAAGAAATACGTTCAATAGAACGCCTATGATCAACAAGAGCACTTAAAAAAAGTACCCCAACCATAACAATAACAAAACCCCAAAAAGCATTTTTTTGATTACCCATAAAGAACCGATTCTTTTTTTTCATATATGCTAACTACCATTACATTTAAATAGGTTATATATTTTTGCACACCAACACCGTTTTTTACTCTCCTATTATACTCAACAAGCCACAAGTTGTCGATTATTACTCACACTATTTAAGCTCTCATATAGGTACTATACAATGGTGACCATGATGGGTAACTACAATATATGTTTTCTGGCGTAATATACTTTCTCTCTTTGGTAAGCAAACTTAACACGGCAATCCTGCTTGATTTACCCTGCTCTACTGAAAATAATAAATAGTTACCACAGGGGGACCATGAATATTCCTCTTTATTGCCTGCATCGGTGGTTAAACGAGTATGCGACTTAGTACCTATATCATACACATACAACTGCATAACCCCTTTATCTATTTTACCATAGGCAATCTGATGACGTATACCGCAATACTGAGGAGAAGCGCAATAGCCTCCTTCAGTAACACGCTCAACTAATTCATTAGCAACCGTGTACAAATATATTTGCGGCTGTCCTGTCTGAAAATCTGAACAAAAAACTATCGCTGAGCCATCATCAAAAAGCGACGGGGAGATATTATTTCCCTTGTTATCTGTTATTTTTTTAAACACGCCTTTATCACCATAATATACCTGACAATTTCCTTTACCATGCGAAGCACAATAGGCCACCTTTTTACCATCCCGTGAAAATGCGGGCAACATATTAACCCCATCAAAGCTTGAAGCTATTCGTCGCTTTTTATATATGTCTACTGACATAAGGCGTATATTTTCATTAGTATATTCAGAATAAAAAAGCAAAGGATTCATCACATCACTGTTCCACCGCGGTGCAACATTTATAGTGGGCAGATCAACCAAAACCTGCTCACATGCTCCATCATAATCAGCAATATACACATGCTTTGCCCGCTTACCCTTGGCCAAATCTACCTGTTTACAATACGCAATTTTAGCTGAAAAAAAAGCTCCTTGTCCGGTTAATGTTGGCCATACTGAATCGGCAATGTTATGCGCCCACCCATCAACAGTATAGCCACGCTTTATATATCTTTTGCCATTGACCATTGTGCCTTGCAATGTGTCAAACAAGCGCCATTCAAAACTATTTTTTTGACCTTGAGTTATAAACAGCGCTAATGGATAGCCAGCAGAAAAAAGCTGTTGAATATCTTTTTTAGAGGGCTTATTAACCATGGTACGGTCAGTAACCTCTATCTGGCCACTGAACATAAAGTCACGTTTTAATAGGGGAATAAGAGGAGCAACCGTACCCGCTTCTTGCGCAAGAAAGCAAATAACTAACGGAATTTTTGCTTTTTGCCGTGCCTCTACGGTAACATCAGCTGGCACAGACTGTTCAGTCACGGCTTCACACGGATGAGTAAACAACATATATATAGTGACCAGTAGCCAGAATATGCTTTGCGTATGTACACGTTTTTTTGTATTCATAGTATTTTCCAAACTTATTAGAGAGATAAAAATAGAGATAAAAATAGATATAAAAAAGAGAGTTCTTTACTTAAAAGCTATAGTAACAGACCTGTTACATACCCATAGTGGCCACTGATATCCGTGACATACTGATTGCACAGAAATATCAAACATTAAAAACCCTGACCCCTGAATCATTTCTATGCCATTGGTTTTACCATGCATATCAACAGATACTTTCACTATACATGCTGACTGCGTGGTAATGCCAAAAGGCTGTTGCCAGCTGTGTCCTAATTCTTGCCGTAAAGCTTCATGTCGCTGATCATAGTAAGTATCTTCTAGACCCCCTCCTATCACAATAGGTAACCCCTGATCAGATTCAGGCTCTGTATCATGAGCAGATAACACCTCCTTATTCTGGCGATTGGCCACCGCTTCTTGCGCAAGCTCTTTGCTTTGTTCTGGTTCAGGCTTTGGCAACTCTGTTTTCTTTACTGGTTCTGCTAACGCGGCCAATACTTGTTTTTTTTGTACTGGCTCAATTTTTTTTACCGACTTTACGGGCAGTTTTTTTACTGACTTTATTGGCACTTTTTTTACTGGCTTATCTATTTTTGCAACTGGCTTTTTGACTTCTTGCACACGCGTGCCCTTGCCGGGAACTACTGCTTCTTTTTTCTTATCAATACTCGTATTAGCTTTTTTTATAATCTCTTTTTTTATAATCTCTTTTTTCTGTGTAGGTCTGACCGGGCTTTTTGCTTTTAACTGCTGCTTTTGTGCCCCCGCATTACCCTTGCCTCTGACCGCACGACCAGGTGAACCACCGACAAAAACCGTATCTTTATGCCGCTCTGACTTTTTTACCACCATTATAGTAATGGCGCACGCGGGCTCATGATATATAAAAAAAAAGAATACCAGAATACTTATATGCCCTATTGCTGAAATAAAAAATAATTTACCCCACAGAGCATACTTCTTATACACGTTTGTGCGTTGCCAATGCCACATAATTAATACCACCAACCACTTTAATATGATCAACCAATTCTAGTACAGACCCATAAGAGACTGCCGTATCTGCATGCACATAGACAGTTTTTTCTTTACCAGTAACCATCTTTTTTTTAAGAACTGTTACCAAATCTTTAATAGTATGCTGAGTATTATCGCAAAAAATAGCACCTTTTTTATCAACATACACTTCTATATCTTGCTCTAAACCTACATCCTCTTTTGCGTGACCTGAAGGCAAGGTAACTTTTATTGCATTATGCGTCATGGGAGCAGTAACCATAAAAATAACCAACAATGTTAATGCCGTATCAATTAAGGGCGTTAATGAAATTTCTGTTATTGCTGCACTTCTTTTTGTTCGCCTACGGCTAAATCGACGCATATATTCTCCTTTTTGTGTATAATTGACCGCTGCACAACCACCATAACGTAATCAGCAATGCGTACCAGCTGCTGTTCTATGTGAACTATTTGTGCTGTTACATAATTCACCATGACAACCGCAGGAATAGCAACAATAAGACCCGCTAAGGTTGTTGTCAACGCTTCTGCTATACCTGGCGCAACCGTGGCAATATCTGCCGTATGTGTCTGACTTATACTCATAAACGCATGAATCAAACCCCACACCGTACCCAACAGACCAAGCAGCGGTGATATTACGGCACTTGTTGAAAGAAGTGGCGTATACTGCTCTTGCCATATCACCAACAGATCAATTTCTTGCTCTAAAGCAGCCCGTATATGCTCTTTTATTTCTGCACGACTACTCTGATAACCACTTTGCTCATGTTCAAGCACGCGCTCTATACTAACAACGCTTTGCGCCAAAAAATAACCTGGCAGAGTGTCTTTATTCTGTTGTGCCATAACAATAAGCTCATTAAACGTACGCACAGAGCTGAGCTTTTCTATCATTGCTTGTATATCTCGTTTTTTACGGTAAAACAAAAACGCTTTACATAAAAAAACGGTCCAAATAAGTATCGACATAAACAATAATGACACTAACACACTCTTACTTATCGCATCCGTTTGTACCACTAAATGCCATAATGAATTTCCTGCAACCATATGTAAACCCTTTTTATGTACTCTATCTATAAAAACTAGTATAAAACCTATTACTCAAAAAAAAGTAAGCTAAAATACTGATTAAAGCAGGTATAGTGTACTCTTAATAGAGCTTAAAAAGCAATAAAAAGCCCATACTGCTTAGATTAAACAAGAGCTAATACACGTTTCTTTAACAATTCTTTATCAGTAACCCCTTCATCTAGCTGTATATTGTAGGCACATTTGAGCAACCTACCCATTTCTGGACCTGAAGCAACTAGGCCCACTAGATCCCTGCCTAATAAAAGTGGCTTTTCAACCGCAATCAAAACCTGAGCTTTTTGGCAACACTGCACAAAAAGAGTGACTTCTGGAACATCATCTTTTAATGGCTCCTGACATACTGGATTTCTACCCCGTTTATCAGCCAAACACAGTAATCCAAGCATATGCAATGTTGCATAAGGGGCCAACTTCACAGCCAATCTTTTGTATGACGCTTGGGGGGCATCGCTGGCAATAAGCTGCATAGGAACCATATGATACTTAACCAACACCTTTACACCAGTCACCAGATCTTTTTTATAGGTAATTCTGCGTAACACCTGCCCAACCAATACAGCACCTGCATGTTCATGCCCTACACTTCGCCATCTGCCATCGCTGTATTGAGTGGTAGTTGCTTTGCCGATATCATGCAACAGAGCTGCATACATACTGATTAATTTTTTGTGCGTGTCATTATCATCATGACCACTTTCTATATGTGCGCACGCATCAAGCGCTTGCATAGAGTGTTCAAAGACATTCCCTTCAGGATGCCACTGTTTGTCCTGTGGCACATCATGCAATACGGCTAGTTCAGGTATAATATCAACCAGTCGACCCCTCTCTTGCAACCACCGTATACCCAACGATGGGCGTCGAGATTTAAGCAATAATTTTTCAAACTCTTGTTCAATACGTTCCACTGAAACAGCGCTGATATCCATAGAAGCACATAAGCGATTTAACTGTTCATCGGGTACCATTTCAAAACGGCCAACAAAGTGCATAACGCGATAAAAACGTAAGGGGTCCTCTTTAAAAAGGTGCTCATTGGGCACTCGCAACACTTTATCTTGTATATCTTGTAGGCCACCAAAAAAATCAATAAATTCAACAGTAAGTACGTCTATGCCCATTGCATTCATGGTTACATCTCGGCGCATAAAAGCTTGCTTTAAAGACATAGATGGATCAATAGTAACCTGTGGCTTTCTGCCAGCGTTATCACTACGCGGTAACGACCAATCAACATCAAGACCATGAATACGTAACACTCCAAATGATTTTCCCACCGTGCTTACCGGCCCATAACTACGCAAAACAGTTTCAACAGACTCAATAGATAGGCCATGCACCTCAATATCAAGATCTTTGACGGCAACTCCCAATACAAGATCGCGGGGCGCTCCGCCCACAAGCAATGTCCGCCCACCTAATGCATTAATAGCATGCGCAATCTTGATTACTAAAGGATATTTGTTTAATACTAATGCTAACCTTCTTTGTATCATTACTTGAAATAAGGAATCAGTATGTTTATTTACCACAAACGCGCCTCCCTCTATGTATTCATAAGCATATGTAGCCTCCATAACTCACCACTGCACTGTACCTTTTCTTTGGAAAAAGTCACCAGCTTTTTAAAAGTAACACCACACCAGATTGTTGAACAAAAAAAATATGATGCATCATCAATCTCCACTCTTATTATCAAAAATATCTCCGGATCAATAACCATAGTAACAAAATCTTCTCCCGACCCGCTACAAGCTACTATTTTTATGCAGGCTACCAAAAAAGCACAAACACACGAGCTCTGCCAAGAGATACGTATTGGTTCATTAATAGATCAATCAACGTTACGTATTTTCACCAACGATTCACCAACCTCCCATGCTGGCACCGTTGATTATCACCTTATTGTACCCACAACACTAACCCTCATCTTAGAAACAGAAAAAGGTGACATCTGCACCGAAGATACGCACGGCGCGCTCACCGCCACCAGCTCTAAAGGCTCCATCACCTGCTCTAACAGCCACCATACCGTTACCGCACAGGTTAAAGAAAGCGGATCAATAACCATAGAACAAGCATATAAGCCCATTTATGCATCCACCAAAAAGGGTACAATCACTATTCATGATGCGGCCGATACCATTACTGCCTGTGCACACAAAGGTAAAATAAATGCCCACTGTTCCGCTTTACCACACCATGGGTACATCAACCTCAAGACTGAAACGGGGGCCATCGCTCTGCATATTCCTGCCGCTACCCAAGCTACGGTGAATGCGCACACAACGCACGGCACCGTAACATCTGATCACCTGATTACCCTGCTGCCGCACAAAACACGGCTCAATGTACATGCGTGGAATACCTTTAAAAAAGAGGTTCATGGTGTATTGGGCACCACCCCCCAACCAAACTCATCTATTGTCTTAAGTAGCCTGAATGGCAACATAAAAATACTTGATTCAATCACTGGATAATTTTAAAATATTTCAAACTGTTGTTTTTTGATAAATATGTCTGCTATAATAATAACTGTATAGATATATATTAAAATTTTTATGTGCAAAGGATATCGTATGAATATATTTAAATCAAAGGGGCTCTTTTTGAGCTTAGGGGTTTTGATGAGCGGCATTGGAATATATGCAAAAACAACGGCTCAAATTGAAGATGAAAAAACAGAAATAATGCGTAAAATAAATAGTGCACATATCATTGCTTTTTCAAAAGACAACCTGTTCACTGCAGTAAAAGATTATGAAAGAAAAATGCTGGATGTTGAAGCAGAAAAGACACGACAAGAACAATTTAAAAAAGACTTAAATACTTTTCTAAATGGAGAACTTGGAATATGGAAAATAGTTATTGATGAAAGTGCAAAATATATTGCGGATAATGCATTTAAAACTGAATCTATCATCAAAGCCCTGGGAAGTAGTTTAACAGCAAATAATGCAATAACCAGTCCGTTACGCTATTACTACTCATCAGGAATGGAAGGCAAACCACTTTCAGAAAAATTATCACTCATTAAGCCACAGATTGATGCCCTTAAAAAAACTAAAACTGCTTTAGAGAATGCCGGAACTGCACTTGAAGAAGACAAACTTACTGGGTTTTTTGTGAAAAATAAGACTGAAAAACAAGCAGCACATAATGTGCTCACTACTTTAATTCTTTATTTAAATACAACAATCGAAAAAATTATTAAAGATTATAATTTACTCGCACCACAACAAAAATCTAAAGCAAAACCTGCTGCAAGAACACCCCGACCAGTTGGCCCACCGAAACTAAATACGGGCCTTACAGCACCTGCAAGACCACAGTAAAAAATAAGCCTTAACAAACAACTATCATAGATAAAAATAAGAGTGGCATACATAATAATTCATGTATGCCGCTCTTATTTTATAATCTGGTGAAGCTAACCGGGGGCGGAAAAAGCAAAACTCTTTATTTCTAATAGAATTATGCGCTATGATAGTAATAAGAGAGTATTATTATCTATAACATTTCAAAAAAAGGAGTACTTGATATGAAAAAAGTACATTTTTTACACACAATAGCTCTATTGAGCTTAAGCCTTACCGGAAAATCATATTGCGCAGCAGAACGCAAAGGCCCAGCGCCATATAACCCTATGGGACTCATGACTAAACAAGAGCTTGCGGCCTACCAAAAATCAGCAGCGGTTGCCAAAAAAACTAGCGAACCCAATGAAAGGATGGGCGGAATAGTCTCTTCTTATAATACAGTTTTCGGAAAAGATAATATTTTTTACATCAGAAAAGAAAAAGATATCTATAATTTGGTAGGTCTAAAAAAGATCCAAGATCAGAAAGGCAATGTTACAATAGAACCTAACGAAATTGAAGTATGGAATAAAAGAATTTATGCAGCTATTGAGTATATCAAACAAAAAGCAAACAAAAATCAAACACTATTCCATGCGGCAGAGAATATCTGCACCGGGGCTAATGACAGATCAATTAATATTTTAACCTATTTTTATAGAACATTAGCCAATCAAACACGGGCCTTTAAACTAGAAAAACTTGCACCGCAAATTGCAGACCTTGAAAACAACGTTAAAGCTGCATTAAATAAAGAGATTTACAAAGTTAAAGAATTAACATTTAACAATCTGTTTCCAGGTTATCAAGACAAAATAAACGCAAAAGAGGTACTTCTTTTTCTAATGTACCACATAGATCTTGCAATAAGTAAAATCATTAACAACTATAACGAAGCTGTCGCTGAAGAAAAAGAAGCTCCTGAACAAAAAGAAGCTCCTGAACAAAAAGAAAAGGATCATCAAATACCATAGATTATAAAATAAGAGCGGCATACAGAGTAATTCATGTATGCCGCTCTTATTTTATAATCTGGTGAAGCTAGCCGGGGGTGAAAAAAGTAAAACTCTTTATTTCTAATAGAATTATATGCTATGATAGTAATAAGAGAGTATTATTATCTATAACATGTCAAAAAAAGGAGTACTTGATATGAAAAAAGTACATTTTTTACACACAATAGCTCTATTGAGCTTAAGCCTTACCGGACAATCATATTGCGCAGCAGAAAGCAAAGGCCCAGCGCAAGAAGCAAACAGTGGATGGGTGAGCAGTGCGGCTAATGCAGCATATAATTTGCTACCATCATGGCCATCATGGCGTTCGGCACCTGCACCTGCACCTGCAGAGCAAGTAGCACCTGCACCAGCAGAGCAACCTGTAGCAAAACAATATGTACCTTCAGTGAATGAGTTTGAATTTGCAATGCTAAAGCGAAGAATGCGCGCAATCGATAAAGAAATCGCAGAGAAAGAAGAAAGAGAACGTCAAAAAAATCTCGAAAAATAAGAGAGTATTATTACTTATAACATTTCAAAAAAAGGACAGAATATGAAAAAAGTACATTTTTTACACACAATAGCTCTATTGAGCTTAAGCCTTACCGGACAATCATATTGTGCAGCAGAAAAGCAAGGCCCAGCGCAAGAAGCGCAAGCTCTTGGATGGGGTGAATGGGCATATCAAAGTTTGCCAGCATTGTCATCATGGGTACCATGGGGTTCGGGTGAAGCACCCGCAGAAGCAACGCCATCATCTGCAGCGCAAATGGGTGGTCAACGCCCAGCTGGATCACCGCCATTAAATACTGGTTTGTCGAGACCAAGACCACCAGTCACTACACAGGATGAGAGTGATGAATATGAAAGAAATCGCCAAGCTGCTATTCATGCTGCAGCGCTAACTAGCAGAATGCGCGAAATCGATAAAATACATGAATTCAATCTAAAACAGGCAGATAAAGAAAATCAAGAAAGTATCGCAAGACAGGCGCAACAAGAACAAGAATCG
>JAPLIS010000016.1 GCA_026388985.1 Candidatus Babelota bacterium | reverse complement strand
TTAGTAGAATGTTGCTTTTCTAAAATGAAGCAATTTAGGCGGATATTCTCACGTTTTGATAAAACTAAGCGTAACTTTTTATCATTTCTGTCATTTGTAGGAGCTTGCTTATGGTTGCGTTAAAAACTCAACAGAACCTAGGCGTTCTTTGAATGTAGCGCTTAAATAAGGCAGTTTTGCGAAATGTTTATTGCTGTCAAAAAAACATAGCAGGAATGTGACTATAGCGCTGATGTTGCAGTTTTTATTGAGTCGACGATCCCATTCAGCTTGAAGACGATCCTGTTCAGCTTGCTGGCGACCCCATTCAGCTTGCTCTTGTGGCCGTGCATCTCTGATTTGAATATTGCGGTTACGCTCATCGGTTGCCAGTTCAATTGCCTGATTAGCTTGTGCTAGCTGGGTATCTAGTTGAGCGTTTTTGCTTGCAGGTTTGTTTTGCTGGGCATCATCTTGTTGGCGTTTTTCAATTTCTTCAAGTTCTGCTTCTAATCGTGTAATTTGTTCAGATTTTGCTTCTATTTTTCTTTTGATTTCTTGCTTTAAGTGTTCTATTTCTTCATGATTTCTTGTGCGTTCTTGGTAGAGTTCGTGCCGTTGTTGCTTTAATGGGGCAAGACCCACTTGAAGATTGAGGTCCAAAATATGTTTTAGGTTTTGAGCTCTGTGTTCAGATTCAACAAGTATGGCATTATTTCTGTCCTGATTTTCCCATCTTGCTTGAGCTTGCGGTAAGTCAATTCTATCTCTGCGATTATTTCGCTTCATTTGCTCTCTAATTTTTGCTTCTTCTTGTAATGTAAGTGTTTCGTTTTTTTTAATTTGTGTGTTTAGATCGTCGCATTGATTGTTCAGCTCATGAATGCTGTCACGCATAGCTTTGATTTCAGCCTCAGGTTCATTAGGCTGTGCCCAAGCTGCTTCAATCTCTCTTTCTAGTTCTGCTTTTTTTTGAATGTCTTTAACTCTACCTAGTTGTTTTTTTAATCGTTCTACGCGTTTAGGGTCAAAATTGTCATCATTCTCATCAGCGCCTACTAGCCCTCGCCAATAATAACCCTCTTGACGGCGAGCCTCGTTAAGATCACCTTCTAGTGCGGCGGCAGTTTGTTCGATATTACCTGGGGTTATATCTTGAGCTGGATTATAGTTTGCATAATCAGCTGATAAAAAAGCGCCTATTATATCAGCGATAGGGTCGATTTTTACAGGATTGTTATTATACTTTAGTCCAACGCCGATACCTATACAGGTGCCTTGATCATCTAAAATACGAGCATCCAAAGCCGCGTTTATAGCTGCAGGTAGTTGCTGTGCATATTCTATTTCTTTTTTTTGTTCTAGAGCACGATCGATGTTTTGTTGAGCACGATCGATGTCTAGTTGAGCACGATTTATTTGCCAATCAAACTGCCAGTGATCCATTGCATGAGCTGATCCGGTGCATAGAAAAAAAATAGCAGCTATTTTCAAAAAGAATTTATTCATAAATAGGCCCTAATAATTAGCATAGATAATAAAAATAACTTTATACCTGAAAGCATAGTATTAATATAGGGGAATGGGGGTTATAAGTCAAAAGCCCTAAAACACAGGTTTTTTCAATTGCAGAGATTAAAAATACCGTTTCCAAAAGAGATTGACTGATGGAATAAGGCGATTTTTTTAGCCTAATGGGCCATATTTTAGTAGTGTTAGTATGTTTATATTGTAGCTATTTTTATATATTTACTTTCTTTATAACGGGGAATTTTCATGTTGTATCATGTGGCATTATATTTACAGCCCTATTGGTCGGCGCTTAACGTCATTCATTATGTCAGTGTGCGGGCTATCATGGCACTTTTAGCCTCACTCATCTGTTCTTTGGTAAGCGGTTCATGGTTTATTGAAAAATCAAAATCATTATTCCGGGCAAAGGCTCGTGAAAATACCCCTGATACGCATCGCGCAAAAGATTACACACCCACTATGGGGGGTCTTTTTATTTTAATGACCGTTATCTGTAATGTGTTGATTTGGTGCAACTTGACAGAGCCAAAAGTTTGGCTCATGTTGCTGTGCTTGATTGGTTTTGGGATAATAGGTGCCCTGGATGATATAAGTAAAATACGGGTTAAAAAGGGGATAAGTGCGCGTACTAAATGTGGATTGCAACTACTTGTGGCGCTTGCGGTAACGGTAGCATGGTTGTATGGGGGAGGCACCACCACTATTGCAGTGCCCTTTGCTAAGCATATGCATCCAGATATTGGTTTATTTTTTATTATCTGGTCGATGTTTGTACTTGTGGGGACAAGTAATGCCGTTAACTTAACAGATGGGCTTGATGGCCTTGCCATTGGTTCTTTGTTGCCAAATTTTGTTTTATTTTCGCTGATTTGTTATTTGGCTGGCCATAAACTGTTGGCATTTTATTTAGGCATACCGTTTACCGGTACCGCAGAAATTACGGTGATTGGTGCCAGTTTGATTGGAGCATCGCTTGGTTTTTTGTGGTATAACACCTATCCAGCCCAGATTTTTATGGGAGATGTTGGCTCTCTTTCATTAGGAGCTGGTTTAGGGTGCATGGCATTGATGTCTAAAAGTGAATTGTTATTAATTATTGCGGGTGGTCTTTTTGTTGTTGAAACGTTATCGGTTATTCTGCAGGTACTTTCTTTCCGGTTTCGCGCAAAACGTATCTTTAAAATGGCCCCCATTCATCATCATTTTGAGTTGCTTGGATGGCAAGAATCAAAAATAACCACCCGTTTTGGTATTATTTCATTGGTGCTTTGTTTGCTTGCGTTAATTACTCTCAAACTGCGTTGATAGATTTTTATTGGTGCTCCAAAACATATATATCCCAAACATAAGTAGTAGGCTAAAAATAAGCAGCGATACCATGCCGCTATACATAAGGCCATACACACATGATGCGGTAAGCATAAGGCAATTAATCAGTCCCAGTAGAGGGAGCCATTGTGGCGTGCGTGTGGTGTGTTTATTTTTACATGCATATAATAATGAAAGTGCACTAATAGTATACGCAATAATAGATCCCAGGGCACCCATTTGCTGTAAAGGGAGCTGGTTGCCACGCGTTATGCATAAGTAAGTGACACCAATTAATCCTTCGATTAATACACACAGCCAGGGAATATGGTGCTTGTTGAGTTGTGTCATAAAAGCTGATTTAAAGATATGATGATGCTGCGCAAGAGTATGCAGGTTCCAGCAATTGCTAAAGATGATGCCATAGCCACCACCAAGTGCCGACATAGCAATGCCTAAATGAAGCACCCCAGTAACTATTTCTTGTAAGCGTTGGCTGTGTGGTAGTAGCATTTGTATGAATGCGGGAAATGCTTGGCGATAGTCGGTGAAAGAGTTAAAAAGATCACCATGAATGCCATAAAAAATAAGTTGAAATAAGGTAGCAATAAGAATTACGAGCGCATAAGAAATTAAAATTGCCCGCGGTGCATTTTTATGAGCATCTTTAATTTTACTGCTCAGAGAACAGGCCGCTTCAAAGCCGACAGTAGCATACAGCACTAAAGGTAAAATGGAAGGAATTCCTTGCCAAAGCATATGGGGTAGGGTGAAATGAGCACCTTGCATAAAAAAAACACCCACTAAAAGTATAAAAGCAATAGGAATAATTTTAAATACCACAAATAATGTTTGTATTGATCCGCCAGTACGGACATGGAGCATGTTTAGGCCTATAAAGAGAGTTAAGATTATTCCGTCAATATATAGTGGATTAACTATATTTAATGCAGGAATCACCGTTTGTATAAGCAATACAGCAGTATGAATAGCAAGAGTTGCTGATGCAAGTTTACCGGTAAAGTATGCCCATGCGCTTATAAAACCGGCAAAAGGGCTTATTTCTTTTTGCCCAAAAATGTAAAATCCACCAGCAGGGTGCAGTTCTAGTAAGTGCGTGATTGATATAACTAGAGGCAACATAAGGGTTCCTATAATGATATAGCCAAAAGCGCCAAGCGCACCAGCACGCTTTGCAAGTTCGGTCATATTAACAAATACACCTGTGCCAAGCATTATGTTGATATTAATTAATATGGCAATAGGGAGAGAAAGCTGTTGGTCAGATCTAGTCATGTTAGTATTTCTTTTTTTATGGGGTAATAAGTATGTAGAATAGTTTTACACGGATACGTTTTTTTTTAAAGTAATTATGCGTACTATAAGAAAGGGGTTACATGTGTCAAGATTGTTTATTGGTGCGATGCTTTTAATGGGATTAGATAGTTTTGCAGCTCAAGAGGCAGGCTTGGGCTTTATGGGTATGTTTAATTCTATTCGTTTAGCGGGTGCATCTGTAACGCAAAAGGTTTCTCATGCAGTGGGGCATGTGCAACAATCATGGCTTAATATTGATCCTTCAGATACGCAAGCTAGCATGTCATCGCAACTCAAGCAGCTTGCTCAATCATATGGAGTTGTTGGCACCAGTCAAGCCTCTGTGGTGGCAGCTAAGTTGGGTATTGAAATTCCTGATAGCTTTATGCAAAAGTATGATTTTGATCGGTATGCAGATTCTATCAATAGTCAAAAAGCAAGAGACTGTATATATCGAGCATATCATGAAGGGTTATCCAATTTATCGCAAGATGAGAGAATCTATCTTGAAAAAAGAATTATCGATATGCAGCATTTGGTCAAATCTTTATGGGAAGAAACTATATTTACCCCTTTGCAAGCGGTAGCTATTATTGATTATATATATGATAAAAAAAGAGATAGAGTATTGTCTGATTTGCTTTTTTTAATTGATAAAGATTCTTTTTTTTTACATAAGCCTAATTTGTTTACATTAAAAGAAAGTCTAGTGCGTAAACATAAGATTTCTCTCTTTGTTGCTAGCCCCAGTAGTTACTCAGATCGTAGGCAGAGGTTGCAGGATGGTTCTGGTCAGCTTTTGAGGCTTTCTGTCTCAGGCATTGAACCAATGAGCGCTCATGCTCAACCAGACGTTGAATCTGAGTGGGAACATCTGTTTTTTTGAGAGCTAGCCCCCAATAAGTGTTGACTGATTGTAATTTTTATGTAAATATATATTATATAGTCTGAATGGGTTTGTATCAATAATATAGTATATAGTGGAGGTTTTTATGAAAAGAATATATGTAGTTTTGCTTGTGCTTGGTGTTGGTAGCTGTCAGGCTGCCCAAGAAGGTGCGAGCTGGGGTGATTGGTTTGTAGGCAGAGCACGTCAAGTAGTAGAATTAGGCGCTTCTGGGGCAGGTCAAGTCGCAGCATTAGCAGCGCCCGTATTAGCTCGCGCTAGAGAGGCAGTTCAAGCGCGGCGAGATGCTAACTTTGAATATGAGCGAGCAAGAATTCAAAGATTAGTTACTAAGTATTATGATCCTCAGTCTGAAGAAGATCGCGCAGTATCTAATAGTGTTTTGCAGACTGCAGGCGATCTATATCTATCTAACCTGCAAAGCGTGATAGATACAGAAAAGCTACGCGTATTTAAGCAAGCTAAGTCTGATATTAGGGATATATTATTTGCTGTATGCGGTGAGAATAGTTATTTTTCTCCGGAAGAAAATATCAAGATTTTATCTACAATGCTGAATAAAAATAACCATGCGTTGTGGATATGTCGTTATATGAGCACACATATAATCGATACATTCGGTTTAACAGGTTTTCTATCAGATAGGCGTTGTGAATTTATAGATCATGTTAATTCAAAACGAGCTGAAAATTTAGCAAGAGATGCTGGTTTAGTATTAGATCACGTAATGCCAGTTTTTTCAGCCGCTCGAGATAGCAATGGTTTCAGTAATCAATCGGCTATTGCGCAGCTGGTTCTTGATTATGAAGGGACTGATCAAGATAATCAGTGGGAAAAAGTTTCTTAATTATTTGGTAAGTTGCTTTTGAATAGAAAAAATAAGGGGCTGAGCGTGTATTATGCGCAGCCCCTTATTTTTTTAGCGCTGTACAAAAGTAATGTAAAGGGCAATTGATCCAGCTACGGCAGCATTCAGGCTTTCTGTACCGCCAGGCATGCCAAGAGTAATCTGATGTTCACAATCACGCAACTGAGCACCCGTAAGGCCATGGGCTTCATTGCCGATCACCAGCAGTGCATTATCAGGTATAACAGTAGCAATAGATGTGCCTCCTGATACCACCAGGGCATACAACTCTTTATTTTTTTTATGACGAATTAATTCTTGCCAGGTAAGTTTAAAAATAGATACAGCGCCGATCATACCAGCGCTCGCTTGTACCACCTTAGGATTCCATGGATCAGTTCCTTCAACAATCACTACAGACTCAACTCCTACAGCGGCAGCAGATCTGATAAGGGTGCCCATATTGCCTGGATCGGCAATTGAAGCGAGCACTACGCCATTAGTTAACTGTGCTACTGGTTTTTGTGCTGGTATGCGAAACACACCAAGCATACCACTTGGGGTAGTAGCGGAACTTATTTTATCCATAACCGGTTGGCTCACCAGTACTATATTATCATCAGGATAGTGATCAGGTACTATTTGATTAGCTGTTGGAATAAGTGCTTCAGTAACATATAAAGCAACCAGTTCTACTTTATATTCAAAGAGCGTTGTGCAAGTACGGGTTCCTTCAGCAAGAAAGCATTGCTCTTGGGCACGTTCTTTTGCTTGCTTGAGGGCATGGACATTGTGTATTTCTGGATTAGAACGTGAAGTTATTGTGCGCATCAGATATATCTTTTCGCTTTAGTGTAACTATTATATGTCATCGTTTAGTATTGCAGTGCGATAAGCGGCCATGAGTTGCACCATAAAATGAATATTATGAATGCTGGCAAGCGTATAGCCTGTCATTTCTTTTGCTTTTAAAAGGTGATGCAGGTAAGCAACGGTATAGTTTTGGCATACCATGCAGGTGCACTTTTCATCAATAGGCCCAAAATTTAATTTATGCATAGTATTGCCTATTTTCACACTCCCTTTTGAACTAAATACAAGGCCGTGCCGTGCACAACGGGTGGGGTGTGAACTGTCAAAAGTATCTATGCCCAGCTTTACACTTGCTTCAATTGAATACAAGTCGCCGATGCCCAATAAGTGATTCGGTTTATCAACAGGTAATTGTGGCATAAGAGAGGTGAGCATAGCTATCATTTGTTCTTTTGTTTTACCTAAAGATCCGCCAATAGCAAAACCATCAAAGGGAAGTTTGCTTAAGTATGAAGCACTTAAAGAACGTAATTGAGGGTCAATCCCACCATGAATCACTGCATACATAGCTTGATTATTTTTATTTTGTATATGCGCATCTAGCGATCGTTTTTCCCACCGATGGGTGCGATGCAGTGATGCTTCAAGTTTGTATGGATCTATATGGTAGGGTGGCAATTCGTCAAAAGGAATAATAATATCAGCACCCAATGCTTTCTGAGCTGCTATTGATGTTTCTGGCGTTAACAAAATAGGGCTGCCATCACGGTACGATCTAAAAAGTACCCCATCTTCATTGATTTTAAGTACAGCGCTGTTGCCTATTTTTTTACCACTACTTTTGAGTTCGTCTTTAACTGTTCCATATGCCAAGCTAAATACCTGAAATCCCCCAGAATCGGTTATAATTGGCATAGAGCGGTTCATGAACTTATGCAGCCCCCCAGCAGCTTGAATTACTGCTGTTCCTGGTTGCAACATAAGGTGATAGGTGTTGCAAAACATAAGTTGCAATCCGAGGTTATCAACCATAACGCTATCAAGAGATTTAAGGGTGGCATTGGTGCCGACACCCACAAAATTGGGGGTATCAATAATGCCATGTGGGGTATGAATGCGGCCTACACGAGCACGTGATTTTTTAGAAGTATGAATAACTTCGTAGTAAAAGTAGGGTAGCGGTGAATCTTGTGATGCAATAGGAGGTATGATAGTTTGTTTTTCTATATTCATAATTTCACTAATTATCTCTATATATGAGCTTTGTACTGATTAATGTTTATGTATGGGGGCTGGTAGCTTATGGTAAGTGGGGCACGGTGATGTAGGTATTTATAGAGCTACTCATAAAGTATAGCATATAAAGGTATTATCGTCGAAAATATATTGTTGCCCTTAAGGTAGATAGCCAGTTCATGGGAGTTACGTGCGATTATGGCTTTGATTGCTCAGCAAAACTTGTGCTTTTCAGAAGAACAGCTCCTTTTTGTATCGCTTCTTAATAATTGATTTTTAATAGCTAATATGTGATAGTATGAGTTAAATATCCCATAACGTGTAATGTTTAACTCGCAAGTGAGTATATGAATCAAAAAATAATAATGAATATATTGCGCTCAAATGCCACAGTTTTTAGCTTTAAGGAAGTTCTTTTGGCATCTGGAGCTATTAAGCCAGCTCTTTTAGTAAAGCAGTTGAGTTACTATGTTAAAAAGGGTGAGCTGTATTCAATTAGACGTGGATTATATGCAAAAAATAGTATGTATGATCGTTTGGAGTTGGCAACCAAAATTTTTACTCCATCATATATAAGCTTTGAAACTGTTTTAATTGAGGCAGGAGTTATATTCCAGCATTATGACACTATTTTTGTTGCAAGTTATCAGAGTAAATATGTTGTTTGCGATGGGCAAACGTACCTATATAGAAAGATTAAAGAAGCTATTCTTACCAATAATGGGGGGGTTGAAAATCGAGGAACATATTATATTGCGTCTAAAGAGCGAGCTTTTTTAGATATTCTTTATCTTAACAAAGATTATCATTTTGATAATTTGGCACCACTTGATTTAGATGTAATACAAAAATTGTTACCTTTGTATAATAACAAACGTATGGTAAAAAAAGTATTGGCTTACTTTAAACAGTTTAAAAAAGAGTATTTAGTAAAATCATATCTTGGTATACCGATGAAAGTGATGGTAATGGCCGATATGAGTGCTCATAAAATGGTGGCTATGTTAGAACGTATAGGCAGTACTAATCGGGATATTTTTGATACATGGTTTTTTTTGAGTCATAATTGGCCAATAAATGAAGTAATTATTACCAAAAGAACTGGTCTTTCACTAAAAGATTTTTTACTCAAATGCATTCAAGAGCTTGAAGCAATGAGTAACCGCGGCATATTATCAGGTATCGGGGAATTGCTTGATGCCAAGCAAAAAGATTGGGTTAAAAAGCACTTAAAAGATGAGTTGATATTTTTATTGCGTGTTAAGTTAGAAATAATATAAGTGCGGTATGTTAAAATAAAAGAGGGGCGGGGAGAAAAAGATGTGTATCTTCTTCTCCCCGCCCCTCTTATTATTGTCTGTGGCTTTAATTGAACGCTATGCGATTCGTTGAATTGATAATGTTGCTAGATATGGTTGAGGCACCACGGTAATTGCGGATCCAGATGTGTTTCTTACTGTAAGTGTGTCGTTGATGCTTAACACTAAATTGACATAAGCAGTTATAATTATAGGAGCTGAAGTACCAGGAGTAAGCGGCAAACCAATATTAGGTGTATAGTTTGTGTATGTGGGTGTTACTTTGATTCCGTTTACATATAATGCAAAAGGAATGCTTGTAACTGTTACGGCTGTGTTGTTAGAAGCAGCACCTACAGAAAACATTATACTGTATGTTCCACCGATAGTAACTGTAATCGTGTTGCCACTGAGTGTTAGATCAGCACTTGTTGGCCCGGTATTATTAAATGGATATCCTGTTCCTCCTGTTACACCTGTAGTAGATCCTGAGCCATAGAAAAAGCCATAAGAAGGCTTAAAAGCTTCACCGGTTGGTCCAGTAGCACCAGTAGCACCAGTAGCACCAGTAGCACCAGTAGCGCCAGTAGCACCAGTAGCACCAGTAGCGCCAGTTTCACCAGTAGCGCCAGTTTCACCAGTAGCGCCAGTAGCG
Source organism: Candidatus Babelota bacterium (assembly GCA_026388985.1). Classification (GTDB taxonomy): domain Bacteria; phylum Babelota; class Babeliae; order Babelales; family Vermiphilaceae; genus JAPLIS01. The sequence continues at coordinate 69,773 of JAPLIS010000016.1, read as the reverse complement.
CCAGTTTCACCAGTAGCGCCAGTAGCGCCAGTAGCGCCAGTAGCACCAGTAGCACCAGTTTCACCAGTAGCACCAGTAGCACCAGTTTCACCAGTAGCACCAGTAGCACCAGTTTCACCAGTAGCACCAGTAGCACCAGTTTCACCAGTAGCACCAGTAGCACCAGTAGCACCAGTAGCACCAGTTTCACCAGTTTCACCAGTAGCACCAGTAGCACCAGTAGCGCCAGTTTCACCAGTAGCACCAGTAATTCCACAGCAAGCTTTTATTTGTTCTTGCAAGGTATAAAGCTTCTGAAACAATAAATTATCAGCACATGGGCTGCAGCCACGAGTAACATTAGTAACTTTACCGTCATTTATCTGTTCTTGCGAGATATAAAACTCCCGAAGCGATAAATTATTGGAGCCACGAGTAACATTAGTAACTTCATCTTCATTTATTGGTTCTTGCAAGATATAAAAATTACGAAACGATAAATTATTGGCCCATGGGCTGCAAATACGAGTAGCATCAGCAACTTCACCGCCATCAACGCCATCTAAAACAGCATCATTCAACAGCGGTTCTGATGCGTGTACCCCCCCCCCTCTGGTGATCATAGAAAGCAGGAGTAGCATGCTTAATTTGTTTTTGATCATAATAAAAGCCCTTCACGTAAAAAAGATTAAAAAATATACTTGCACTGCTGAACATATATTATTTTTTTGGTGAAATGCAATACTATGGGCTGCTAGGTTTGAACAAGTGTTGATTTAGTAGATGTTAGTTTTTTTAGTAGCTGTCAGGCGTTTCACGTTTACCCGATTTGTATAATTAACAGTGATACGTTTGGGCCAGCATCGGTGCCCGCATTAAGGGTTCCTGTGCCAGGATTATTAATTGATATACGAGACCAGTAGCTCACTATCCCCACGCTACTTCCAGCAGGTACATTTTGGGCAATGGCATAGCCGGTGGTGGTTACTCCAGGGTTAGTGTAGCCTGGTTCAGTATATGCTCCTCGTGAAGGATAATCTCGCCATTCATCAGCAAGGGGATTATAGATTCTGAGGTTAAATTTCATAACCTTATTTCCTTCGTAGCCATTCGCGCTTCCTTCACTAAAAATAAATAAGTAGGTGCCTTGATTGGCAAGAGTAACAGTTCTAGTTTCTTTATCAAAGATCATATTGTGCAGAGTCGGTTCTCCATTTTCAGTCAAACCATTATCAAAAGGAAGGGGAAATTGGGTTATGTCTGGTGGGCATACTATTTGCCTAATATTGTAAAGATAGCCATATGATTTTATGGCGCTAGTACCAAAACATACGTTATAGCAGCCCTCAAGTACTTCAAGCTGTGACGGTAAGTTATGTATTTTTTGTGGCACTTTTTTTTCTGATGTGCGTTTGGCACTACGGGTACTGCTGGTACTTTTTACGTCATTGCAATCATTTAATGCTAGTGTGTCAAAGGGTTTTTCTTGTGCTGCGGTACGGGTGCCAACTAGCAAAGAAAGCAGTAGAAGTATGTTTATCTGTTTTTTGATCATACAAAATCTTTCATATAAAAAAGATTAAAAGATATACAATCTTGAGTGTATGGTACTGCTTGCATGAAATGTAAGAGTTTGTGCGTACGTATGTGTTGAGTGTGATAAGTATCGTTTTTTTTGTGCTTAAAGCGATACTTAATCTTGCTTTTGCACAGGTGTTATGCGTAGGTTTTGACTGGGCTTAAAAAGTAGAGATTGGTAGAGATTGGTGATTTATTTTTTGATTATTATTCGTGATAAAGCCACAAATGGGGATGCTATGCCGATAGCAACAACTTTAATAAAATAGCTCACTACTATAATTTCGCCTATGTTATCAACAATGCCATAGAGCCCTAAAAAACTAAAAAGTATCGTGTCTACTAACTGGCTGACCATCATAGAACCATAGTTGCGGGCAATTAAAAAGCGATCAACGCAGATATGTTTTAAAAAACCATAGACGAGGTAATCAACCATTTGCGCAATAAGATAGACGGTAAATGATGCAACCACAATGCGGGGCATAAAGCCCAAAATGGCCTTAAAAGAGTCATGTGCGCTATCAGCTACACTTGGTACATAGGCCAAATGAATCTGTGACATAATCGCGTAAAAAATAAGTAAGAAAAAATTTATCCAAATTGTTTTACGGGTAATGGTTCGACCAAAATATTCTTGTAATAAATTAAGCCCCAACGTTGCACCAATAGTAAATGCATCAGCACAGGTGGCGTTAAAACCAAACAGCATTGTTTGTTTAATGATAAGCAAGTTTGCCATTATGCAAACAAGACATATAAAGGCAACCAATGCCTCTTTGCCTAAATATAAAGCGGCCAAAGCGGCGATACTTATAACAGATGTTTGTACTAAAAAAATGAGTTCGTTAATGATCATGGGGTACAATCCATCAATGATTATGTGTGGGCTTACTCTCTATCTTTATCTAATAAAGGGTACGTGTCAAAGCCGATAAGTAAGCATTCCGGGCGCAGCATGACACCAAATTGTTCATACACTTTTTCTTGCATGGTGCGGGCAATGGTAATAATGTCGTGCGTGGTGGCAGTGCCATTATTAACTAACATGTTGGCATGTTGGTATGAAACCGATGCATCTCCACAATTAAGCGCGCCTTTAACACCAATTTTATCCAGATAATAAGCACTATAAATCATTTTTTTATTGTTAATAATTAAATGAACTTCGTGATCATGAAAATTTCTAAAAAAACTGCCACAGGTTCCCTTTGATGGGTAGCGGCTGACTCTATGGCGAATAATTTCTACTGATCGTCCACGGGCATAGGCAGCTTCTAAGTCAGTGCATGGTTTAAGATTAAAGCTCGCGCTGACCACAAAATACTCTTCTGCTTGCAGCCGTGATTGGTCATAGCCAAATTCAAACCATGACGCAGGAACTGTTTTAGTGGCACCTGTTTTTTTATGTATTATGGTTGCTTCTTGTATAAACTGAGCCAGTAAAAAGCCATAATAATGAACATTAATGTAAATAGATCCACCGATGGTTCCCGGAATACCACTAAATTCTTCAAGCCCGAGTATGTTATTACCTAAGCAGTACGTGATAACTGCAGATAAATGCGCACCGGCACCTACATGTAGTATAACTGATGTGTCAATACGCTCTTGCACGGTGATAAAGTTGAGTTGTGGGCGAATAACTAAACCATTAAAGCCATCATCGCTTATCACGACGTTAGCTCCTTGGCCAAGTACAAAAAGAGGCAGTGCATGTATGTTTGCATACTGCAGCGCCTCTTGAAATTCAGCTATAGTTCTTGGTTCGCAAAAAAAACGTGCAGGTCCGCCGGTATTAAACCAGTTTTTATCACGTAAGGAGATATTTTCTTGCATAACAAGAGCAGGGGCAAAGCCTTGTTCTTGCATTATATTGAATTGGTTTGTGGACATAGTACTTATTGTTTCTTATCTAGGTGTGTTAAGAGCGCCAAATTCAGGACGCGTGGGAGCTTTTTTTTCAAATACCATTGTTTGACAATGCACACTGCAGGTTCCTGCTAATTGTTCTTTGCATGATACGCAACAAATAAAGTGTTTATTGCACAGTGCATTGAGGCAGTTAGTATAGTCATCATATGAAATGTTACATATGCCACAGGTGCCAAGAATGTCATCATTCACTTTTGTTGCAATACGGTTATCAAATACATAGTTTTTACCACGAAAGAAACCATTCGGGTACTGCTCTGCATAGCGGTGAATGCCACCTTGAATTTGAAAGACTTTTTTTGAAACGCCCTTCACGTTAAGATAGGCAGATGCTCGCTCACATCGAATCCCACCAGTGCAGTACATAAGAACCTGTTTATCTTTGAATAGGTCAATATTTTTATCAATATATTCAGGAAAATCTCTGAAATATTTAATCGGTGGAATAACAGCATCGGTAAACTTACCTACGGCAGATTCAACCATATTGCGGGTGTCTAGAATAATAAGGTCATCAGGCTTGTTTAAAAGAAGAGTATGTACCTCTTGTGGGGTCAGATGAGTGCCGCCATCGCGAGCAGTGAGTTCCCGTGGATCAACACCTAAGTTAACGATAGTGTTGCGCGTTGCTATGCGTAAGCGGGGAAAATCTTCGGCTGATCCGGCATTTTCTTTAAAATCCATATCGGCAAATGATTCATGTTCGCGCATAATTGCTTTATAGCGTTCAATTGATTCGGTGGTGCCCCCAAGGGTGCCATTGATTCCTTCTTGTGCAATTAAAACACGTCCACGCAAATTGAGATCTTGGCAGATTTTTGTTTGCCATTTAGCAAAACGTTTTGGTTCTGGAATAGTTACATATTTATAAAACAATAATACGATACCCATAAAAATGCTCCCTGACTGTGTAAAAGTCGTATGTCTATTATACTGTTATACTAACAAAATAACAGCAATAGGTCGACTCTATTTTGCAAAGAGACACATAGTTTCTTTAGTTTAATGCATCGTATGCAAGAGCTCTTTGTTGGCGAAGGATGTTAAGGTTTTTAGTCCCTTTCCATATTCGCGTTGCTCCATCAGTAATGCCAGCAAGGCATAAAATGCCAACAGATGATCCGAGTATGATTATGGGGCTGTGTTCTTGTTCATACAAAAAGGTGAGCACTGTGTTGACTATGTCAGGGCCAAAGTGTTCAGTGCTATGGGTGTAGAGTACTGAAAGCATGGCGGGGGTAATAATACTTGCAGCACATTCTGTTGCGCCTAATGCGATACGGGCAGACTCTCTGCAACTAGTTGATTGGGCGCAAGACTGAGTTAGCATGGGGCTTGTGGTGGAGTGATGGCATACAAACAAGAATAACATGGTCTTAAGAACTGTTGTGTTCACGTTTGTTTCCTTAATAAAAGGGGATTGTTGCCGGTTAAAAGCAACAATCCCTTGATTATAGGCTAAAGCTGTGTTGCGAGTAGCGACTTATAATTGATTGTCATTGTCAAAATCATCAATGTCGGTAGGGTCAATTTCTTCATCGGTATCAACAAAAAGGGCATTGTAGATGCCGTCTATGCCAGATAGCGCAGTATAGCCAGATACTAATAGTTGAGCATATCGATAAACGCGCTTATTTTTGGGAGTATTGTCCCATAAAAGCTTGGCAGTTGTTACTCCACCAAAAATTAATAAGCTGTTGCCAGCTACTCGTGCTGCACGGCCCAGAGTGCTCGCCTGTACTGTTGTTACAGAACTGAAAGACAAAAGAACTAATGCGGCCAAGGTTGTTTTTATGCTTTTGTGTGAATTCATGCGTATTCCCTTTATTAAAAATATATGATCATTAATGATCATGTATGTATAGATACCCTATCAAGTCGACAGTCTAGCACAATAACTGTGATGGTCAACGTCACTAATAAAAGAGTATAGAGAGGTAAGACGCATAATTGCTATAAAAAAAAATGGTGCGCCCGGGAGGACTCGAACCTCCAACCTACAGATTCGTAGTCTGGTACTCTATCCAATTGAGCTACGGGCGCATAAAAAAAAGATGTAGTAATAAACTGGTGGAGAGAGAGGGATTCGAACCCTCGTGCCCGGTTGCCCAGGCTCTTGCTTAGCAGGCAAGCGCTTTAGGCCACTCAGCCATCTCTCCAATATATTTCAAGATAAGTAAAGGATAAAGCTATTTTACTTTTTTCTCAAGTTATAAATCACTTTAATCTATTTTTTCTTGAGTCTCGTACCCGTATGTGGCATTTTAAGCAATAATAAGCAGTAAAAGATGCTTTATTAAAGATGCTTTATTGTCGAGATTATAAAACAGAAAAAATAAAATAGCTACTGTGGGGGGATAATAAGTGGCAACAGTAGTGTATATTAAGGTTGTTCCTCAATCTGGCCGCAATGAATGGAAGCTGGGTAAAAGTGGGCATATTACCTGTTATCTTAAAAGTGCACCAGAAAAAGGGTTGGCAAATAAAGAACTTATTCAGCTTCTTGCCAAACAATTAAAGCTAACCCAAATCGATATTGCTATTGTGTCAGGGGCAACAAGCCGTTTAAAGAGAGTCAGTATAGCAGTAGATCTTACTGTTGATGAGTTATTGATAAAGCTCGGTATTCATCGGCAAATGGGTATGTTTGATATAAAGGAGTAGTATGCCCTATTATAAATGGTGTGGCGTTAATTTATTGGGCCATCAGGTACGTGGACGTTTATTTGCACAATCTGTAGAAAAATTAGATGATCAGCTTTTTAAAAGAAAAATTGCTCTGTTGGTTAGTCGGCCCGCCTACTCATGGCATTTTTTTGCACGAGTGCGCGTTGGAGACAAAATTGCCATTTTCCGTCAATTGTTTGTGCTGGTAACAGCTGGGGTATTGCTCCCAGAAGCTTTAGCTATTGTAGCAGAACAAACTCAGCATGCAGCACTAGAGGAGGTGATGTATACCAGTGCACTGTGTGTGCAGGAAGGGGAAGCCTTTAGTGTCGTGGCGCACCGTTACCCCACTTTAAATGATTCTTTGATGGTACAATTGCTGACAGTGGGTGAACAATCAGGCACGCTTCCCATTGCTCTTGAAGCGATAGTTGCTTATTTGCAAGCAAAGCAAGATTTTCATACTCAGATGAATGCTGCTCTTTTTATGCCTGTTGTAACGCTCGTATTTTTTATTATTGTAGTATCTCTTATTTTTACCTTTATTATACCACGCTTTGCCGATATGTTTGCATCGCTTGGTCAGCAACTGCCTCCACTAACCAAGACTATGATGGGAGTAAGCGATTTTGTATTGAGTTGGTCTTTTGCATGGGTGGTGCTGGGTATAGTGTGTGCCTTAACAGTACTTATCATGCTTAAAAAAACTGAGCGAGGCACGTTTTTGTGGCAGAATACGGTATTGCATCTACCCTGTATAGGCAATCTTGTAGCCTGTCAGGTGTGGGGCTATTTTTTTGAATCGGTTGGTTTATTGCTGGCAGGCGGCATGCAGCTCGTGCCGGCACTTGAAGCGGTACAGGGCACGGTATCGCATCATATATTTTACGAAACTATAAGTGGGGTCATTGAGTCTGTTAAGCAGGGAAATACATTTTCTTATGCATTGCAAGTAGTGGACGATAAGGTGGTTTCGGCTGATATTGTGTCTATTGTTCGTATTGGGCAAGAAGTTGGCGCTCTTGACACAATGCTTAAACAAGTAGCGGTTATATATCATAATAAGGTAAAGAAAACAGTTTCTTTTTTTACTATGATTATACAACCGCTTTTAATTGTTATTTTGGGATTGCTTATTTTGCTTTTAATTGTGGCACTGTATACACCAATTTTGAATATGTCTTATGCCATATAATTAGTTTTGAAGTTCGTGCAACTCAGCTTGTAGCTTTTCCCATGAAGCATTTTGTTCTTTAAGTTCATTTTTCAGAGTCTGTAGCTTTTGTTCAGCGCTTGTAAATTCGCTGCTACCATAGCGTAGCTCTGCAAAGCTATATTCAACTTCTTTTATATCTTTTTCAAGATTGTGTACTTTGCGTTCGACCGCACCTATTTTTTTATTTATTTCTTTAAGATGCTTAGGGTTTACTTTCTTTTTAGCAGGCTCAGCATCTACAATAACAGTGCTAGAAATTTGTGGATGATTGAGTATGTTGTTTTTATAGTATAAGTAGCCATCATAATCACCCTGGTAACTAATAACACCTGTTGGGGTAAGCTCAATTATATGAGTAGCTAATTTATTTACAAAGTCCCTATCATGCGAAACAAACACAATAGTGCCTAGATAATCTTTGAGTGCTTTAAGTAACACTTCTTTTGAAGCGATATCAAGATGGTTGGTAGGTTCATCAAGAAGTAATAAGTTTGCTTTTTGTAGCAATACACTTGTCATACCAACACGGTTTTTTTCACCACCGCTTAAGACCTTAACTTTTTTCTTGACGTCTTCGTTAGTAAAGAGGAATGAACCTAAAAAGGTACGGATATCTTGTTCGGTTGATTGTGAAACACGCGCTCTGATATTATCAAACACCGTTGCTTCAAGGTCTAGTGTCGCATTTTGATCTTGATCAAAAAGAGAAAAAGAAACATTGTGGCCAAAGGTAATTTCACCTTTTTGTAGCGGATATTTACCGGTAATAACATTAAAAAGTGTTGTTTTGCCCACGCCGTTTGAAGCGATAATAGCAACTTTTGATCCACGTAACACTTCAAATGACACATTTTTAAAGATTTCTTTGTTGTCAAAAGACTGTGCTACATCTTTTACCGTAAGTACCACGTTTCCCGCACGTTCAATGGGTGGAAATTTAAAGTTAATGGTACGGCGAGATGGTGGTATGGTAACGCGTTCAACTTTATCAAGAGCTTTCATCATACTTTGCGCCATTTTTGCTTTTGAGGCTGTAGCGCGGAAGCGGTTGATAGTTTCTTGTTTTTGCTTTATTTCTTTTTGCTGAGTCTGAAACGCTGCATGTAATAACTCTAAGTTGTGTTCTTTTTGTTTTTCAAATTCAGCATAGTTACCCGTATACAGAGTTCCTTGGCCTCTTTCTAGGTCAAGAATATGGTCGCATAGCTGATCAAGAAAATAGCGTTCGTGGCAAATCAAAAGAAAGCCAAAATGAGCTTGTTTTAAAAAATTTAAAAACCAATCTTGTGCTGTAATATCAAGATGGTTAGTAGGTTCATCAAAAAGATAAAAATCGGCCTTTTGTAAAAGAAGCTTGGCCAAGACAACACGCATTTTCCAACCAACACTTAAGCTAGAAACAGGTTCATTGAACTGTTTTTCTGAAAAACCAAGACCGGTAAGCATACGTTTTGTTTCTGCTCGCGCACGTTCGATATTCATGTCAGCAAGTTGATCATGAATCTCTGTATAGCGCTCTAGATTGTGTGGGTTTTCATGGAGCGTGTGCTCTAGCCTGTCAGCTTCGTCTTGTAGCTGTTGAATATGGTCAAATGTGCTAAATGTTTCATCAAGGATAGATTTTGGTGAATTGAGTACAACTTCTTGGGGCAAGTAGGCTAGCCGGCGTCCCTTGGCAATAACAACTTTACCATCATCGATATTTTGAGTATCGGTAAGAACTTTCAGTAGGGTTGATTTTCCTGATCCATTTGCACCAACCAAGCCAATACGTTGATGTTGGTCAAGATTAAATGAAAGATGATCGAAAATAGTTTGGGTGCCAAATGCAAGCGTAAGGTTGTACACATTAATCATACTGTATCCATATCTAATTTAGTTTGAATGTTTTAAGTATATCAAAAAGAGAGCCAAAGGGCAATTGTGCCTTAAATAAAGGTTTTTTTGTTTAAAGTGGCCATCAAGGCGGCCATGAAGCCTCAGCCTTGGGATAGCTGATCTAATTGCGCACTATTTTTAGTAAAATTTAGATCAAGGTGTCGTGGCTTTATTGTTTAGTGAATGAGCGTAAAGAGATAATTGTAGTTATTTGTTTACCAATTTGGGATACTCTTTCTTGATTTTAATTGACGTTTTTTATATTTATGAGTAGATTAAAAGCACTTTGAATGTGCCGGGGTGGCGAAATGGCAGACGCACGAGACTCAAAATCTCGCGGTGGTAACACTGTGCCGGTTCGAGTCCGGCCCTCGGCACCAAAATAATCAGTTTTTCTCTTGTCATAAAGGTATGCTAGATGACCAAAAAAGCATCTGTATCTGAAGTGGGAATGTCTAAAAAAAAGTCTTCTAAAAATAACAATAAAGTACTGATATCGGCAAATCCTGGATTTGCGATAGATTGTTCAGATGATATATTCTCTGAGGTAAGTATACCTAAAAAAGTGTCCCCTGATTGTATTTTTTGTAAAATTATAGCTGGCGCTATTCCAGCAACTATAATTGCTGACACGAGTGATGTCATAGTTATAAAAGACATTTTTCCCAAAGCACCTATTCATTATCTTATTATTCCCAAAAAACATATTGCTAGCATTAAAGCTCTTGATGCAAGCGATGCCCATTTAATGGGATCAGTTATGCTGATGGCCAAAGAACTTTTTTTGCAGTCTGATGATGCAGCTGATTTTCGCTTAATAAGCAATAATGGGCCTGGTGCGGGTCAATCGGTATTTCATATCCATTTTCATTTTTTGGCTGGCAAAAAAATGTATGATTTTTAGCGCTTGCTTGGCTATCTTTTTTGTTTGATACGTATAGGTGCTTCTTGTGTATTTGCTTGTTATTCGACCAGTAGGTTGAGATTGCGATTTTTTAGCTCGTCTTGATAAAATACATAGAGACCGATAAATAAAATGATCGACGATATGTAAAAGTTCCAGGTTATTGTCTCTCCTAAAAATGCCCAGCCATAAAATGCAGCAAACAAGGGGCTTAAAAAGCCGGCAAAAGATATAAAGGTTGCAGTATATATTTTTAATAAGTGGCCATACATGTTGTGTCCTATAATGTTGCTGATTACTATGACAGCAATAAGCCAGCCAGCAAAAGTAATTGGTTCAGTTATGTAGAGAGATCCGGGAATAAAGCATGCCGTTATAAGTGCAAGTGTGCCGCCAGCTGTCATGCACAGGCCATTAATCATGGCGGGGGCATAGTTTTTATGGTGTATCATTTTGCGTATTAAAATCCAACTGTAGCTACTTGCAAAAACTGAAACAATAATCGCCCACTCTTGCCATGAAATAAAGAATAATTCTCCAGTGAGTTGTTCTGCTTTTGATGTGGTGAGCAAAATAGGAATAAGGCCTACAAAGCCAATACATAAGCCGATTATCTGTTTTTTTGTGATTCGCTCATTAAGCATCAGGTAAGAATAAAGGGCTGTTGAGAATGGTGAAATATTATAAAGAAAGACAGCTTTATAGGAGGCCATATCGCGTAGGCCCCAAAAGCGTAAAATATAGGTAAGGTAAAAGCCAAAGAATATAATTTGAGCATATAGAGCTAAGTGCTTTGTGCTAAATTTAAAATGTTCTCGTGGTGAAAAGTATTGATATGTCAGTAAGATAATGCCAGCAATAAACATTCGTATACCGGTTAAAAAAATTGGAGAGGTGTGGTTGAGTAGTATTTTGCCCATAGAAAAAGAGCCTGCAAGAAGTGCATACATGATAATAATTAATAACATTTTTTTTCTTTATTTTATTTTTTTGATCAATTGGCTTATGGGGGCAGCAGAGTTATTTAGTATAGCAAAAAAGGGAAGGAGGGGCGACACTTTAAGCGTTGTCTATTAAATAGGCTTCAATAAAGGGCATCAGTTGTCCGTCAAGAACCAAGTCTGGTTGTGGTGATTCAAGTTGGGTGCGATGATCTTTAGCCATTTTATAAGGGTGCAATACATATGATCGAATTTGAGATCCCCATTCTATTTTTTTCTTTTCAACGCCGGCTGCATGTTTGGCATCTTGGTCGTCTTTTAATTTTTGTGCCACGCGAGATCTGAGCATTTTCATAGCAGTCTCTTTATTTTGCGTTTGAGAACGTTCGTTTTGGCACTGTGCGATAATATTTGTAGGCAAATGCGTTACTCGTACCGCAGAGTCTGTTGTGTTAACGTGCTGTCCACCAGCACCACTGGCACGATACGTGTCAATTCTTATGTCGCTGGGGTCAATGGTAACGTCAAGTTCGGGAACTTCAGGGGTAACGAGTACGCTGGCAAATGAAGTATGTCTTCGCTTATTAGTGTCAAACGGAGAAATTCGCACAAGGCGATGAATTCCCTGTTCGCTTTTAAGCAATCCATACGCTTTTTTGCCTCTTATAAAAAGAGTTGCTGATTTAATACCTGCTTGCTCGGCTGGTTGAAAGTCGGCCACCTCAACGGGAAGTTTTTCTCGCTCGCAGAAGCGTAAAAACATACGGAGAAGCATGTTTGCCCAATCTTGCGATTCGGTGCCGCCTGCACCTGCGTTAATGGCAAGAAAGCAGGGGGTATCGTCTTCTGGTTTGTTAAGGAGTAGGTCGATTTTAAATTTTTTTATTGATTGGCAGAGGGCAGTGATGTCTTTATGTAAATTATTCAGTTCTTGTTCGTCATGTTCAAAAAGATCAAGTAGTTCGGGGAGCTCGGAGATTGTTTTGCTAATGTGCTCATATTGTTCATGCTGCAAACGAATGCGTTGCAGTTCTTTACCCAATTGTGCTTGTTGCCAAAAATCTGGACCCAGGCTTTGTTTTTCTAGTTGGTCCATGCGTGGGCCAATATTTGATTGCAACCAATATGCTTTAATAGTTGTAACGTCAGGTTCTATTGTTTTTAATTGTTGGCGTAATTCATCAATAATCATCAAGGTCCTTAAGATTCTTTAACATTTTTTTTATTGATCGGCGCGTTTTTAGATAAAATTAGTGTAGCATAGATGTTTTTTTGTCTCCATGGAACATTTGTTTTTTTATTGGTTTTATAAGGGTCTTTTCATGATTAAGCCTTTGTGTTATTATTTGTGATATAAATATATAATGTATATACACTATATATTTTATCGTATTAAGTGTCCTGGGGGAGAGCTGTTCCATTAGCCATTAACCCAAAATAACCCATTTTAAGAGGCCTAAAAAATATTTTTAAAAAAAGTTAAAAAAAGTGTTGACTTCCCGCTAATACCATGTATAATTTTACCTGAATCGTTAGTTGAAGTAACCGCGAAGAACTAAGAAAAGCGCAAGAAACGACAAGCGATTTGAATTTAAAAAAGTTCTTTGAAATTCACTTAAGAAACTAAATGAGCCTGAACGCTTTAAGCGAAAAACCCTAGTTAATAATTCTGTGATGAAGAGTTTGATCCTGGCTCAGAATGAACGCTGGCGGCGTGCTTAACACATGCAAGTCGAGCGAAAAAGCTTCTTCGGAAGTAAGTAAAGCGGCGGACGAGTGAGTAATACGTGAGAACCTACCCTTTTGTGAAGGATACCCTCGAGAAATTGAGGTTAATACTGCATAAGTCCCTACGGGGAGAAAGGCAACTTTATGTTGTCGCTGAAGGATGGGCTTGCGGGCTATCAGCTAGTTGGTGAGGTAATGGCTCACCAAGGCTATGACGGCTAACCGGCCTGAGAGGGTGTACGGTCACGTTGGAACTGAGATACGGTCCAAACTCCTACGGGAGGCAGCAGTGAGGAATATTGCGCAATGGGCGAAAGCCTGACGCAGCGACGCCGCGTGGAGGATGAAGGTCTTCGGATTGTAAACTCCTGTCAAATGGGAAGAAAGACCCATGTATAATATATGTGGGGGATGACGGTACCATTAGAGGAAGCACCGGCTAACTTCGTGCCAGCAGCCGCGGTAATACGAGGGGTGCAAGCGTTATTCGGAATTACTGGGCGTAAAGGGTGTGTAGGTGGTGTATTAAGTCTGTTGTTAAATCTCTCGGCTTAACCGGGAAATCGCAATGGAAACTAGTATGCTAGAGGGTGAGAGAGAGGAGTGGAATTCTCGGAGTAGCGGTAAAATGCGTAGATATCGAGAGGAACACCGATGGCGAAAGCAGCTCCTTGGCTCACTACTGACACTGAAACACGAAAGCGTGGGGAGCAAACAGGATTAGATACCCTGGTAGTCCACGCTGTAAACGATGATCACTAGACGTCAGTTCGGCTTTGCTGAATTGGTGTCGTAGCTAACGCGTTAAGTGATCCGCCTGGGGAGTACGGTCGCAAGACTAAAACTTAAAGGAATTGACGGGGGTCCGCACAAGCGGTGGAACATGTGGTTTAATTCGACACTACGCGAGGAACCTTACCTGGACTTGACATGTTTTTGACAGCCGTAGAAATACGGTCTTCTAGGCTTCGGTTTAGACAATTTCACAGGTGCTGCATGGCTGTCGTCAGCTCGTGTCGTGAGACGTTAGGTTAAGTCCTCTAACGAGCGCAACCCTTGCCGCCAGTTGCTACTGTCTTCGGACAGGCACTCTGGTGGGACTGCCTGGGAAACCAGGAGGAAGGTGGGGACGACGTCAAGTCATCATGGTCCTTATGTCCAGGGCTACACACGTGTTACAATGGCCAGTACAAAGGGTTGCAATACCGTAAGGTGGAGCTAATCCCAGAAAGCTGGTCTAAGTTCGGATTGAGGTCTGCAACTCGACCTCATGAAGTTGAAATCGCTAGTAATCGCGTATCAGCAACGACGCGGTGAATACGTTCTCGGACCTTGTACACACCGCCCGTCACACTATGAGAGCTGTTTGTACCCGATGCTGTTTTAGCTAACCTGTAAAGGAGGCGAGCAATTAAGGTATGGATGGTGATTGGAGTGAAGTCGTAACAAGGTAGCCGTAGGAGAACCTGCGGCTGGATCACCTCCTTTCGAGGGAGATTCTAATTGATAGTAATCTTTAGGGATTGTTATCAGTTTACATATTGGTGTTTTTATAATAAAGAAATAAACAGGGTTTTCGCCTAAAGCGTCAGGCTTTTTAGGCAGTAATGGGCCTATAGCTCAGCTGGTTAGAGCACCCCGCTGATAACGGGGAGGTCAGTCGTTCGAGTCGACTTAGGCCCACCAGTTATGCTCATGCATATGAATGTATGATCAAGTGGTTTGGGCTATAGGAAAGACATATTGTCATTAATATTTTGCCTTTACGTAAAGGGGATGTAGCTCAGTTGGTAGAGCGTCCGCTTTGCACGCGGAAGGTCAGCGGTTCGATCCCGCTCATCTCCACCAATTAGAGGTTATAAATGTTAATGTGCATTAAACCGTTACTGGCTGCTTTTTTAGTGTTTTCTTAAGTGGATAGGCGAGTAGTGTGATAAAAAATGATTGTGTTCTTTGAAATATTTGTAAGTTAAATACCGTAATTAGGGTAGTCAATTACTTTAATTAGTACATTGAACTATAGATTTGTGATTAATTAAAAAGGGCATTTGGTGGATGCCTTGGTATCAAGCGGCGATGAAGGAGGTGAATGACTGCCAAAAGCTTCGGGGAGCTGTCATTAAGCTTTGATCCGAAGATGTCCGAATGGGGGAACCCATCTTGGTAAACCCAAGATATTCTTGCCTGAATATATAGGGCAAGAAAGCGAACGACGTGAACTGAAACATCTAAGTAGCGTCAGGAAAAGAAAACGAAGTGATTCCCTAAGTAGTGGTGAGCGAAAGGGGAATAGCCTAAACCTATATCATGTAATAACCTGTGCGTGTTGTGATATGGGTGTTGTGAGGTATGTATGTTCAAAGTGTACAGACTTTGATTTGTGATTATTTATTATAACTGAACAGTTCTGGAAAGGACGGCCAAAGAGAGTGACAGCCTCGTACGTGAAATAGTAAATAATGCATTAATATGTGTCCTCGAGTACCATGGAGCACGTGTAATTCTGTGGGAATCTGCCCGGACCATCGGGTAAGGCTAAATACGTCTTGATGACCGATAGTGAACTAGTACCGTGAGGGAAAGGTGAAAAGTACCCCGAGAGGTGAGTGAAATAGTATTCTGAAACCAAGTGTCTATAATCGGTGGAAGCGATATATAAGTATGCGCGACCACGTACCTTTTGCATAATGAGCCAACGAGTTATCGTATATTGCAAGGTTAAGTTTTGAAAGAACGGAGCCGTAGCGAAAGCGAGTCTGAATAGGGCGCACAGTAATATGCGGTAGACCCGAAACCCAGTGAGCTATCCATGTCCAGGATGAAGTCTTGTTAACACGAGATGGAGGTCCGAACCGGTGTAGGTTGAAAACTGCTCGGATGAGGTGTGGATAGGAGTGAAAGGCTAATCAAACTGGGAAATAGCTGGTTCTCCCCGAAATATATTTAGGTATAGCCTTGATGGATTCAGTATGGAGGTAAAGCACAGTTGGAGTTTTGGGGGCGCAAGTCTACCAGATTCTTACTAACTCTGAATACCGTATTGTTAGAAGTCAGGAGTCAGACTGTGGGGGATAAGCTTCATAGTCGAGAGGGAAACAGCCCAGATCATCAGTTAAGGTCCCTAAGTTTCTGCTAAGTGGTAAAAGAAGTGAAAACGCAAAGACAGCCAGGAGGTTGGCTTAGAAGCAGCCATCCTTTAAAGAAAGCGTAACAGCTCACTGGTCAAGTATTTTTGCGCTGAAAAACGAACGGGGCTAAGCAGAGCACCGAAGCTATGGTTTATTTTAGAATTTCGATTTTAATTTAGAGGTAGGGGAGCGTTTCCTGATAGATACGAGCTTAACCGTGAGGATAGGTGCTGTGGATCAGGAAAGTGAGCATGTTGGTATAAGTAACGAAAAAACAGGTGAGATTCCTGTTCGCCGAAAACCTAAGGGTTCCGTGAGATCGGTTTATCCTCTCAGGGTTAGTCGACCCCTAAGCCGAGGCCAATTGGAGTAGGCGATGGGAAACAGGTTAAATATTCCTGTACCACTTAATAACGTTTGAGTGATGGAGAGACGCAGTAGGGTAGGTTGACTTGGTGTTTGGATGCCAAGCTAAGCACAAAGAGGAGTTTCGTAGGCAAATCCGCGAAACTATAACCCTTGAAGTGTTATGGGTGCTTCAATTTGTAAAAAGAGAGGTATTCAGCTGACCCCACACTGACCAGAAAATCTTCTAGCGAGTTATCTGAGTGATCGTACCGTAAACTGACACAGGTGGGTGGACTGAGAATGTTCAGGCGTTGAGATAATTATCATTAAGGAACTCGGCAAAATTGCCCCGTAACTTCGGGAGAAGGGGTGCCTATGGTGTTACTAGGGGACTCCCTAGGAAAGCACTTTTAGGCTTCAATAAATTGGCCCAACCGACTGTTTAACAAAAACACAGGGCTCTGCGAACTCGTAAGAGGAAGTATAGAGTCTGACGCCTGCCCAGTGCTGGAAGGTTAATAGGAGGGGTTAGCTCGTAAGGGCGAAGCTCTGAATTGAAGCCCCAGTAAACGGCGGCCGTAACTATAACGGTCCTAAGGTAGCGAAGTACCTTGTCGGGTAAATTCCGACCCGCATGAATGGCGTAACGAGTTGGGCGCTGTCTTAATGATACACTCAGTGAATTTGTAGTGCCGGTGAAAATGCCGGCTACCCGCGACAGGACGGAAAGACCCCGTGCACCTTTACTATAGCTTGACATTGTTTTTTGGATTGATTCGTGTAGGATAGGCGGGAGACTTTGAAGCTGCGGCGCTAGCTGCGGTGGAGTCATCCTTGAAATACCGCCCTTATTAGTTTGAAAAACTAACTTCGACCCGTAATCCGGGCGAAAGACAGTGTCTGGTGGGTAGTTTGACTGGGGTGGTCGCCTCCCAAATTGTAACGGAGGCGTTCAAAGGTTCCTTCAAGGCGAATAGAAATCGTCTTTAGAGCGTAAAAGCATAAGGGAGCTTGACTGCAAGACATACAGGTCGAGCAGGTGCGAAAGCAGGATTTAGTGATCCAGTGGTTCTGAATGGAAGGGCCATTGCTAAACGGATAAAAGGTACGCCGGGGATAACAGGCTGATCTCCTCCAAGAGTCCATATCGACGAGGAGGTTTGGCACCTCGATGTCGGCTCATCGCAACCTGGGGCTGAAGAAGGTCCCAAGGGTTTGGCTGTTCGCCAATTAAAGCGGTACGCGAGCTGGGTTCAGAACGTCGTAAGACAGTTCGGTCCTTATCCGTCGTGGGCGCAGGGTATTTGAGAAGGTTTGTCCCTAGTACGAGAGGACCGGGATGAGTAAGCCTCTGGTGTTCCAGTTGTTCTCCAAGAGCAACGCTGGGTAGCTAAGCTTATTAGAGATAACCGCTGAAAGCATCTAAGCGGGAAGCTTGCTTCAAGATTAGATACCCCGTGTTTGACAAAATAGGTGCGTGCATTTCGGTGCATAATCTTATGGCGTTAGGCACATTAATAAGGCCCCTTGAAGACTACGAGGTTGATAGGCTGGGTGTGTAAGCACAGTAATGTGTTCAGCTGACCAGTACTAATAAGCCGAATGTTTTAATTGCGATATTAAATACGGTACTTAACTTACAAATATTTCTTCCACAGTTGCTAATTTGAAAAATGTGTCCTATATAAGGACTAACAAATTTCTGGTGCATATAGCTATGGGGAAACACCCGTTCCCATCTCGAATACGGCAGTAAAGTCCATAGCGTCGATGATACTTGGTTGGTAACGGCCTGGAAAAGTAGATAGTGCCAGATTTAATTCCGAGGTTCCAAAGTAATTTGGAGCCTCTTTTTTTATAGTTATTTATTTTTATGATTATTTGTTTTTTGATAAAAAAATTTAAAAATGTGTCCTGTATAGGGACTAATAAATTTCTGGTGCATATAGCTATGGGGAAACACCCGTTCCCATCTCGAATACGGCAGTAAAGTCCATAGCGTCGATGATACTTGGTTGGTAACGGCCTGGAAAAGTAGATAGTGCCAGATTTAATTCCAAGGCTCCAAAGTAATTTGGGGCCTTTTTCATGCTCTATTTTTAGAGTATTTTTGTAAGTTGACTATTGACTAGTGTGTATACCTGTCGTACTGTGTATTTGATATAAAAAGTATGAGTAGTGTATTGTTGCTAATTCAAAAGGAAGCATCATGAAAGCATTAAGTATAAAAAATAGATTTTGTGATATGTTTTTTCTTTTTTTATGTGTATGTATCTCTAATATATATGCTTCTCAGGTAGTTTTATTAACTGGTGGGGCAGGATTTATAGGTAGTCATGTGGCGCAAGCATTATTGCGGCGTGGCGATACCGTTATTCTTGTTGATAATATTAATGATGCCTATGACCAAAAGCTTAAGCGATATAATCTATCTCAAATAACTGCGACCAGCAGCGATAATAATCTTTCTATATATGAAGTTGATATTCGTGATCGTGCAATGATGGATACTCTTTTTAAGAAACATAAGCCGAATCGTATTTGTCATTTGGCTGCACGGGCAGGTGTTCGAGTTAGCTTGGAAATGCCAGAAGAATACATGACGAGTAATATTATTGGTACCTTAAATGTATTTGAACTAGCTCACAAGTATGGGATTAAGCATGTTGCGTATGCATCAAGTAGCAGTGTATATGGTAATTGTGGCGAGGGGCCGTTTACTGAAGATTTTAATATTAGTCACCCCATTAGTCCCTATGCGATGACAAAGTGTGCCAATGAGCTTCTTGCTTACACATATTATCATGTGTATGGTATTAATTCAACAGGGTTGCGATTTTTTACGGTGTATGGTCCGCGTGGGCGGATGGATATGGCACCTTTTATTTTTATGGATGCTATTTATAAGAATAAACCAGTTAAAATCTTTGGAGATGGTAGTTCTCAGCGTGATTTTACCTATGTTGAAGATATTGTGAATGGCATTATTGGCGCAATTGATAATCCTTCTAGTTATCAGGTAGTTAATCTTGGGCGAGGTGAGCCGATTGTATTGCGTGATTTTATTGCCACTATGGAAAAGGTAGTAGGTAAAAAAGCAGATCTTCGTTATGAACCAATGCCAATAACTGATGTTCTTTTAACTCATGCACAAATAGATAAGGCGCACAATTTATTTGGTTATACTCCACAGGTGGCTGTTGAAGAAGGATTAAGAGCTATGTATAAATGGTATATTAATGAGTATATGCCATTAATTAATGGCAATAAGTAGCAAAAAAATAGACAATAGATACAAAAAAAGGGAGTATATTCGTGAACCATGTTATGCGCAACAGTTTTTTTAAAGTATTGATTATGTCGGCAGCTGTTTCTATGGTTAGCGCGCAAGATAAAATTAATCTGTACTCGTTTTATACTCCATCACATCAAATATTTAAAGATAAATGGTTTGTTGCCACATTAAAAGATGAAGGTCTTAATGTAACTATCAACGAATATCCACAAGAATGCGCAACGGGCAAGGTGTTTTCTGCGGGCTGGAAACATGCAATGCTGCGTAAAGTAGATATGATTATTGAGGCAATTGAAAGTAATTGGGGCACTGTTTTTGTTTATGCAGATATTGATATTCAATTTTTTAAACCAATAAGTAAGTTAGTAGTAGAACTTATTGGGGATAAAGATTTGGTTATTCAGCGCGATACGCCATCAGGAACGGTATGTGCGGGATTTTTTGCTTGTAGGGGGAATCAAAGAACATTGTCATTGTGGCAAGGAATACGTAACTATATGATTGAAAACAATGAATGTTCTGACCAAAAAACATTAAACAGATTGTTGCGTAAAGGTGTAGGTAAAGAAAATAATCGCTATAAGGTAGTGTGGGATTATTTGCCGGCTGACTTCTTGGGTGGAGGAACTTTTACTGGAAGTGGCTGGTCTCCAAAAAAACAATTATTTGTTCCTTCTGGTATTGTATTGCACCATGCTAATTGGGCTATAGGAAATGAACTTAAGTTGGCACAACTTGAATATGTCCGTAAGAAGGTACAAAAAAGAAAGCCTTAGGTTTTAAACTAATTTTTTTTGGTTATTATAAAAATAAAAAAGGAGCGTGCATAATTTCTTATGCATGCTCCTTTTTTATTACGTACTTAGTTGTCACATGTTTATTTTTTAGTATCAAATCGCTTTAAGCGGGCTTCGCGCATCTGTTCTTGTTGAGACTTTTCTGGTGCATTATTTTTTTCTTCAGTCTCAGCATCTTTTCTTTCTTCTGGTAAGCTATCAACTGGCATATTCATAGTGTGTAGTCTTATGCCATCTGCTTCTAAAGCACTTATGGTGATTGCTTCAGCTGTTGGTACATCTAATTGTCCGCTATCACCAGCAGCTTGAAAAAGTCTAGCTATTATAGAATCTTTAATGTTTTGAGCTAAACGTTCATCTCTGCTTAGTTGGTCTATATAAAATTCTAGAGGTCGGTATAAGTTATCACCATCATGACTTGGTAATAACTGTTCTGGTTGCGATTGTGGTAATGGTGCACGAACATCGTGCGCTCTAGCATCTTCTTTGCCTTGAGCCGCTACTTGTTCAACACTCATTCTTCTGTGCGGCAGATTAGTACTTTCTTGTTCAGGAGAGCGTTTTTCTGCATTTTGTTTTTTATTTTTGAGAATTTGTTCTTCTATTAATTTTTGTATCTCTACGTCTTCTATGCCAACACGGGGATCAGCTAATTTACTCATTAATTCTTCAATAGATTTTACCTGTAAATGTGTAGCTAATACTTCAGTTGCAACTAGTTCTTGTGGCAACCAATCTTGATCACCCAACTGTCGTCGTGCTTCTTGCGCTTGTCTAATAACTTTTTTCATATCTTCTGACTCTTGCCCAGATGGTGTTGCTCCATGAAAGACGAGCATTTTTACTGTAGCAGTATCGCCCCTATAGCAAGCCGCAGATAATGGTGTTCTGCCAAATCGAGCAGGCTGATTAATGTGTGCATTATGCTTGAGTAATAATGCTACTATTCTAGTATGGCCTCCCTCGCAAGCTGCTAGTAATGGTGCAATGCCATGTTGATTAGGCTGATTAATTTGTGCATCATACTTGAGTAATAATTCTACTATTTCAGCCCGGTCTGCTATGCTAGCTGCTAGCAATGCTGTACAGCCATATGGATGATTACCCTGATTAATTTGTGCGCCATGCTTGAGTAATAATTCTACTATTCTAGCATGACCCTTGTAGCAAGCCTCTATTAATGGTGTAAAGCCCTCGTCTCTATTGTAATCATGATTAACGTCCGCACCACTCATAAGTGCTTGAGTTACACCATCTACATTTTCAGTATTTATGGCAGTTTGTAAGCTTTCATTCGCCTGCCGAACCTCATCATGAGTAAATGCTGCATATTCTGATGTTATATTGGCAACTCCTGCAACAGGCAAAAATGGGGCTATGTGAGGGGTTCTTTGAGCGGTTAATTGTAATTGTCTGATTTCTTCTAATATGCGAACTATTTCAGCGTTGCCTCTGCGAATAGCTTGCCATAATGGGGTATTGCCACGTGCATTTCCATGATTAACATCTGCACAAGATTCAATTAATATGCGAACTATTTCAGCGTTGCCTTTGTTGATAGCCTGCCATAATGGGGTATTACCACGTGCATTTCCATGATTAACATCTGCACGAGCTTTAATTAATATGCGAACTATCTCAGCATTGTCTCTGTCAATAGCCCACCTTAATGGGGTCCATCTATATTGATCTGCAAGGTTAACATCTGCACGAGCTTCAATTAATATGCGAACTATTTCAGCGTTGCCTCTGCTAATAGCCGACCATAATGGGGTATTACCACGTGCATTTCCATGATTAACATCCGCACCTGATCTGAGTGCTTTATTTACACCCTCTATGTAGTGATCGTATATTGCCTCGAATAATGCTACATTCGCTTGCTCAATCTGTTGAGGGGTAAATACCTGAGCAGCAGTCGCTGCCTCTTCTGGCTTTTGTTCCTGATCCATTGCATAAACACTCACCGGCCCTAAAGTGGCAGCCAATGCAGTAGCAATAATAAGTATTTTTATAGTTTTCATGCTAAAACCTTCTATTTATTTGTTTTATGCCATTTATTTGCTTTACGTAATCCGCCCAATATGAATTGATTTATGTATACAAGTTTATACTAAATTACGCATTTGTCAATTTATGACAAGAAAAAGGGGTGTTTTTGGGGCAAACAGGGGGTGGCTGGGTGTGAGATAGGCTTGGCGAAAGCAAAGGGGGTATTTAGTCTAGGTGTGAGTGTAGGTGTGAGTGTGGGGTAACATCTCGGCCTTGAGCTGCTGCTTGTTCTAAACACATTCTTCTAATACTTTCTTGTGTGGCAACGGCTCTTTCTTGCGCAATTCGTCTCTGCCTATTTCTTATGTGCGCTTGTATTAATTCTCGCAATACAGGATCTTGCTCTCCAGCACATGGATCAGCATAATTACCAACCAATCCATGAAGAGCTGTTGTCTCTAAAAATCTGGTTAATTGTCCCGATTCAACTAGTTCCTGTGGCAACCAATTTTGATCACCAACTTGACCATCAAACTGACGTCGTGCTTCTCGCGCTTGTCTAATAACTTCTTTCATGTCTTCTGACTCTTGCCCAGATGGTGTTGCTCCATGAAAGACGAGCATTTTTACTATTGCAGTATGGCGTCCGAAGTTGCAAGCCATAGATAATGGTGTATAGCCATATCGATTAACTTGATCAACATTGGCTTCATGATTGAGTAATAAATGTACTATTCCAGTATGGCCTTCGCGGCAAGCGCCTATTAATGGGGTCTGGCCATATTGATTCACTTGATCAACATTGGCGCCACGATTGAGTAATAAATGTACTATTCCAATATGGCCTTTGTGGCAAGCTTCTAGTAATGGTGTATTGCACACAACATTTTGCTGATCAATATGGGCACCATGATTGAGTAAGAAATTTACCATTCCAGTACGGCCTTCGCAGCAAGATCGTGTTAATGGGGTCTGGCCATATAAATCAGGCTGACTAACATCCGCACCACACATAAGTGCTTGATTTGCGCGGTCTAGATTGTCAGTATCTATAGCAGTCCATAAGTTTTTATTCGCTTGCTTAACCTCTTGTGGAGTAAATGCCTGAGCAGCAGCCGCTGCCTTTTCCGGCTTTTGCCCCTGATCCATTGCATATACACTAACCGGCCCTAAAGTGGCGGCCAATGCAGTGGCAATAATAAGTGTTTTTATAGTTTTCATAGTATATATTTTTCATTTTTTATTCTTTTTTTTTCAATTATCTGCTGCAATAATGGATCTTGGCAATAAGGAGCAGCATAATCGCAGCATAGTCGGTGAATAGTGGTAAGAGTAAAGCGCGATAAAGATTGTAAATCGCGCCATAATTGTTTTTCTTCTTTTAATTCATGCAAAGCTTTCTGCTTGTTTTGTCGTGCATGAAAAGCTACACTTTTCATGCACGATCTATTGGTATAATCTTCTATAAATCTATCTTTATAGTCTAGCTGTGAGCCTACAAAAACGAGCATTCTAACTATATCAGGATGCCCTTTATAGGTTGCATATGTTAATGCAGTCCATCCCGATTGATCAGCCTGATTGATGGTTGCGTGTGCACCATACTCAAGAAGCATTTGTACTATTTTTATATTGCCAAGACTAGAGGCTTTCATTAATGCCGTAGCATTTTCTTTATCTGCTTGATTGACATGAGTTCCGGCTGCAAGTGCTTCTTGCACTTTAGTTTCATTGCCGTTTTTTATTGCATCTAATAATGCATTGTTAGATACTTGGCTTATAGCTTGAGCTAATGCAGGGCTTGATTCTTGTGCAGCAGCAGCTGCCGAATAGTGAGCCTCCTCTTGGGCTACTTCTTTTTTTTGGACATTTTTTTTCAGCTTTGAGTTTCCTTGGCCTGCATACACATCGATAATCGGCCCTAAAGTGATGGCCAGAGCAGTAGTAATGATAAGTATACGTGTTTTGAGTATACGTGTTTTGATAGTTTTCATAAGAGAGACTTTGTTTTTAGAATATTATTAATGATACCTATTTTGTCGGCAACTAATTTATTTTTGATCCAATGCACTCGTTTTGGGTATATAATTATTGAATGGTTACCTAATAATTGGGCTATTTTTGAATAACTTGATGCAGGTCTTATTAAGCAGTCAAAACGCATCATGTTAAATAAATCATCAAGTACATTGGCATCATGAGCATTACCAGTAGCGCGGCATGAAAAAGTAATGTTTAAATGAGATAATTTTTTTTTAAAACGAGCAACAATAGCTGATGGATTTTGATCATCGGTAAAGATATGCACAAATAATGGTTTATTGTTATAAAGTTGAGATGCTTTTGCTATTTGTTCACTATAATATTCTTCTGGTGGAAAACGTTGTGGATACATTTGATCCGCAAATTGATGATTGCCTCTAGGCTTTGTGCGTATGCCACTTTTCATTAATAATGGCTTATCAAATCCCCCTCCCATTCTCACGTGTACGGCAACGGTAATCATGTTAGCAGGAAGCGGCATAGCTGTTATAGGTTGTAATGGGCAGATTGTTCGCATGAGCTCCGCTTTAAATGTAGGGTTTGCACGTGCATAGCGATAGTAATCATTAAACCCCTTTAAGCCATGTATAGCTGTTTTAAGTGTACACACATGTTCTATGGGTGAGTTATAAGTAGTTGGGCATATGCTTTGATCATTATCAAGAATGACCGTTCTTTTTGTTTTTTTAGGTACATATGTTTCATGAATACTTAATGCCAATTGGTCTGACATTTTAAATGGTGGGCAGTAGAGAGGTAAGCCAGAAAGATAAGAAGCAAGTTTGGCTTTACTATAGGTAATAAGGTGATCCCCGAGTCTACTGCCAGGTATAAGCTCATAGGTGATAAAATCAGCAAAAGAGCTGTGCATAGTGCACATGGTTACAAATAATAAATAGGTTTTATGTATATATTTCATAATTTTATCCTGAAACAGGTTAATAGTTCTTGCATGCAATAGCTTACTTGAGTGAAAAACGATATATCTTTATATCATACTATCTTTATCTCATATCGATTATTTTTAATATAAAATTAAAAAACTGATTTATGCAAATCCCATTTTTATTAAAGTATTGAAAACGCTCAAGATAAAAGAGTATGCTTTTGGTGAAGGATAAAAAGATATTTTTAACGTTATACGTATAAAGGAGCACGGTATGAAGAATTTATCTATGTTAGCCGCACTTTTAGTGGTTGGTACAAGTTGTATGGTATCTGCACAGCCAGTACAAAAAAAAGATTTCAAAAAAGAGGCTATAGTTGCTGTTGTTAAAGCATCTAGCAAGCAAGCACCTGCAAAAGCGGCTGAACGTTGCCCATGCAGCAAGCCAAAACCAAATCCAAAACCAAGAAAATAGATACTGTGCCTCTAGTGGCAATAAAAAAGCAAGAAGCATAAAGAGTGCTTTTTGCTTTTTTGTTTATTTTTTGTTTATTTTTTATTGTATTATATTTTTTACCGTGGCATTAAAATTGGAGTAAGCTATGAAGTATATATATCTGATATCGTATTTTGTATCTTTGAGTGTGTATGGCTTTATGAATGCAGAGTTTAATAGTGTAGAGCACAAGTTAGGTATAAAAACAGTGGAAAATAGACAGAATAAAGTAACAGTGCTGGGTGAGGGCGCCTGGGGAACTGCCGTTGCTCTTGCTCTTGCTGATAATGGATGTGATGTGATGTTGTGGAATTTTGACGCAACTGTTGCCGAGCATATTAAAAATACTGGCTATAATCAACGGTATTTGCCAGGGGTGCACATTCCTGCTTCGATTAAAATAACTACCGATTTGCAAGAAGCAATTCAGAATTCTGATTGGATATTTGAAACAACTCCGATTCAATTTTTAAGAGCTATTGTAACAGCGGCAAAGCCATATGTAGCCTGTAATCAAACATGGGTAGCTCTATCTAAGGGGATAGAAGAAAATACACTATTGCTACCTACACAGATCATTGCAGATGTTCTTGGTAAAGATTGTAAAGTTGCTGTATGCGCAGGGCCAAGCTTTGCAAAGGAGCTTGCTCAAAAGCGTATTACTTCTATTGTGGTAGCTGAACCTGATTTAACAGTTAACTCCCTACTGCCATCATTACTTGCTAGTTCATATTTTCGTCCGTATATATCAACTGATATGATTGGCATTCAGATTGGTTCAGCGCTTAAAAATGTTCTCGCATTGGGAATAGGTATTCTTGATGGTGCTGGTTACACTGACAATGCAAAAGCTTTTTTGTTATCCCGAGGCTTGCATGAAATGGCACATCTTGCTGTTGCCATGGGGGGTAAACAAGAAACGTTGTATGGATTATCAGGTATAGGAGATTTGGTGCTTACGTGCATGGGGTCATCAAGTAAGAACTTAACAGTAGGCAGAAAGCTTGGGGCAGGGCAACAGCTTGTTGATATAATTCGTGAAACTGGCTTTATTCCAGAGGGTATTAATACCGTCAAATCGGTAAATATGTTGATGCAAAAATACGCAATAGAATTACCTATTTGCCAAGGGATACATGATGTTATTGATGGTGCAATAACTATTCATGAAATGATGAATTCTTTAATGAATCAGCCATTAAGCGTTGAATAAAAAATAGGTTTTTATTTTTTTTATTGAGAGTAATAAGTATTTAATTTTTTTCTGATAGAAAATATATAAAGGGGGCACGTGTGGCCCCCTTTGTGTTTTGCATATAACTCTTGTACCCTTAATTAAAGGGGGTAGAAATGTGGTTTGATCCATATTTTTACATGCAAGGGGGTTTGTTTCTATGAATACTCTATATATCTCTTTAGCTTCTCTGGTACTAACTGCGCGGGTATTTGTTAAGCAGTTTCAAGTAAAGCCTGTATTATCTAAGCTATTTTATGGTAAATGGGAACTTAGTAAATGGGGACTTAGTAATCCTGAACTGGTTACTGTGAGAAGAGTATCTATTTTTATAGCCATTATTCTTTCTACTGCTCATACTCTAGCTGTACCTCTTAAGCCTATAACTAAAGATAATACGGTGTTTTTGTGGGATATTCATGATGTTATTTTGAAAAAAGATACATCTTTATTAATTAAGAAATTACTTAAATACCCTCGTAAATGGGGAGCATTGCGTAAATCAAGTTTCCGTTTGTGGAGGCAGATGCGTGCACTCTCTAAGCAAAAACAGAAAACGGGAGAGATTTATGCTGATCTTGCTCTTAAGCATAAAAATAAAGATCTTGCGTGCTTGATTATGTATCTTGCCAATACTCAAAAGCCGATACGGGGCACGGTTAATCTTATTAAAGATCTTAAAAAAAGAGGCTATGCTCATCATATTGGTTCTAATATAGGGCCGGTCTTTTTTGCCAATCTACAAAAACGTATGTCTGCTCTTTTTAACAGTACTTTGTTTGATTTGGATAAATCACAGGTTGCTTCTTATGCAGACAAAAAACAGTTGTATAAGCCAGATCCTGCTTTTTTTGCTTCTTATTTAGCAAAAAACAATCTTGATCCTCACACAACTACTATTATTTTTATTGATGATAAACTTGAAAATATTGAAGTGGCTAACAAAATGGGGCTTATTGGTATTCACTTTACTTCTCCAAAGCAGTTGCGAAAAGATTTAAGGGCTTTAGGTTGTGCTATCTAATTGCATCACAACTAAGATTTATACACCAAAATTTCTTTGACACGTGTTCAAGTAATTAAGCGCATCAAGTAAGTGGGCTTGGGTGAAGTCTGGCCACAGAGTGTCGGTAAAATATAATTCGCTATAGGCAGCATGATATAATAAAAAGTTACTGAGTCGTTGCCCTCCTCCTGTGCGAATAATCAGCTCAGGGTCAGGTATATTTGTTAGCCATAAATGACTAGCAATAAGCTGTTCAGTTATATGTTCAGGGCTCACCATGCCTTGTTGTACTGCATACGCTATTTTTTTTACTGCATCAGTTATTTCTTGTCTTGCTCCATAGCAAAACAACAGATTTATGGTGAGTTTTTTTCCTTGAGCTGTTTCTTTTTCTATGTGTGTACAGGTGTCAATTATGTCTGCAGGGAACAGAGATCTATCTCCAATAAACACAATGCGTACATCTTTTTTAATAAATTTTTGTATTTCATGATCGGTAAAGTAAGAAACAAGAAGACCAAAAATATACTGTTTTTCGCTTATTGAACGTTTAAGGTTTTCAATTGAAAAAGTATATAAAGAGAGATAGGGAATGTTGTTTTTTAAGCAAAAATCAGCAGTACGTTCTACTGCTTTAATTCCCTCTTTGTGGCCAAGCATAGAAGGTAAGCCATTCTTGTGTGCCCATCTTCTATTGCCATCCATAATGCAGGCAAGATGCTTAATCATGAATGTTCACTTTACTATAATTGATTAATTGCAAGAAGGTATGTTTCGGGTAACCAAAACATGGTGTATTTTAGAGGTAGACATTGTGGCTATTCGTGAAACAATACTATGTGTAGCTGTCATACCAATAGCAAAAAGTGTGCGCTCTATAAAAACAAGGGGGATAAGGCCAAGCCATGCGGTTGGGGTCATGCCCACGGTATAAAGCCATATAACAGAACCTACTGCATGTACTGTATAAGTGCTACCCAGTGATTCAAAAAAAATAGTTTTATTTGGTATAAAGTAAAGAGCGATAGGAATCAGCCAAAAAAAACTATAGGCATATGCCGCTGCACCAATAGGATGTATTAAAAACAGAGCCATGCAGGTTGCAGGCAACAATACTCTTATTATCGCTGATTTCGATGCCCAATATAAAGAGCCAAAGAGGCCAGGAACATAGAGTGCAACTATTTTTAAAGAACATATTCCTGTGCCTGAAGCGCCGATTACTAATCGAAATAGGCATAGAATAAAACTGCCTAATATGCCACCAAAAGCTCCCGATAGGGGAACTATACAGTTTTTAATTGAAAAAAAAGTAAAAAAGGATCCGACAATAAAACTGAGTTTTATGGCAGGGGCAAGTAATGCGCAGCAGGCAACTAAGATAAATCCGCTACTCAGCACTGTTTTTGACTGTTTGTTTTGACGTATTATCATATACTCTATACCTTTATTACATACTTATTTATTAATTATTTTTTATAGTCTATTGCTTTTTAGTGTACCAGAGAAGGAAAAATATGAAATATAAAGCTATTATTTTTGATATGGATGGTACCATCATTGATACTGAGCATATATGGGAACATGCAACCAGAGAGGCGATAGCTCGTCATAGTGCGATTCCATTGACCGTTGAGGTTGAAAAAGAGTTACGGTATAAAATTACCGGTCTTAATAATGCAAAAGCGTGTCAACTTCTTATTGATATGTTTAATCTTGAAGTGCCTCTTGAGTGTTTAATGAAAGAAAAAACAGCTATTGCGCATGATTTATATGAACAGCAGGTTCGCTATATGGAAGGATTTGTGGCGTTTCATGCCAAACTGAGCGCACGCACCATCAAAACTGCTGTTGCTACTAATGCTATGCATGATACGGTACATATTACCGATAAAAAACTTAATCTTAAGCAGTTTTTTGGCGAGCATGTCTATTCTATTTCAGATGTTGCAAATATTGGTAAACCGAGCCCTATGGTGTATCTGCATGCGGCTGAAAAAATAGGTATTGCTCCTGAAGAATGCATAGCTATTGAAGATTCGGCACATGGCATTCAGGCTGCCATACACGCTGGTATGTTTTGTATAGGGTTTAACCGAGCAGGCAAGAAAGAACAGGTCGAAAAATCACACATAATAGTTAATGGCTTTCATGAAATAGATTTAGAAGAGCTTGTAGACTAGTTAGATAATAATATAAAAAAACGAAATTTTTAGACTATGAATATACATCTTTTTCTCGCTATCCTGGCTGTTTTTATGTTGATATATAGCATATTGGGATTCTATGCTTCACGTCATGTCAAAAATGTAACCGACTATTTTTTAGCTGGTAGAAAGCTTGGTGTATTTTCAGTCACTTTCGCGTTACTGGCAACCCAGATTGGGGGTGGTATGTTATTAGGTACCGCGCAAAATTCATATTCTATCGGGCTGTTTGGTATTATGTATAACTTGGGTATGGTTATTGGTTTTTTATTGTTAGGTACCGGTATTGCCGGAAGACTAAGGTCTCTTAATGTATCTACTACGGCTGAATTATTTGAAACACGCTATAAGTCACGTACGCTCAAAAAATGTGCTTCTTTGCTTTCAATACTGACGCTCTGTGGTATTTTAGTGGCCCAAATTGTTGGATCTAAAGAATTGTTGGCAAGTATTGGGATGGAGTATGAAGCGGTTTTTTTACTTTTTTGGTGTTTGCTTATATTCCATACTATGCTTGGGGGTTTACAGGCAGTTATTATTGCTGATACGTATCAGGTTATTTTTATTCTTTCAATATTTGTGGCTATTTTGTGGTATTGTATGTCTCTAGAAACAGTATCTTTTTTTGCGACATTTGTGCAGATGCAAAAAACTACTTTTTCAGATGCACATGTACCCTATGCACGTCTTATGGCAACTCTTATAATGCCAGCTCTTTTTTCTTTAATTGAACAAGATTTAGCGCAACGTTTTTTTGCTTCACGTACTCGTGCAGTTGCTACCATATCAGCTTTATGCGCAGGCATATTATTAATTTTATTTTCCCTTGTTCCTATTTACTTAGGTATGAAAGCACGCTTTTTGGGTTTAGCTATCGCAGCTGATAGTAGTCCGCTTATGCCGGCAATTAATGCTCTAACTAATGATTTTGTACTGATACTAGCTACCTGTGGGGTTATTGCAGCGATTTCTTCTACCGCTGATTCTTTATTATGTGCCATTAGTTCAAATGTAGCGCAAGACTTTGATATTAGTTGGATAGGCGTTAAATCAAAATTGCATCAGTCAAAAGGCATTACATTGACAGTGGGGGCTTTAGCGTTGGCAGCTTCTTATATCATGCCTAAAAATATTATTGATTTGTTGGTGTATAGTTATGCATTATCAGTGAGTTGCTTATTTGTACCTCTTATTGTTGCCTATTATCGAACTGATGTGAAAAAAAGTGCTGCTTATGGGGCAATTATAGCAGGCTTTAGTGCCTTTGTTGGCATTTATTTTTGGGATACACATTTACCAAAAGAGCTTGTGCCTCTTATACTGTCAGCTCTTGGTTTTGTGTGCGGGCAGTTTTTATTTTGTACTGATCGAGCAGTGCAATAATAGCAGCTGTATTTTCATGTTCAGGTGTTAAAAAGTCATAAGCTGTCTTTCTTTCTTTGTTATGCGCATAGGGATTAGCTCCGTGTTCAAGGAGTAATACAATTATTGATATATCACCATTAAGAGCGGCATCCATTAAAGCTGTATGGCCATATTTAGTTGTTATATTAGCATTAGCCTTTGCCATCAGTAAGGTTTTTGTTATTTCTTGATTGCCCTGGTAACAGCTTTGCATAAGGGGGGCAGTACTTTCTTGACTATTAATATCAGCTTTTTGTGTTACTAATAATTGAACAGTCCCTAACTGCTCTTGCTGTATTGCCAAGAGAAGAACGGGAATGCCGTGTGTGTTTTTTGCATTAGGGTCAGCATTGCACGCAGATAGTAGCCAATCAATAGTAATGGGATTGTGGTACTTTTGTTCTATGGTTGCAATTAAAGCAGCATCTATTTTTAGCTGTTGTTTTTGGTCTTGATGCATGTAATGCATAGATACTGCTGTTGTAACGTTTAGTGATAGTATCATGATGGGTATTGTTTTTATGTTCATAAAGTAACTTTCAGCTTAATTAATACAAGGCCTGTTGTGTGTTTTTTTTCTATAGACATAATAATAATGCTTTACTGTTTCAACTGTTATAAAATAGCCAACAGCGATAGTTATCACCCATGCAAAATGCGGTAAAGATAGCGGAGGTAAAATGAGTATTTTCCGACCAATGGTAGTGTAAAAGGGGGCAATTGCCATAAACCAGGCAGCTAGAGAGAGAACAATGAGTTGCGTAGAAGGACGCTTAGCCTTAAAAAAAACAGAGGTAGTTCTGGTTGAAAAAATTAACAATATGGCCGTTAAAATATTTTCAACATACCAGGCCATTTGTATTGTTTCCACGGGCATTGTGTGAAAGGTGGCAAAAGTAATAAGATCAAAGATATTGCTGACTAAGCCCATAAGTACAACAAAACTGATAATATCAGGAGTGTCAAAGTATTGAGGTTTTTGCAATGCATTTTCATCTACAGAATCAGTTGAAATCGCCAATAGGGGGAAATCGCTTAATAAATTAATTAATAAGATATGTATGGGCAAAATAGGAAAATAATCAACAAATAATGAGGTGATTGCTATTGCATATAAATTGCCAAAATTATTTGACAATGTTGTTTTGATATATTTCAAGGTATTGATAACAATTTTTCTGCCTTCTCCTATGCCATCAATAATAACCAATAAACTTTTTTCAAGCAAAATAATATCAGCGGCATCTCGCGTAATATCGACAGCTTCTTGTACTGCTAATGAAACATGGGCCATTTTTAAGGCGGGTACATCATTAATACCATCCCCTAAGTAGGCTACTACGTACGAGCGTTGTAGCATTTGTATTATGTTCAATTTGTGCACAGGTAAGCAGCGAGCAAATACAGCGTGATCACGCACTGCTTGTAGTTGTTGATTGTCATTAAGTGCTACAAATTGTGCCCCCGTCAGAACCTCTTTTTGATCAGTAATTAAGCCAATTTGATGAGCAACAGAATAGCATACTGATGCACTATCACCACTGATAATTTTTATCTGGAGTCCTAAGTTTTTACTTTTTTGAATCGCTTCTATGGCTGTTTTTTTAAGGGGATCGCTAAATGATAACATACCAACAAAAAGTAAATCATGCTCATAAGCGGTTAAATCGTTTATAGGATGCTGATTGTCTGGTATTACTTTAATGGCTACGACTATAATGCGGTGACCTTGGCTATTTTCTTTTTTGATCCATGCGTCGATTGTGCTTTTTTCAGGTAGGGTGCAAAGGGGGATAACATCTTCTGGTATTCCCCTGACAATGAGTTTTAGATGTGCTTGTGTATCGCGAACCAATGCGGAATTTAATCGTCTTTGCGCATCATAGGGTAATTCTTGTATACGTTCATAGCTTTCAAGCTGTTTTAATTCTTCTGCGGTGAGTGAAGCGTAAATTACCGCATCAAAACCGTTTCCTGTAGTTTTTTTGTGTTTACTTTTGTCTATAAAACTGGCTGCTAATGCGGCCTCTATAGCCACATTATAAGGAGTAACAGAATAGTTGGCAGCAAGAGTGAGTTTGTTTTCCGTAAGTGTTCCTGTTTTATCGGTACATAATACTTCAACGGTGCCCAAATCTTCTATTGCTGATAATCGTTTTACCAGCACATTTTTTTTAGCCAGGGCCGTTGCTCCTGATGATAGGCAAAAAGTAACTACAATAGGCAATGCTTCAGGTATTACGCTAATGGCAAGAGCAGTTGCAAAAATAAGTACGTCAGTATAATTTTTAGTGCCCTTAATACATAAGTGTATCATTAGTACACAAACGAGAGTTATCGTAATTAATTTAATTAAAAAAACGCCAAGATTTTTGGTGCTATTCACCAGTTCGCTTTCTCTGACAATTTCTAAATTAGGCTCTACTATCATCCCCAGGGTGGTATTTTTACCTACCGCAAAGACTATTCCTATAGCTGAACCGCTCATTATAGTAGTTCCAGTAAAGCCAATGTTATGTGCTTTATAGATATCAGTTTCTTTTTTTTCAGAACAGGCAGCTGTTTTAGGTATTGCTTCAGATTCGCCGGTAAGGACTGATTGATCAATCATGAGATTGTTTGTTTGTATAAAGCGTATATCAGCAAAAAGCCTGTCTCCACTGTCTATAATAACCAGGTCGCCCACTACTATGTTTTCGCTTGGTATAGTAATGTCATGGCCATCGCGACGAACTTTTACATACGAAACAAGATATTTTTTAAGTAAAGCGATTGCTTTGGAACTACTATATTCTTGATAAAACCCAAAAAATAGATTAACCGACACGCATGAAAAAATAATAAGCGCATTTGTTAGTTCTCCCAAGCAGAGAGAAAGTATGCCTATTGCTACAAAAATAAGCACAAATAAAGAGTTGAACTGCTGCCAGAGTATGTGCCACAAGGTTGTATGTTTTTCTATTAATACGTTTGATCCATAGGCAGACTTGTTCCCCTTTACCTGTTGAGCAGAAAGACCTTGATGGCTATCTAAGCCAAAATAAGACAGAATTTTTTCTGTTGTTTGGTAGGTGTATTCTGAAAAATCAGCGGTATATTTATCCATAGTATTTTTTAATAGCCCTCATTACATCTTCCACTGAATCAACAACAATAAATAAATCAGACCAATGCGCATTAATGAGGCCATGAGCAATGCCTGATGTATAATACCAATCAATTAATGGTTGCCAATAGCTGCTCCCCACTAATACAATAGGAACTCGTTGCAATTTTTCAGTTACTATAAGGTTTAATACTTCAAATAATTCATCAGCCGTACCAATGCCTCCAGGTAAAATAATAAAGGCGTATGAGTAATTCATCAATAACCATTTACGTATAAAAAAGGTGTTTACCTGTATAATGGGGGGACATGGATTAGTATAGCCACTATCAAGTCTTTGTACGCTGATGCCAAGTACGTGCTGGTATTGCTTTTGTTCTTTTTGAGATTGATGGTGGGCGCCACAGTTGGCAGCTTCCATAACCCCCGGGCCACCGCCTGTGAGCACTGACATGCCAAGTACTACACATTGATGAGCGATATCGTGAGCTAATTGTGTATAAGGGGTATATTGTGCTACTGAGGTAGCGCCAAAGATAGTGATTACAGGGCCTGATAACTGAGAAATTTTATACCATCCATATATCCCATAAAAGCCACTTTTTATGCAGGTTATAAAAATGTGTATACCTGTTACGATTCTTTTGATCATATATTCCCCTTAAATACTATCAAGAAACGTATCTTTTATCGTACTATTTATAACTGTGTGTAGGGCCATTTTTGTTGTTGTGAGATATACTGCAAGTGCTATGTATCGTGTTAAAGACAAGCTCTAAGTCATCAGTAAGAGTTAATTGCTCTAAATATTTTTTATCTATCAGGCCATACTCTACTGCCTCTTTTTCCATCCATATCATTAAATCTTTCCAGTACTTAATGCCAACCAGCATAATGGGCACAGGTTGTAGCTTTTTAGTCATCATAAGGGTTAATACTTCAGAAAGCTCATCAAGGGTGCCAAGGCCACCAGGAAAAATAACAAATGCTTGGGAGTAGCGAGTAAGTAACCATTTTCTTGCGAAAAAATAATCCACTTCAAAGTATATTTCTACGAATTTATTTGGCTCAGTAGTGACATTTTTTACCCCTATACCAACGCTTTTGCCTCTTGCCCCCATTGGTTTTTGTGCACCACGATTTGCTGCTTCCATAACGCCAGATCCGCCACCAGTTATCACTGAAATAGCATGACTGGTAAAGCGTTCAGCGAGTTCATGGACTTTTTCAAGATAATGAGTTTCTTTTGGTAATCGTGCGCCGCCAAAGATTGAAACAATCGGTTGAGGTATTGTTGAAATACGCCATACACCTTTGATAATTTGCCAGTTAACGCGTATCAGATTAAAAAATAACGAAAAACAGGTAAGTATTCTTCGTAACATATGTTTAATCTCCTAAACATTAAGTATAGACTATGTGTATCGACAGTTTTTTGTAAGTGATTGTTGTGCCAAAAGTTCGGCGTAACGTTGTTCTATTTCTGCTTTTAGTTGTATATCTTTATTTTTTTGATATTCGTCTGCGTAGCTTTTATATATGCTTTCAATAAGCGCAATAGTGCCTGCACAGAAAGAAAATGCTTGAATTCCCTCTATAGAAAAGACTCCCGAACCTTCTTCACCTAAGGAATCTCTTAAGGCTTTAGGGATAGCTTCTTGAATCAGTACTTTAATCAGATAGAGTTTGCCGGCGTTGTAGGCCATTTTGCTAACGTTAACTGTTTTTTCTTGAAGGTTTTTTTTGGGAGCACGAGCATGAGTAGAAGTTGTTAGTGAAAAGGTAGAGATCAGTAAAGTAATAAGCATCATTTGTGCTACGTTTTTGTGTGATACAACCATAATCAAGCTCCCGAGTAAGATAATTATAAGAATGATCTACTTTTTTGAGTCAAGATTATGCTACAAAAAAAGGCTGCTCTAAAGCAGCCCTTTATATATATTAGCCTAAAAAACGTTTATTTTACTACCAATTGCGCACTGTTTTTTTAATTTTTGCTTTAATTTTTTCAGGAACAGTTTTAATAGTTTCTTGTACGGTAGCTTTTTTTGTAAGCACGTCTTTAAGTCCCCTGTAGCCGGTTTCAGCTAATGTGCATATCGCTGGAATGGTGCAAGCTGCCAAGGGGAGTTTGTATGCTAGCGATGCATTTTGTGGCAATAAATGAGGGCTTTGCGATACCATTTCTTTATACAGTAACCAAGTAAAGAGTGCAGCACCAGTAAGTTGTGATGCGTGTAAAGCGCTACGAGTTATGGCGTGAGCGGTTTTTTCATTGATATGCAGATGTATGTCATGGTCAACGGTTACTCGCACTGCAGTAGTAGTGGTTGGCATTATGCTGCAAAAGAGAGCTATAAGGGTTAATGGTATTATTGATTGTGATACACCAGATTGTGATACACCAGATTTTGATATAAACATACGTAACCCCCGTTAATAAATAAGAATAAAAAGCCTGTATATTTATTGATGATAAGGCAAAAAAGGGCTTATTGCAAAGGCTTTTTGCTTAAAAAAGCATACTGTTATATAAAAAAGGGGCCACTTTATAAGCAGCCCTTTTTTATATAAATAACAGAATCAACAACTTAGCTTTTGTGCTTATTTTTTAGCTGCAACGGTAGCTTGAGCTGTAGTAACTTCTTTGTCGCAAGAAGGTTTTGTTTTTTTGAAGCTATTCTTGTAGCTATTATAGATGCTTTCACCACACACGATAGCTAGGAAAGTAGCCGCAGCGGCACCTGTAGGGTTAGGTACTTCTTTTGTGATTTCTTGGTAAGCCGAGAATAAGAGCATACCGAGCATACCAGCTTTACCCGCATTATAAGTAAATTTAGCCACTTTTTTAGCAACATCTTTAGCGCCAGCCTGAGCAGGAACAGCAGACATTAAAGTTGCTGATACCATAACTACTGCCAACATTCTTGATAAACCAGATTTTGATATGAACATAATAATCCCTTAAATATATAAATTAAATAACAGAATCAAAAGCTTAACGCTTGTGCTTATTTTGCAGCTGCAACGGTAGCTTGAGTGTTAACTTCTTCTTTGTCAGTAGTTTTTTTGTCGCTATTAGAGAAGCTTTCTACTATTGAGCCAATACCTAGACAGCATAAGTTTGCCGCAAGCACACAAGCTCCTCCAAGTAATTTATCCTTGGTTTCGCTATCCTTATCTACTAATAGCACTAATCCACAACCAGCACCTGCAACCGCCCCAGCAGCTAGAGTTAGAATGCCAGTAACTTTACTTATAGTAGAAGTAACTTTGCCTACTTTTTTAGCAACATCTTTAGCGCCAGCCTGAGCAGGAACAGCAGACATTAAAGTCGCAGATACCATAACTACTGCCAACATTCTTGATAAACCAGATTTTGATATGAACATAATAACCCCTTAAATATATAAAAAATTAAACCATTAAAACA
Source organism: Candidatus Babelota bacterium (assembly GCA_026388985.1). Taxonomy (GTDB): domain Bacteria; phylum Babelota; class Babeliae; order Babelales; family Vermiphilaceae; genus JAPLIS01. The sequence goes on along the minus strand of JAPLIS010000016.1, from coordinate 31,572 downwards.
CTATTTTAGACTTTTATTACTTTTTTTTGTACAAAATATAAGATAAAACTTTATGTTTTTACGCTTATATCTTTAATAATAAAGCATAAATAGGGTTATTGCAAAGGCCCTGGGTTTCACATCAAGGGCAGGATGAGCCTGTAAGTAAAAAAAAGCGTATATTCAGGGCATAAAAACAATTTTATTTATTCAACTTGAAATTCATGTAAATATTCTGATATCCTTAATTTGAAATAAAAATATACAGGCACGAACTTAAAGTTGCTCTTTAGTTTTTTGTGTTTTTACCGCTTATATATTAAAATGAACACTACGCAAAAAGGAATTTACATGAATATAAAAAGCTCGCAGCGTTTTAATTGTTTCCATAGAATGGTATTATATGGGCTTGGCTTGCTGAGCTTAGTCTTTATGCATACCAGTAGTATAGCGCATGATTCAAATACATCTATACAGCCAGAAACGGTATGGGTGACAGTATTTGTGCATGGCATAATGAGTATCAAGCCACATCTTTCGACAAATAATTTTATTCTTTTTTTGCAAGATAAGGTGAAAGATACTTATTATGAAAAATCTATAGCCTATATGCGTGATAATGATTTTTTCTGTAAAAATCAGGCTATGGGGCCCCTGGGGCTGCATTTTATAGATCAGCATGACACATCATCAAAAGATGCTCAAAAGAACACCAGCTCAGTTGCATTAGCCAATCTTTTTGATCAGATGAATGAGTTGGCGGGCACCAATCAAAAGAGTAATCGGTATTATACTTTTGGTTGGTCAGGTTTATTGAGCCCACGTGCACGGTATGAAGATGGGGTAAAGTTGTTTGAAGCGCTTGATAAAGAAATGCAGAGGTTAAAGGATCTGAACTTTGCACCTAAAGTGCGCGTGATTGGCTATAGCCATGGGGGTAATGTTGCTTTAAATCTTGGGGCAGCGCATCAAAGAGAATTTCCTGATTCATCTTTGGTGATTGATGAGCTTATTGTGTTAGGGACACCAATTCAGCATGACACTGATTATCTTATTAATGACCCTATTTTTAAACGTATATACAGTATTTATTCTTTATCAGATCGTGTTCAAAAGTTAGATTTCTTTTCTTTGGATCGTTTCTTTTCAGGGCGATTATTTGCAGCGCGTAAAGATTTTACATTGCCGGATAAGTTAACCCAAATTCAATTTAAAGTTATGAGAACAATGATAGCTGATTGCCCCTGTAAGCGCTATTCTCTGCAAGATCGTATAGCTCAGACAACAGATTTATCCATGCGGGGTATTGTAACGGGTAAATCTCGTTTGCTCAGAGATGTATCTCCGGGGCATGCTGAATTATGGGCTTTTGGGTGGACGCCCCAGCATTACCGTCATACGTATCCCCTGTATCCATTGCCTACTATATCCCTGCTTCCTTTTATAACGCATAATATAGATCATGATGATCATTTACAAAATGGTAAGAATAAACGGTGTAACAAACAATTGCGTAAACACCATTTGATTGTAGATATTCGTCCAGAACATGAATATATTTTATTTAGAAAGCGTAACAAGAAAAAAGTTGAAAAGGTGGTACCTTTTATCTCTCGTCAACAATTAACAGCGATAAAGAATGCCATTGTCTGTGTTGCCCCTGAAAATTATACTACAGTAGAGTATGAAAAGCATACACAAGAGGCAATTAAAGAATCGCATAAAGTGTATAAGCAATTGTATGCGCCAAAAGGGAAAAAGCGATTTACGTCTTGTTGTGGATTAAAAAAACGTAAGTATAAGGATGATTGCTGAGCTGTGTAGTTTATGTATAGTTTAGTAAGATAAAGTGTTCTGCTTTTATCTCCGCACTACATAGAGTAACAGTTAAGCATATAGATAAGCATGTTAAGATCTAAAAAAGGTCTTTCTCTCAAGTCATCATTATCGATTCATGAAAAAAGGCTTTCTCCAATGTCATCCTCGCGATTAGCAAAAGATACTCTCTCATACGTCATCCTCGCCAACTAGATATGCCTTCTCCCGCGTCATTCGCGCGATTAGCAAAATACACTCTCTCCCATTCGTCGTCCTCGTGAAAACGAGGATCCAGGATTAATGATTTTTGTTTCTTCAAATAAGCCTTTTAAAATCAGCATTTATGTAATTTTAAGATGGATCCTCGTTTTCACGAGGACGACGTAGGAGGGTGTCATAATTTCTAGAAAATAGTTACTTTGCGATCAATATTCAGTGCTTAAAAGTTTAATGTAGTGGATTTAATCAGGATATCGTGGGTTTATTTTTTTTAGAGCGCATGTCCACATTCTCGCGATTAGCAAAAGATACTCTCTCATACATCATTCTCGCAATTAGCAAAAGATGCTCTCTCCCAAGTCATTCTCGCAATTAGCAAAAGATACTCTTTCCCGTGTCATTCTCGCAATTAGGAAAATACACTCTCTCCCACGTCATTCGCGGTGAAAACGGGCTCAATCGCCATAGCGGCAACCAGGATTAACGATCTTTGTTTCTTCAAATAAGCCTTATAAAGTGAGTTAAAAATAATGTGGAGCTTGTGTATTGTTGCACAAGCTCCACATTATTTTTAATTTAATTACGTTTCTAGTTAACTATATAAAGAACTTTATAGTAATGGGTGCAGTTGCTCCCACAATGCCAAGAAATCATCAATATTCAGTTGTTGCGACCGCAAAGCAAGTGTCTTTTCAGGAATCACATCAATTGCATAGTGTGCTTGCGCTAAGTTATTCCGTAATGTCCGCCGAGGCTGCTTAAAGCATATTTTAATAAAACGCCAAAATAAGTCAGCTTTAGGGATATCGGGTAAATTCATGCGAGGTTTAAAGTATAATAAACGAGAATCAACTTTTGGTGGTGGAAAAAATGCATTAGGAGAAATTTTTTGCAAAAGTCTCCAGTCAAAATGCCACTGCAAAAAGAGCGATATAAAGCCGTACCCGCGCCCACTTTTTTTGGTTATTTTTTGAGCCACTTCCTCTTGCACCATCACCACACCTTCTTTGATCAGATGTTTGTGTTCTCTAAATCGATGGATAATAGGAAAGGTAACCTGATAGGGCAAGTTGGCAAGAATAGTCCACGGGCTGTGAGGTTCTAAGAGACTTAAATCAGACTCTAAGAAGTTTTGCAGAAACACCGATAATCGTTTATCAGTTACCGTTTTTTGTATATGATTTGCCCAATCAGAATCAATTTCAAACACCCACAGACGAGCTATTGGTGTTTGTAAAATGCGACGCGTTAAAAATCCTTCGCCACATCCAATTTCAAAAACACTTGTGTTAGTATCTAACGCTACGGCATTCAACATAGAATGCACAACAGATTCGTCGTGCAAAAAGTGTTGGCCATATTTTTTTTTTAATCTAATGCCTTCTAAATGTGCCACTCATTATTCCATTAATGCTTCTCTGAAAAAATCCATTTCTTCTAATACTTTGCCCGCTCCATTGACTACGCAAAAAAGCGGATTGTCTGCCACTCGCACAGGGAGTCCTGTTTCTTTTGCTATGAGTTGATCAAGGCCGCGCAAAAGCGATCCTCCGCCAGCCATAACAATACCTCTATCAACAAGGTCTGATGATAGCTCTGGTGGTGTATTTTCTAACGCCACACGCACCACATCAATAATGCTTGCAATAGTTTCTAATAAAGACTCATTTACTTCAGGTGCTGATAACGTAATTGTTTTTGGTACGCCAGTTACTAAGTCACGCCCCTTAACTTTTATGGTCTCTTGTGCATTTACTTCATTGATTAAGGCTGATCCAATATCTTTTTTTATTTGTTCAGCCGTAGGTTCACCAATTAATAAATTATATTTACGTTTAACATAATGGACAATTGCTTGATCCATTTCATCGCCACCAACGCGAATTGAACGGCAAAATACCACTGATTTTAATGAAATAATCGCAACTTCGGTAGTGCCGCCACCAATATCAACAATCATGTTACCTACCGGCTCTTGTACTGGTAGCCCGGCCCCAATTGCTGCAGCCATCGGTTCAATAATAGTATACACTTCACGCGCACCCGCTTGCATAGCAGAATCTTTTACGGCACGTTTTTCAACTTGGGTGATACCTGAAGGTACCCCGATAATCATGCGGGGACGAATTAAGGTGCGGCGATCATTATGCACGGTCAGAATAAAATGACGAATCATGCTTTCTGTTAGCTCAAAATCTGCAATTACCCCATCGCGTAGAGGGCGACAAGCTATAATATTTTCTGGTGTTTTACCCAGCATTTCTTTTGCGCTTTTACCAGCAGCAAGAACCTGCTTGGTGTGAATTTTAATAGCAACTACAGAAGGTTCATTAAGAACAATGCCCTTATTGCGGGCATATACAACGGTATTTGCTGTGCCCAAGTCAATAGCCATATCATTAGAAAAAATAGAAAAAAGTCTTCGTGCAGGGAAAAATTTCATGTAATCGCCTTCATTTTTAAGAATATATCATAACTAAAATACCCACTCAACCCCAATGGATACACGATGCATATTAGGTATGTTATCGGTTATAAAGAGAGCCGCAGGAACATCCCAACGCACTGATAAGATAGGTGCACCTGAGCGTCGCACTTTCATTTTGCCAAAATCATAAAATACATTGATGGTAAAGTAATCTGAACTCCATTTTGATAATTCGTTTATTTTTCCTAACGTAATCGGTACTGTTGTTTTATCTGTACGCGCATCACACCAGTCGTCTTGCAGATGTTTGGTCATGGTGTATTGTATACTTGCCCCCATGCCTTCTCGTAGATTTTCGAGCGCAATAAGGGGAGAAAAAATAAAGGTGAACCCAGGGTTAACCTGTGCTAATCCTGTTATAATGCCAAAAGGTTCAGGTTCATTGTTCACGGGTAATCGTTGACAGCTTATTTTGGGGAATCGTTTGCTTACACGGACCATAAAGCCAAACTTTAAGTCTTCACGTAATTCTAAAAGACCATCAATGGTGCCATATATCCCCCAGTGGCCATTGCCACCAAATGGAATTGAGTTCGGGTTGTTAAGGTCTCGCTTTTTACCAGAAGGAATCAATGTTCCTAGGCGACCACCAATATCAAAACTGCGACATTTAAATGAGTAATCCCATCTGCGTCCTAAGCGAAGATACCAATCAATATCCCCAAACCCTACCTGAGATGAATAATTATGTGTTAACCCTACTTGGTCAAACATAAAGCGACGGCGTTCATCCAATTCTTGTCTGTTACCATCATTGTTAAGAGCAGGTAAAGAGGGCAATTTAAAATAATGGTAGGTATTAACACGCATAAATAAGCAGTTAAATCCGGTAGAAAGCCAATTGTCTAGCAAGGGAGTATAGCATGAAAACGCAACACCTTGTGCTTGTATTTTTCCGGTAGCAAGCCAGGGAATTGATAATCCTTGCCATTCTGAACGTAGTGGATTTGGATAGCCAGCTTTGACCATGCCATCAGCATAGGTTCTCTGATCAAACTGTCCAAATAAAGAAGGGATACTTGAGCTTTCATCATCGCGACTTGTTTCGCGCGTTGCTTCACTTGCTGTTGTCATAAAAGCGTCAACGGCACAAGAGCTTTGTTTATCATCAAACATTAGCCTTGGACGCGCTAGTAATACTGGTATAAGGTGATTGTCGTATACCATAGCAAGAGAAGAAAAGGTACTTAAAAAAGAGAGTATGCAAAAGATTTTTTTACTATTCAACACCATCTATCTCCCTATGTTCATGTCTTAGTGCCTATGTATGTTTTTATGTTATTAAAGAAAATCAGAAAACATAGTACTTATATAATAGCGCATTCTAATGTTTTGAAAAGAACTTGCTCATTGTTGTTTAGGGAGTGAAAAGAGAGGGGTGATTTTTTTTTGAAAGATAAAAAAAAGTAGTTTTGTTTGTTAATTTTTTATATTGAGACTCATTACTAATACTAGCCTACTCAAAGAGCTTGAAATAGACATTCTATTGTGAGCATGTTAGTTCTATCAATAGTAATTTTAATAGCATGTTAAAGAGGGTGTAGGTACCCTTTTTTCTATCAGGGGTAAAAATATTTACTTATAATACCGCGCCACAAAAAGAGTTTTTTTAAATCACCCATATTAATTGATGTGTAAGTAACATTGAGTTCCCAGCTATAAGTTATTAGTCGAGTAACCACGGATAAGACATACTGTGTTTTACTCTATTTTATGTTGTGTAACTTGTATATCCTTTTTCTTCAATTAAGCGTGAGCCGAGCAATTCGTTTATAGTTCGTTTGATAGCGCAACGATGATCATTAGTAAGATAGGCATTACGGGCTAATTGAATAAATGATTCATCAAATTCTTGAGCTCGCTCTTTGCTGCGAAGATCATCTTCTATGACCCATATTTTTTCATTTATTTGTTTTAATTGTTTTATAAGTTCTATTTGTTCGGGTGTTAAAGATATCGTTTCATTAAGAGTATTTTCCAGTGTTTCGAGCTCTGTGAGGATATTATATAATTTGTTTGTATCTTTAATACGCTCGCTCTTAATCGAAAGTATCGTAATTTTATCTATTAATTCACCAAAAGATACTTCAGTAAAAATTGTGTTATTGGTATAGGTATAGGTAGATACACTTATTCCAATAAACAGCATTAAAAGATTGCGTGTTATTTTTTTGTTCATGAAAGCCCCTTTTTTTAATTAAGCCTGTTTTTTTTGATCACTGTATATTTTGAGTTCTTCTACTATTTTTTCGATAACATCATCCCATTGCCCCACTTTTGTTTGTTTAAATAATCTCATAGTTGGGTACCAGGGAGTATCATGAGGGCGTGTGACTGGCCAGCGCCAATCAGCTGAGTAAGGGATTAATGTCCATACGGGCCTACCAAGAGCTCCGGCAAGCTGAGGGATAGATGTATCAACTGATATAATTAAATCTAAATTTTCCATCACTGCGGCTGTATCCATAAATGCACCATGAGTTTTATCAAATGTTTCATCAAATGTGTGAATTTTAAAGGTAGGTGGAATTGTTTGTAGTTGATCAAGGCCAGTAACTTGTTGCAAGCTATAAAATGAAATGTTTTTGAGTTTGGATAGTGGTTCAAAAGATTTTAGGGGGATATTGCGTATGCTGTGTATTTTTTGATCTAAATAGCATGCTCCGCTACTTTGCCAACAAATACCAACTTTAAAATTACGATCTGGTTCTAATTTTTTTTCCCAATCTAAGGTAAGATTTTTATCCGCTTTAATATAGGGCTGATAATTAGGAATTATTTTTTTTATTATTGGATAAGTTAGTTTCATGAGCAAATGATAATCAATAACAATATCAACTTGAGGTTTTTTATCTTCAGTTGATATTATCATATCTAAATAATCACATTCAGAAAAAAGAGCAACTAAGGGACTTTTAACTTGAGCTATTACATAGGCACCTGCTTTTTTTAAGCAAAGTGCATATCTTATATGCATTATATGGTCACCAAAGCCCCATCCATTAGTAATGAGTATTCTTTTATTTTTGCAATTTAGAGGCAATGGATTATTTGTCCACCGCGACATAACTTGTTCATCTAGCTCTAAGTTGAAATCAATAATGTTCATATCAAATTCAGAAATTTTTTTTTCATTAAATAGTTTTTCAAAGAATGGTCTCGCTTCTTTTCTTTCATTCGGAGCAAGGATTCCAAAATTCAGTAAGTATAAATTCTGAACAATATAATGAGAAATATTGTTGTAGTTAGGATCATTGTTAGTAAGTTTTTGAGCAAGTTTAAGTGCATTTTCTAAGGGATCTAATTGTTCATAGCTTTGAGCTATTGTTTGAAGATGAGTTACATTGGCATTGATATTTAGATGTGCAAAGAGTGCTAGGCTGTATAATAAAACTATTTGTTTGTATGTCATACTATTGCCTTATTTCGGTATGATTTTTATCTAATGCGAGTAATCGTTGTTGATAAGGTAATTGCCAACTTTCAGGATAACAATATGATGGGCTTAATATTTTAGTTGGTGGATTATCTATAAAATAGCGATTTAAATGACTTTCATCATGCCATATTGCAACTAAATTGTTTTCTAAATCTATTGTGATATTATTAAGCATCGTTGTTGCTAATTTGATAAATTCATCTCTGCTACCTCCATGAAAGCCACCAGCAAAATAATGCTTTCCTTCATATGGGTGAATACAGGCAGTAGAGTATGAACTTGTTTCATAGGTTCCCCTTTTACCAACAAATCCTGGATGTTGTGTTGCAACACGATCTGATAAAATTTCATCTCTTACAAAATCAACAAATTTCATGTCAGAATCACACGCAAATAAATAATCCATCTCCATGAAAGCATTTTTATGTGTTGCATACATACCACATCGCATGAGTGTGTCATAAGGCCAACCTAAGCGATGCTGGTCAATTTTTACTACATCATTACGCTTGGGTACCTCTCCATCTGTAAAAATAAAATAAGTAATATCATGTGCGGGACAAAAATAGCGATCTGCCGATGAAATCAATGGTTCAACAAAATCTATGTATTTACCTGTAGCCACCACCAATAATCCTATTCGTGCTGCAAAAATGACTGGTGAAGCACACAAAAACAATAAGAAAATAGTCGCGCGAGAGATTATCATTTTATTTTTCCTTTTTAATTAACATGTATTATGTGTGATAGTATATCGGTTCAGCGTTTAATAAGTTCTGGATTATAAGGCATATGAGCACTTACATTATTCACAGCAAACAAAGGTTCTATGTTTATTTTATAGTTATTATTAAACGCGGTAAGCAAATCTGCAGCACTATAAGCATTCATATTACGATTGTTGATATCTGATTGCACACGATTAAGTGGTATGTTAACTATTTTTGTTGTTTGATAACAAAGTCCTATTTTCTCTTTTAGAGTACTAGTACGCGTACTCCATATGCTTTCGAACGTGTTTGGAGATGAATAATTCATTGAATAAAGATCAAGCTTAATATCTTTTTTGCGATACAGTGTCATATCTACGGTATGTGGATACCCCCAATCATATGGACCATCCATAAACTGCCATGCAAATATAGTATCTGATACTGGTTTAATTGAAGGTAATTGCTGCTTTCTATCTATTGAGTAACAATAATCTAAGTGAAGACCTAAGCGTAAATAAAAACCATATGCTTGTGTGCTTTCTAAAGCATTAACACATTCTTCTATGTTGATATAATCTTTGACTATAATATCATCTACGGCAAACAGGACATAAGCAGAAGGGCTATTATAAGTTGCTTTTAAGGTAAGAGGCTTGAAATCTTGTTCAACAAAGCTGCCTTGTTTATATGGTTTTGCATGCGAAAATTGTGTAAACACTTGATCGTATGCATGCGCATATGCGTCACTACTGGTTCGATAAATTACCGTTGTTGTTGCAATGCCAGTCACATATTTTTGTATCGATTCTAATAATGAATACAGCTGTAAAGGTCTATCATATGAAAAAATGACTAAATCCGCAGATTTATTATTGTTTATGTCAGATGCAATGATGGGAATAAAAAAACCTACAAAGAGTAAAAACAAAAAATTACAAAAAATATGCTTCATAAATTTTATTCCCCTTTTTTTTAACTCACTAATATAGGTTTTAAACTGGTATATCGCGGTTTTTGAAGTACGTATTGATGTATGTTATGTTGTAATGCACGATTGACTTTATCATCACTTATTGTAGTTAATCTATTATATATATACAGAATCTCTGGAATAAATTTAAATCGGCCGCCAGACATTTCTAGCATAGGATGCACATAAGCTTGATCGCAAGACATTTGTGCAAAATCATTGTTATAATATAAATCTTCTTTTTTAATCGATTTAAAAAGCCATGCATAGCAAGTACGCAGATGAGACGCTTCCCATGAATAGTCTCTATAGGCGTTATTTTTGATAATGCTTTCAGGGATTTTTCGACAATGTCCCAATTCGTTGCTTGGGTATACTTGATATTGACCATATGTCATCCAGACATCAGGGTCTTGATAATAACTATTAACTGTTTTTAGCACATTATCATGCGCAAACCAATCATCACCATCGAGAGTTAGTATTATAGTATTATCAGGGCATGAGTGTACGGCGTTATAGATATTAGCCATGGCACCACGACGAGTGCTATTTTTAATAAGAGTTATGCGATTATTGGTATCATAGTTTTTAATATATTCTTCTATCAAAGCACCTGTGTTATCCGGTGAGCAATCATCAATATAGATAACGTTAAAGTTGGAATAATTTTGAGAAAGTGCAGAATCTAAATTTTGCTTATACCATAGTTCATTATTATATGACGGTATAACAATGGTCATGTTTTTTTCTGGTATTGGGTCAGCATGCACAAGTAGAGAGGAGCTGCTTAAGGTGCTTATGAGTGTAATTGCAATAAATTTTAATAGATTTTTCATGTTTTTTTTAATTCGCTAGTATAGGTTTTAAACTGGTATATCGCTGTTTTTTGAGCAAGTATATATTTATGCTAAGTTGTAGGGGGCGATTGATTTTATCGTCATTGATTTGATTTAATCTATTGTATATATAAAGAATCTCGGGGATAAATTTAAATCTGCCACCACACATTTCTAGCATAGGATACATAAAAGCTATATCCCAGGCCATTGGTGCAAAATCATTATTATAGTATAAATCTTCTTTTTTAATGGCTTTAAAAAGCCTAGCATAAAAAGTGCGCAAATGTGATGTTACCCACGGATAGTCTCTATAGGCGTTATTTTTGATAATGTCTTGAGGAATATCTTGGCAATGACCTATAGAATCCCCTGGACATACTTGATATTGGCCATATGTCATCCAAACATCAGGGTCTTGATAATAGTTATTAACTATTTTTAGTACATTGTCATGCGCAAACCAATCATCACCATCAAGAGTGAGTATTATAGTATTATCAGGGCATGAGTGTACGGCATTATATATATTCGCCATGGCACCACGACGAGTGCTATTTTTAATAACTGTTATGCGATTATTCGTATCATAGTTTTTAATATATTCTTCTACCAAATCACCTGTGTTATCAGGTGAGCAATCATCAATATAGATAACGTTAAGGTTAGAATAATGTTGAGAGAGTACAGAGTTTAAATTTTGTTTATACCATAGAGCATTATTATATGATGGTATAATAATGGTCATATTTTTTTCTGGTACTGGGTCAGCACACATAAGTAGAGCAGAACAGTTTAATAAGCCTATGAGCGCAATCAGAACTGTTTTTAGGATGCTTATTCTATATTTCATGATATTTCCTTTTTTATTACTTTAATAAAATACTTTTAAAAAAATACTTTTAAATAGTATATACTTACCTAACTACCATCATTTTCATAACAATGGCGTAACAAAATGTAAAGGAGATTTTGATCATGATTACACAGGTGCAAGCACTTATTCTTGCGGCAGGAAAATCAACTCGTTTAAATACCGGCAAATCAAAGTTGTTAGAGCCTATTTGTGGGCAGCCGATGATTATGTACCCTATACGGTTACTTGAAGCTTTACAGATACCAATTACCATGGTTGTTGGCTATCAAAAAGAGGAAGTTATGTCGGCTGTGCAAGATGCGGCTGGATTTCCTGTTCAGTTTGTGACGCAAGAAGAGCAGCGTGGCACGGGGCATGCAATTATGTGTACTCGTGATGTGTGGCAGAAAAGCACTATTCTTATTATTAATGGGGATACTCCGTTAACTACGCAACAGATCATAAAAGATTTAGTACACAAACATGTTCAAACAGATGCAGCTATAACGTTTATTACGGCACACTATGCAGAAGCGGCACGTTCAGGATATGGCCGGGTGTGTGTGTCAGAACAGGGGGGCATAAAAATTGTTGAAGCACGTAACTTTACCGGTGATAGTGAGTCACCATGTTGTATTAATGCTGGTATCTATCTTGTTAAAAAAACATTTTTAGATGCATACATAGATGCGCTTGTACCAAATGGGCTCACCAAAGAAATATATTTTACTGATTTGGTAAAAATAGCGAGTGATAACGGCTATGGGGTATCTACATTGTCAGTGCCGTTTGATAGCATTCGAGGAGTTAATACGTTGCAAGAATTATGGGCTATTGAACAGATTCAACGTGCTGATCTTGTCAAACAGTGGATGGATAGGGGGGTTCGTTTTTCTATGCCACAACAGGTGCATGTTGATCTTGGGGTACATATTGGAGCAGGAACTGTTATAAAAGGTGGCGTACATTTAACCGGCAACACCATCATAGGGAACAACTGTACCATTGCCGAATTTAATTCTTTACATAACGTTTCTGTGGGCGATAATACTACCATTCACTCGCATTGCATAATTGCTGATTCTCAGATTCAAGATAATGTGCACGTTGGTCCTTTTGCCCATGTACGTACTAATTCCCTGATCCAGAACAATAGTGTTATTGGCAACTTTGTTGAAGTTAAAAACAGTACTATTGGTGAACATACAAAAGCAAAACATTTAAGTTATGTTGGTGATGCGCATATCGGTAGCAAGGTAAATATTGGTGCTGGAACCATTACCTGTAATTATGATGGTGCACAAAAACATGCCACAATTATAGAAGATAATGTTTTTATAGGGAGTAATAATACACTTGTTGCCCCCCTTACTATTCATAAAAATTCATTTACGGCAGCCGGATCAACTATCACTAAAAATGTGCCTGAATATTCTTTAGCGTTTGGCCGAGCGCGCCAAGTTACTAAAGAAGGCTACATGCGTTCTCAGGGCGATGCACAAAAGATGGTCACTGATCCGTTGAGTGCGGGTAATGATGGGCAGAATTCGTCAGGGCAATCATTTATTGGTGCTACTAAAACTCATATTGATACTTCTACCGTATACCTTGATTAACATGATACAATTTATACATACAGCCGATATCCATTTTGGTATGGAAAATTATGGCAAAATAGATCACAAGACCGGCATACATACGCGTTTATTAGATTTTTCTCGGTCGTTTAATTTTTGTGTAGATACAGCGATTGAACGGCAGGTTGATTTTTTTCTTTTTAGTGGTGATGCGTATAAAACAGCACACCCAAGCCCTACGCAGCAGAAACTGTTGCTGCATGCTTTTTTGCGTTTACATCATGCAAAAATTCCGACCATCATTGTTGTTGGCAATCATGATAATCCTCTCAGTTTTGGTAAAGCACACTCATTGGATATTTTTGGCAATCTGCCCTTGGATGGGTTTCATGTCATTGCTAAGCCAATGGTGGTGAATTTAGTTACTAAAAGTGGTCCTATTAATGTGCTTTGTATACCATGGCCAACACGTAACTCATTATCAATTGATAATAGGTATGTGTATAAATCGGCAGCAGAAATTACTACCTATATTTCACGAGCCGTGACCGCGATTATTCAAGAGGAAGCACGCCATTTAGATCCCACTGTTCCAGCAGTGCTTGCGGGGCACTTAACGGTCAGTTCAGGGATATTTTCAGGTTCAGAAAAACGAGCTATTTATGGCACAGATCCTTTATTTTTGCCATCGCAATTAGCAATACCTCCCTTTGATTATGTAGCGCTTGGCCATTTACATCGATATCAAAACTTAAATCCAAATGGCTATCCTGCGGTTGTGTATTCCGGATCTATTGATCGTATTGATTTTGGAGAACGTAAAGAAGATAAGGGGTTTTGTGTGGTAACTATTGAAAAGAAAGGGGTTACTTCACATGAATTTATTCAAACACCTGCACGCCCATTTATCCAAATCGAAGTAACGTTACATCCAGAACAAAATCAGACAGAACAAATTCTGCACGCTATCAAAAAGCAGTCTATTAAAGATGCGGTGGTAAAAATTGTGTATCATGTGCCAGAGTCAATGCGAGATTGTGTTGATTTAAAAAAAATACAGTATGCGTGTGAATCGGCTATGCATGTGGTGGGGATTATTCCTATCAGAAAAAGCCCTGTTAGAGAGCGGCGAATAGGTGCAGTTAAAACAACTATGGATTTATCAGCTCTGCTCTCTACTTATTTTGATACCAAACCGGATCTCAAAAAGAGAAAAGAAGAGCTGATTCAAAAAACATTGCTTTTAGCGCAAGAAGAAAACGATCAGGAGCAAGAAGAGTAGGAACTATAAATACTGAACAGAACTAGTAGCAAACAGTTTTGCCTTATATTCATCAACTAATTGCATATAACGTGGTCGGCGTAAAATGTTGGCAATATCAGTATAGCGCTCTTCGATAGTTTTTAACCGTTCGGGGTGTTTATCTTTTAACCGAAAGATTTCAAATCCTGATTCAGTTTCTTGTGGTGTAGCAACGCTGCCAATAGCAAGCGTGCTGATAAAAGATTTTTCTTGGGCAAGTTCGCTTTTAATCACCCAAAAAGGCTGTTCCCATAGAATAGGTGTTGTAATGCAAGAGCTATTCAGCTGTTCAGTTATCTGTGTGAGCTGATCTTTTTTTGATACTTGAGGGTCAAAGGGGATTAAGGTACGTTGCAGTTCGTATTCTTCTTCTACTGTTTCAGGATTTTCTTCAAAGTATTTTTCAATTTTTCTTCTGGGTACCACTAATTTGGATTTGATTTCATGTTCAATCATGATGTTGTTTGCCTGCATTTTTTTAAATTCTGTGCGGCCTTGTTCAAGAGTGTATCCTGATTGTGTAAAAATTTCTTCCAGTTGATCGCGTGTTAAATTATTACTTTTTTGTACGTTTTCAAGGTATTTTTCTACCGCATCATCATCAGGAGCGATTTTATGTTTTTTTGCATCTAAAAAGACTAACAGTTCAAATACCATGTCATCAAGAGAGCGGGTTGCGCCGGATAGGCTTGGCCGTTGGCTATCTGATAGCGTGATAATTTCAGTGCCTTCTTCATTCATGACGGTGGCTAAAATGGTGTCTATTGTATAGATATCGCAAGCTGTTGAAGTAGTATTTTGTGTTGGTGTTACTGGCGCTGCTTGAGCTGTTTGTTTTGCTGGGGCTGTTTGTGCTTGTGTTAGCGCTGGTTTTGTTGCTTGTGTTTGAGCAGCATGAATGCAACCAGTTAGCAAAGTTATGTATAAACCGAATACTGTTTTTTTCATATCGTAGCCTTTTATTAATTAAAGTATTTATTCTTAAATTAAAGTATTTATTTGTATGATCACGTTATTTTATAGGTACTATAGCAAAAAACCAATAAAAAAGGGAGTGTCTTTGTAGGCACTCCCTTTAAAAGCTCTATATGTTATGAAACATATAACTTTAAGTTATTTCTTTTTATTCTTGGCTGATTTCTTGAAGTTCGTCTTGTCCTTGTACGCCATTGCTCGGTTCGCCAGTAACAAAGTATTCTTCATTAAAGGTTATTTTGTACGTATCATGAAGTTTTTTAACTTCTGCTTCTAACAGTTCTTCATGTTTCTTTTGTTCCAAATGTTTAGCTAGTTCAGCTTTAATAGCTTCAAATGGTTGGTATTTAGCTTCTTGTTTTTCAGTCGCTTGTACAACCCAGAATGTTTTGTCGTCAATTTTTATAACTTCAGTAGTAGGAACTTTTTTAAGTGCAACAATTTTATCGCGTAATTGTGCATCTATGCCTATACTTTGTTCATTGACTAGATTGAAATTCTGTACTTTTTCTTTTGTAGGGGCAGCATCAGCAGCTTTTTGCAAGTTGCCTTTATGTTCATTAATTTTAGCAACAAATGCTTGGGCTTTTTCAGCTGTATTAAATTGTACGCCAGAAGCTTTTACGCCACCTTGAGAAATTAACAGTTGAGGGATCTGATTTTTTTTCTTATCATAAAAGTCTTTAACTTCACTGTCGCTTACTTCAGCTTTAAGATTTTGGCTAAAGAATTTGTTGTTTAACATATGTTTTACTGATTGCTGAATACGTTCCATTTCTTCGAGATATTCTTTGCTGGTATCTATTTTTTTATCAGCAATATATTTTGCAACAACTTCTTGATTGGTTAGACCTTCAGCAAGGTTGCGATCAAGTTGTTTGGCCGGCATTAAAGGCAACATTTGTTTAAGTTGAGGATTAGATTCCATCAAATCATTTTTTTCTTTTTCTAATCTTTTTACCGTGATAAGAGGCTTGCCGTCTATGAATACAATAGTCGCGCTATCTTGTGAGCTGGTTGATTCTTTTGCTGTAGCACTTGTAGCGCCATTTTCCGATGACATAGCATCTTTGCTGGTACCCTTATCGCCAGAAAACCAGTTAGTACAACCAGGTAGTGCAGCCAATAAGGCCACTAAAGCAACACCGGTTACTTGTTTATGTATACTTTTTTGTAGTTTCATTATAGAAAATCCCTTCTTGAAAAATGTTACATTATATTCATACACAATTTCTTATACGTTGCCCATAATATCATAGAACAAAGAATTTACAACGCACTATATATGTGTTGAAACATATTTCCAAAAAAAATAATACTACTTTCTTGATCAATCATAATGATATGCTAATGTGAGAATCGAATAGTCAAGGAGACAATAGTGAAAAAACGATGTATAGCTAGTATTGTATTAATGTTATCCTATAGTATAACTATTTTTCCCATGGAGATAGATGAGTTTGAACAATTTGATCTGCTCGCTGAACAAGATTCTTTTTACTCGCAGGCGATTGTGGTGTGGTTGGTAAGCCATATTGGAACGGCAGCCAGCAGCACAAGTAAGCTTCTTGTGGATCCACTTGTTAATATAAGTGCGCATAAAGATCCTGAGCGGCAGAGTTTTTTAGATAGAGCATTACGTAAAGCTCATGCTATACAGGGGGGTATGCCAATTGAAGCTGCCAAACTCGGTATTCGTTATCCAGGAATTTCACCAGAAACATTTGCTGCGTATGCAGATGAGGGTACCACGCGTACCCTGGTGAACGCCCTTGCGGCAGATGAATCGTTAACCGCTCAGCAAGTTATAACGTTAAATAGAAGAGCCTCTATGGCCCAGTCATTAAGTTTTGAAGTAATTCATACACCCTTGCCAGAAGTGATCTCCAAGATGCAGCAAGCTCTTAATGCATTAGATATTGGGCATCAGTTGATAGCCAATCAAGAATGTCGTCAACTTATTTCACCATGTATATTTAATGCAGTTATGCGCAAGGTTCCTCTTTTAACAGAAGCTACACATAAGCTTGTTGGTGACATTAAGCATCAGAATAATCAGTTTATAGCTCAAGCACAAGACAAAAGCCTTCAAGAAGAAAAAAACAATGGGGATCTATAAATGTACAAAAAGTTACATATTTTTTATTCGCTCTGCATAGTGTGCTTGTGTCATTCTTTGCCAGCAGCTCAAGAATTATTAAATATGATGCCAAATCCAAGCCCTCATAGTAATCCTGCAGAACGTGGCTGGCTTGGCTCATTGAATAGGTATTGGGATAAAAGCAATTCAGTTGTTCGGTGGGCAATGTTAGGCATAGATCTTGAGCTAACTAATACGCCACATTTACGTTCTTATATGCAAGATCATATGGAATGCATGGATGCAATAAAGCAGCTTTATGAAGCCAATTATATGTTAATTACACAAGACCCTCTAGCTGGTAATCAACAATGCAAGCTTAATGATAGATTTGCTTTTATAGTCAGTTGCAGAGAAGAAGCTTTAGAGGCATTTAATCGATTTGAGCACGATGCTAAAAGAGATACAGCCAAAAAGGCAGCACTTTTTTTGCGAGCATCGCAGTTGTTATCTCAAAAAAATGTTGATTTTATTGCGCCCATAATTCAACAGGCGTTAAAGAAGGGACGTAAAGCAATACGTTCTAGATTGCGTTCTTATCTTGTTACTTTTGCTAATCAAGAATTGATGGATTTGGCTAGTCGGCAGTATGATTATCGCTGCTTATATGATTCAGAAGATGAAGCGGATGGGCAAACTGAACAGGCAAACCGACTTAAGACTCTTATGACAATTGAAGCTCATGATGATCCTCAAGAAGATGAATATGGCCATGGGCCAGAGGGGCTTAATGGCAGAGAGATAGCGCATTTATGATTATTACTTTTAATTATAGGAGAAGGTTCATGGAAAAAAAAGTTTTGTTATTAGCATCCATATGCATACTTACTGCCAACGGCGCTCTTTATTCGATGAATAATGGAGAGTCACTTGTTAATAAGGTGTCAGCACCATCATCGACAACAAAATCTCGCCAACCGGCGTCAGCGCCGGGATCTAGGCAAAAAGGATTAACGCTTAATCTGGCTGAGGCAGACAAAGGAGCGGCAACAAAACCAGAATCAGGGTCACCCAAGGCTGCTGCGAGTGTAACTCTATCTGAAGAAAAAGCTGGAGAAAAGCAAGAAAAAACTGGAGAAAGGCAAGAAAGAACTAAAAAAGACAAAGAATATGAAACAGTTGCTGCGCCTTCAGCAGAGCAGTATGCCTTTGCTGAGCAACCACCAGTTTCTCTTGGGTTAATCTGGTGGGCATCTACACGTGCCAGTAGAGTCAATTATGCTTTGGCTCATGCTGAAGATGCTCGATCAACAACGTATCTTAAAACTCAAGATGGGCGCCATGAAGTAGGGCGTGAGCTGCATGATGCAATTGAGGCTCTTAATCCTCAGTATTTAACTTCTGAAACACCAAGCTTGGCTACTATTATGTTAATTCTTACAGAAAGTGAAAAGCGGGGAGTTGAAATTAACCGCGCTGAATTAATGGATGCATGGAAAGCATTGAAAAAAACTAAAGCCGGGGTTGTTAAAAATTTAGATGAGCGGCTTAAAGAAGAAAGAGAACGTTATGCGCACGCAATTAGCGCCTTATTTGCACAAGAATCAGAATTAGTAAGGCAGATTGCGGCAACTCAGCATACTGCAGCCCGTATGCGCCATGCGTTAAACGATAAGCCCAACAATGAGTCTGATGATGAAGGTACTTCTGATGCACCAAAAGTGCCAAAAGAATGGAACCGAGATCAGGTGTTTGCCCAGTTAAGTATTAGAGTTCCTAAAACAGATGGAGTATTGGGGGTTGCGATTACTCTTGAAGATGAAGGAAAATAAGTACTAGTTTAAAGAGTAGTTATTTGTATCTAAGAGTATTTAAAAAAAGTAATTATCAATACGTAGTTTACTTTTAAAACATACTTATAAAGAGATGCAGGTGCAATTTGTTGTGCCTGCATCTCTTTATAAGTATAGAAAGATATGTTTTTGCAGGCTCTATTTTTAATTTTTGTATTATGGGTTTAACGCAGGTTTAGTAGAAAGAGATTTTTTATTGCACAATAGAGTTACACTACTCGGCAGGCAACAACAGCACTAATAGAGGCAGGCTTATACTTTATAAGTAGTTTTGCTGCAGATTGAAGTGTAGCACTTGTCGTCATTAAATCATCCACCAGCAGTATGTGTTTATCTCTGATCTGTGAGCCATCGCCAACAATGGTAAAAGCATCTTTTACATTATCCAAACGCTTTGCATGAGTTAATGTCGATTGAAATAGAGTGCGATTTTTTCTGGCAAGTACAGGCAACACAGATTTATTTTTGTAGCGCCCAATAATGCGCGCCATCTCATGAGCTTGGTTATAGCCACGATACGCATAGCGGGTCCAATGCAAAGGAATGGGAATAAGATAATCGATTTCAGCATGTTTAAGGGGAATGTTCTTCCAGATAAGTTCACCTAATTGTTGACTAGCCACTCTATCAGATCTGCTTTTTGCCAAAATAAGAGATTTAATTGGTTCTTTGTAACCGCTTATCGCAAAAATTTTCATTGTATATGTTGATGACAAGGTAATAGTTGTTGAAACGACAGGTGTTATTGTTTGTTCACAGGGGGTACAAAACACCGCATACTCTTTTAATAACAGTTTACAGTGAGCGCACTGGGGAGGTGAAAGTATGTTGCCTATCTGCTTGGCACCATAATAGAGAGATTTTTGTAGTATAGAAATTATTTTTTGCATGTGATTACAAAAAAATATGTAATAATAGGTTACTTATGATACCAGCGGCAACATCATCTAATAAAATT
Source organism: Candidatus Babelota bacterium (assembly GCA_026388985.1). Classification (GTDB taxonomy): domain Bacteria; phylum Babelota; class Babeliae; order Babelales; family Vermiphilaceae; genus JAPLIS01. Next base: position 11,505 of record JAPLIS010000016.1, on the reverse strand, counting down.
CCCCAGCCGTTACCATATTTTTCTAAATAACTGATACCAGCTATTTTGGTGATATCAAAAAATCTGAACAAAATAAAACCACTTATAATGATAGGCACGGTTAAAGGTAGTGCCCAAAAAGTAATGAGGGTGCCCATTAATTCGTCTACTACTATGCTTGAGGGGTCCTGATCATTATTAATATGCGTACATGCTCGCTTTATAATAATGCGTGCTATTAATGCTAAGATTATTAAAAAAAGAGCATGCGCATAGTTATTAGGTACAAGTGTAGGCAGCAGCAGCACCAAGGGCATAGTGCATATAGTTGCCATTGTGCCAGGTGCTTTCATGTGGCCAATAGGTCCCATCTGGGCAATATGCATACTGATAAGTCCGGTATGTATCATTCGTGATACAGGGGTATAAGCATAATTAAGATACCAATTACTATATAAAAATCTGCGAAATTAAAGAGTGGCCATGCCCATTGCCCACAAGAAAGTTCGATAAAATCAATAACACCGGCATGTATAAAACGATCGAGTATATTTGACGTTGAACCGGTTATAATGAGTAGTTCTCCCCATATTTGATGGCCGCTTTGTAGCCGTTCATACGCGTGCCATGCAACTGATAAGGTTACTCCTACAATAAGAATAGTAATTGCATAAAATAAACCAGTTGATTCTGTGTGAAACATGCCCCAGGATATACCACGATTAAATGCGAGATCAAATGAAAGAAATGGGGTGAGCGTACATCGAGGTACACAGTAAAAAAGTGCCAGGTGTTTAGTAAATCTATCAAGTACAAATAAGACAGTGCTGATCATTATCATATAATATAAAGTACTTTTCTTTGTCATCTTATCACCACATTATGTTTGATTAGCTCAGCAGTAATGCTAGATACAACTGCATCAACTTCTTCTTTTTTCATCGTTTTTTCTTCATCGCATAACGTAAATCGCAGAGTAAGGGACCGTTTATCAAGCCATTCTTTTTTTTCAAAGAAATCTATTAGCGTCACTTCCTGTATGCGCTTATCGCTGGCATAGATAAGGTGAGTCACCTGCTCTACCGTTATAGCTAAAGGCACAAGCATACTTATATCACGATCAATAGTCGGATATTTTGATGATGCTTTATAGCGTATAATGGGTTTTTTATACGTACGTAATAAAGCAGCGTCTAATTCAAATACAAAGGCATGGCCTTCTGTTAGTTTGTGTAAAAATAGTTCGGGCACCATTCCTGCCACCCCTAAGCATTGCCCATCATGCATTATGCGAGCTGTTTTATAGGGAGTAAGCCATGGCTGTTCGGGAGTTTCTACCGCTACCCATGTGGTATCTATAGGGACTAGGTCGCAGATTTTTTCCACAACTTGTTTTGCTTCATAAAAATTAATCTCATTTTTTTTGTCAAAGATAATGCCGGTTAACATCTCTTTTTCATGGGTATCGCTATCGATAGGATTCCATACACGGGCTAGTTCAAAAAATCGCAATTGATCATGGTGTGCACTGTCAGATTCTACCGCTTTGATCATGTTGGGTATTAATGAAGTGACGAGGCGTTGCCAATTTTCTGATACTGGGTTTTGTACGGATAAACTGTTTTCTGGTTCCCATGATAAGCGGCGTAAGAATGATTCATCGTAAAAAGCATAGGTATACAATTCTCGCATGTTGCATGCCTCAGACAGTAAGCGTTTGATGGCACGCATGCGCATTAAAGGACGCATGTCTTTTGGATTTAATTGCAATAGAGGTAGCGCTAAAGGTATGTTTCCATAACCATAAAAGCGACCAATTTCTTCAACTATATCTTCTTGTATGCATATATCTTTAGTGGCACGGAACGTTGGAATGGCAATAGTATACACAGTATTAGTAGTATCATGGGTATGCGTAACTATGCATGATAATTTGTGCAAAATATCTCGTATAAAAGAACTATCAATAGATACTCCTAAGCGTTGCTCTATAAATGAGTGCTCTATCGTAATGGTAGTACTTTTTGTGTTTTGTGTGCCCAAAGAGAGCAGTGGACCTGATAGTGTATAGTCTATCTGCGCATCATCACACAGCTTTAAAAACCGTTCAATAGCGATCACATTTTGGAATGGATCACTATTTTTTTCAAATCGCGTTGAAGCTTCAGTTCGTTTTTTATGGCGTGCAGCGGTGAGTCTAATAGTTGTTGCATCAAAATGTGCTGATTCAAGCAATAAAGATTTGGTATGATTGTTGATAGCGGTTGATGCGCCACCCATAATTCCTGCAAGGGCAATAGGATCTGTGTCACTGCTTATAACCATATCATTAGAACTTAATTCAATAGATGTGCCATCAAGTAATGTTAAGTGTTCTTTATTGTTAGCTTTGCGAGCAGTAATAGTTTTGTTTGGCAATGTATCTGCGTCAAAGGCATGCATTGGTTGACTTGTATCAAGCATCACATAGTTAGTAAAATCAACTATGGCATCAATGGGTTTGCTATCAACACGTGCTAATCGTAATGCCATCCACAATAATGATGGTTTACGTTCAATGCTAGGGATATAAAGAGCGGAAAATCGATCACATGGGGTGTCTGCAGCAATAGTTACACGGATATCCCCTGTCACGCCGTGTGATGGTTCTTGTTTGTGTGTTATTTTAGCAATACATTCATCAAGAGGCTTTAAGGGAAGATTAAAAATAGCAGCTATTTCGCGGGCAAAACCACGGTGACCCCACATGTCAGGGCGGTGGGTGAGAGACTTGTTGTCAACGTTTAATATATAATCTGTTTTTTCAATATGCTGTTTCCATTCGCCGGCATACAGATTTTTATCTACATATAGTGCGGGCATTAAGCCGTCTTTGGCGCCACCGATATCGGCAATAGTTACCCATCTATAAGTATCATCATTGTTTTTATAGATTAAAAACCAGTTGCCTATACAACTATCTGTACGATATGGCAATGAACATTCAATGCCCCATTCAGTGCTTTTTGCTATAACTGTTTTTAGGGTAATTGATTCGGCTAGTGTTGATTCTGACTCACTGGTAATAATCTGAGCCAAGCTGATAGCATTAATGGGCAGTTCAACTTTTTCACACCCTTCAATTTCAGCGGTTACCTGATTAAATCGTTCTACTAAGTGTGAAACATTAATGGTGTTTTTGTCTGCGTTAATGTGATCAAAAAGCCATGCTATCGAAATTTTCATTGGGTTTGTGCCTTTACGTCTTGCTGCATGCAAAAAATATACTATTTCAGCATACGTTAAAAGAGCAAAAGCTTCAATGCTCAATCAATTGATTGTTGTGATAATTATTTATAATGAGAATAGAGATATTTTACCTGTTTTTTAATAAAAGATATGCGGTCCATGATCCAATCAAGGCAGAACGATTTCTGATCTTTGAAGGGTTTATGTGGTGTTTTTGCATCTGCTCATCTATAGCAACGCCAATAGCGTGACGTTCTCCTGCTTCCGTAACCCAATAAAGTGGCCACAGGTATCTATATTCTCTACCTGAAAAGTTTTCCAGCAAAGCACACCCAGCGCCGGTAACGCTGCCAGAAACAAAGCCAATGGTGCTATGCAATATAATGTTTTTTAAACAAGCACACCATACTTCTTGCACTTCATAGACTATCTGTACAGGAGACGGCGTAATTGTTATTGATGTATCATTTATTTCAGCAGTTGACCTACTATTGTTCTGGGCAACTATTTTTGCTGTAGATGAGGTTGCTTTTTGAGGTTCTAGTTGTGCATTAAGGAGTGGAGTTGCAAATATAAAAAGACTTATGGGAATTATTTTGTAATTCATGGCTGATTCCTAACGATTATATTAATAGCACGCTATCTATTTTAGATATATATCGGTTTCATATATAGAGATAACAGTAAAAAAAAGCCAAAGTATACTATTTTTTTATCTGCAAAAAAAGATTTTTCCACATAATTTTGCTGCTGCCGGGCATAGGGGGATGTTTGATAGCGGGAGCTAACACGTTAAGTACGCGTTGCGAATTATTCTGCATATCAACATCACCAGCGGCGAGCGCGTTTTTATAGCTGGTAATCCAGTGGGCAAGAAGTTTATCCAAAAGAGCAATACTTCTTTGTTCAGTCGGTTTTTCTTTATCCAGCATTTTCAAAAAAAGAGAGGGGTCTGATGGGGTGCTGGTAGTAAATAGGTGGAATAAAGGATCTGTGCTGCTCTGGATGTGAGTTGATTGCACGGTAAAAGTGGTACAGCGTGAACGTATAGTGGGAAGTATTTGATCTGGTCTATCGGTAAGCAATAAAAAGTGATAGCCAGCGGGAGGCTCTTCAATTGATTTAAGCAAGCTATTCGCGCAGGCTGCTGTTAAGTAATCAGCTTTTTCAATAACTATAAAAAAGAGCTCATCAGCATCTAGCGCAAACGAAAGTGTCTGAAAAAGGGGGGCGAGTTCATCTCGTGTATATGCTTTTTCAGGGAAAAACCAACGCATGGCATGATGCTGCTTATCGTGAATATTACGACATGTTGTACATACTAAGCATCCATTATGCGGGCATAGTTTTTTTTGTATATACTCTATGGCATATGTTTCGGGCGCGCTGTGTTGACCAATAAATAGTTGCGAGGGGTTATGATTGTTTCCCTCTGTAGTATCTATTGCTTGGTACGGGATTTTATCCATTGTAGCACTTTCTCAATTGCGGTTATAGCGACTATTTCAGGAGTGGTGGTGCCATCAATAACTATGCAGTGTGGGTTGCTGAGTAGTAAATCATCAAAGCCGACCACTAGTTTTTGCAAAAAGATGTCTTGTTCCTTTTCAAAAGCGGTCAATTGCATGTTTCGTTGCAAGATGCGTTCACGCGCCACGGTATAAGCAACCCGCACATAGATAGTAATATCAGGAGTTATATTATTCATGGCCCATGCATTAATGGTTTGCAATGTAGATATATCAAGCCCACGTCCATATCCCTGGTAGACTAATGATGAATCTGACATGCGATCAGAAATTACTATATTGTTTTGTTGTAAATAAGGGATAATGATATCATGAAAGTGTTGCGCACGGTCAGCGGCAAATAATAGATATTCTGCTTTTGGGTCTAAGGGGTATAATTGTGTTTGTAAAATATCTCGCAACTGCTTGCCAAGATGAGTGCCACCAGGTTCTTTGGTAAGAATAACTGAATGATTGAGAGCAATTAATTGGCGTGCAAGAATGTTTGCTAAAGTGCTTTTCCCCGCACCATCAATGCCTTCGATAGCAATTAAAAGACCTGTTTTGATCTGCATGTGATTTACCTTATATTAATATATAAGGCTTTAGTATAAAACATTAATAGGAATTTGTCTTATGAAAAAAGTTGTTGTAACACCCGGATGTATTACGTGCGGTACGTGTGCGTTTACTGCTCCAGAGGTATTTGAGGTAACAGATGTGTCTCGTGTAAAGCAAGACGTGGATATTGAAAAAAATGCTGAACTGATTAAAAAAGCGGTTGCCAGGTGTCCAGTACAAGTAATCAAAATTGAGGAGTAGTTGATCCATGAAGTATAATGTAGATACAGAGCGACAGTTATTTGAATGCGTGCGTAATGAGATAACCGTTCAGGGAAATTTATTGTATGCAGGAGCTATGTTGCGGCACGCAGCCGATAGGTTTGGTGATCGGCTAGCGCTTATATATCAAGATGAGCGGATTACCTTTGAGCAATTGTATCAGCGAGCACGTGCGGGAGCACGGTTGCTTAAACAGCGGGGAGTTGTGCGTGGAGATAGGGTGCTTATTTGCTTTGAAAATTCACCTGATTTTTATATCGCTTATTTTGCTGTATGGCAAGCGGGTGCCGTAGTGGTGCCAGTTAATACCTTTTTAAAAGAACATGAATTACACTATATTGTGACTGATGCTCAGCCAAAAATTATCTGCACCAGTAGCGATAGGATTTCACTGTTTGTAGGCATTACTATTCCTATTATTATTCCATCAGATATGTCTACTGATACTGCTTTATTAACTGAAGCATCTTCAGATGATATAATAGAACAAGAGCACGATGCGGTATGTGCACTTTTGTATACTTCTGGCACTACAGGCGTTCCTAAAGGGGTAATGTTGAGTTCTCGCGCTATTGTTACTAATGTATTGCAAGTAATAGCACGATTGCAAAAAGTGATTCGGGCAGGTGAGCGTATTTTTGCGGTATTGCCCTTGTTTCATGTTTTTGCACAAAATACCTGTGTGTGGGCCCCTATGCTAACAGGGTGCACAGTAATTTTGGTTTCAAAAATTGATCGGCGTTTAATTGTCCGTGGCCTGGCACATAAGCCAACATTTTTCTTAGGCGTGCCGGCATTGTATGGTATGCTTTGTCTCTTAAAAACAGCGCCGCTAGATTCAGTTGAATATTTTGTGTCGGGCGGAGATGCGTTGCCAGATAAAATTCGTGGTGCTTTTGCATTGTTGTATCGTAGAAAAATATGTAATGGCTATGGATTAACTGAAACGTCTCCGGTGATAGCTGTTGATTTAGAAGTATATGCAGGGCCGACCGGCACCGTAGGCAAGCCGTTGATTGATGTGATCTGTGTTGCCCGCAATGAGCAAGGCGTTGATCTACCGGTAGGCGCCATTGGTGAATTGTGGACGTCGGGTCCACATGTAATGATAGGCTACTATCATGAGCCGGAATTAACCAAGCGGGTATTGGTGAATGGCTTTTTTAGAACCGGCGATTTGGGCTATATTGATGCAACAAATACTATTGTTATAACGGGTCGCTTAAAAGATCTTATTATCCATAAAGGCTTTAATATTTATCCACAAGAAATTGAAAATGTGCTCTTAAGTCATGGAAATGTGATAGGGGCGGGGGTTGTTGGAGCTATTGATGATGAGGGAGGAGAAGTACCAGTTGCCTTTGTGCAGTTGCGTTCTCCAGATGCATTGATTGAACAAACTCTGCGTGTATTATGCTTGCAGCGTCTGGCGCGCTATAAAGTGCCACGTTCTTTTATCTGTTCCATTGAAAGCTTGCCAACAACGCCTACAGGCAAGGTTGATAAGAAAGTTTTAAGGCAACGTCTTATTGCCAAATAAATGCAATAGGTATTTTTGTTGTAAGAATTTTTGATGTATGTTTTTCAATAGTTATTCATGAAAAAAGTTATATAAAATGTTTGATTTTTATGAACCGATCAAGTATCATACATAATGTCTTGAATGGGTAAGAATTAATACCAAAAAAGATATTTTTACGTAGATAACCTCCATTTCCCCTATCCGTGACATTCTGTCTGGGTAGGGGATAATTTTTTAAACCCCTTTTCTTTTTTGTTTATAAAACCCATAAAGTGTTGACGGATAAGCTCTTTTTGGGCATTCTGGAATAAAGCTGTTTTTTTTATAAAGTTGTGTGATTAGGTGTCTAAAAATGGCAAAAAAGCTATTTCCTTTCAAGCGTAATGGTCGCTTTTATTTTGACAAAGATCATAAGCCAGAATCATTTTTGTTTGATACTATCCCTTCATCCATTCGTTCATTTATTAAGCGTCCCTTTAATATTCCTACTGATCCGACCATATGGGTTGATCAGCATGCTATTAATAATTGTCAAATAGAACCAAGCGTTACGTGGCTGGGTCACTCCTCGTTTTTGATTCAGATGCATGGAGTGAATATAATAACTGATCCTATTTTTGATCAGCCTTCATGGATATATCCACGGATGTTACCCCTAGGCATACCGCTAGATAATGTGCCTCCTGTGCATGCGGTACTTATTTCTCATAATCATCGTGATCATATGGATGAAAAAAGTTTATTGTATATAAAAAAAATAAGTAACAATCAAGCGCAGATGTTGGTCCCTATGGGGGATAAAAGCTGGTTTGATAAACGTGGTTTTGCCCACGTGCATGAATTTGAGTGGGAACAGGAGCATGCCGTTTCTAATCATGATCAATCGGGAGCAGTTGCCTGTACTTTTGTGCCTGCACACCATTGGTCACAACGAGGATTGCTTGATAAAAATAAATCATTATGGGGTGGCTGGGTTATTCATGTTGGCCAGCAGCAGATTTATTTTGCCGGCGATACTGCCTATAGGCCAGAATGTTTTGCCCGTATTAAGCATATTTTTCCCACTATTGGCCTTGCCTTAATACCTATCGGCCCGGGTGAACCACGATCATGGATGCGGCATTCGCATGTTGATGCGGATGAGGCGGGAGAAACATTTTTGGATGTTGGCGCGCAGCATATGATTCCTATGCATTGGGGTACTTTTTCATTTGGTAATGATCATTTTGATGAACCAGTTAATAAGCTCCGGCAATGGTGGTTTTCTAATCAGCATCGCTTAGGATCTAAGCAGCTGTCTGTGTTAAAAATAGGCCAACGTTTTGATGTGCCAGTATCTAGTATTGATCAAGTAGGGGAGGTCAACATGGCTGCTGATGTCAGCGAGCCGCAGCTTTAATTTTTTTTGTTTGTAATTGTGTATATTTTTTTTAGGGTTTTTTTAGGGGGATGCGACTATGTTTGTTAGGGTGAAAAAGTTATTTGGTCTTATTGGTTTTTTATCTGTTGTTAATGCTAGTGCCTATATTCACAAAATAGATGTGTGGCATAAGTTTGATACTGCTGGCAATAAGGTGCAAGAGTTGTATTGTTTAAGTGATATGCATAGTATGGAAACACTTTTAAAGCCAGAAGAAGTTTGCAGGCTCAATAAGATAGAGCAAGAACAACGGGTAGCGTTATTGAGTTATAGTGAGCAGTTCAAAAAAGATAATACACTGTTTATTGTGGAAGACCCACAATCTGCAGCCGATGTTACGCATGAAAAAATAAAGGCATATCTCTCTGTATATAAACCAGTAGCCCTTGCTCAGCCTGATGGTCAAAAGCCAATTTTATTACAATTTTTAGCCGATTATTTGCGTGATCATGAATGCAAGGTTATTAATGCTGAATGTCGCCAGCAACGAATAGTCAGTCAGCAATTATATAGTTGTTTAGTTGAATTCAGGAGGATACAATCACCTCTTTTGGCACAATACCACACTAATATTAATACATTGTATGGCGCCACTGTTAAAGAAATCGTGAAAGAATTCACTGATTCAATGGCGCGGGTTAAAGAGTATAGTTTGTCTGATGGTTCTGCTTTAGCAGATTACTATGCAGCTACACTAGCCAAGCTTGAAAAAACAGAGCCTTTTGTGAATTTGCTTAATACAGCTAATTGTTATTATTGGGATCAGCTGGATGCTATATCGGCTATTAATAAAACTGCTTTTCAGCAAGCATTTCTGGTGTGGGGCCTTGAGCATCTTGATATGCATACGCTACATGCTGTATATAATGCAACTGATGCAGATAAAGTGTGTATAGTAATGGGTTCTGTGCATGTGCATGGTGTCAACGCCGTATTGCCGCAGTTAGGGTATCGTAAAATACAAACTATTGGTACAGAGATGTTAACAGAGCAAGAATGGTTATCGCGAGCAACGTACATGGATAAGTTGTTCAATGTTACTCAATTTGTTCCTTCTCAAAAAGTTGCTACGTGGTGGGATTATGTACAAAATAGTATTCAAGTACCAGTTAATTTTGCTTATGCCATGTTTTATGGGATTAAGTTTAATCAATTAAGCAAGAAATTTGCATATATAAAGCCTCTCGACACAGCTGATTTTGGTGTGCTTGTAGGTAAGTAGTAGGTATTTTTTATACAAACGCATGTCCACATAGCACAATTAGTGCTCTATAGTCCTGGATCCGATTGGCCTGCCAGTATCTAGTATTGATCAAGTAGCGGAGGTCAACATGGCTGCTGATGTCAGCGAGCCGCAGCTTTAATTTTTTTTGATTGTAATTGTGTATATTTTTTTAGGGGTTTTTCATGATTTATAAAATAGATGTGTGGCATAAGTTTGATACTGCAGGCAATAAAGTACAAGAGGTCTATTGTCTGAGCGATATGCACGGTGTTGAATCCATTCGTCCGCAAGATGTGGCGATGATGAATACTGTTGATCAAGAAAATCGTAAGGCATTGGTAGCCTGTTGTGAGCAGTTAAAAAAAGATAAAGCATTATTTCTTGTGGAAGACCCTTTTCAAGTTACCAATCAATCACATAAAAAAATTGCAGCATATATCCCACTTTACAAGCCTGTAGCCTTTCAACTACCTGAAGGCCAAAAGCCAGCTCTATTACAATTTTTAGCAGATATACTTGCGGGAAATGGATGTGATGTTATTAATGTGGAGTGTCGTCAGCAACGTATTGTAAGTAATTTGTTTTATACTACGTTAATTTCCTTAAGGAATACTCGTTCCCCTATTCTATCCCCATTTCATAGAAATATTAATAGTTTGTATGGGCCCACTGTCAAAGAGGTTGTTCAAGAATTTAATAATGCATTAGCGCTGGCGAAAGAATATTGCATGACAGATGGTTCTGTTTTAGCAGATTATTATACATCAGTTATTACTAAGCTTGAAAAAACAGCTCCTTTTGCAGATTTATTAAGCACAAGCAACTCTTTTTATTGGGATATTGTTGATGCAGCAGATAATAAGGTGAAAGAAACTTTAGTAAATGCTTTTCTATTGTGGGGTTTAGAGTTAATTGATATCAATACGTTGCATGCTCTTTATGGTGCATCAGAGAGAAGTAAAGTATGTATTGTTATGGGCGGTGTACATATTAATGGTATTAACTCTGTCTTGCTATCTCTTGGCTATCATAAAGTGCAGACTATTGGTGAAGATTCTTTAACGGAACAAGAATATAAAGATCGAGCATGTTTAGTTGATGAATTATCTAATGTTAATCGGTTGATTCCTGCACAACCAAATTCATGGTTTGCCAATATGTTTGGTGCTATTAAGCATGTGTTTACTAAAAATATCGTAACTAGCCAAGTAACAGTTGATGCAGAAAAGGTGCGCGCATTTAATCAGTTAAATACTAAATTTGCATATGCAAAACCTATAGATACAGCTGATTTTGGTGTGCTTGTAGGTAAATAGTAGGTATTTTTTATACAAACGCATGTCCACATAACATAATTAGTGCCCTACATTCCGTGGTCCTCATTAAAACGGGGACCACTGTTCAATGATCTTTGTTTGTTGCAATAAGTTTTTAGCAATTTCTTCTAGCTCTCGACACATTGCAACATGTTTTTTGCATGCAGTGCTTGTTAAAAATTCACGGATTCGAGGCTCGCTGCGCTCACACCTCACCGCGAACGGAGATTGATTAGTCGATAAACTGGCCAATTTTAAACATATAAAAAAATGCTTTTGTCTGAAGCTTTTAAGCGCTTGATATTGATTGCAAAGTAACTATTGATTAGAAAAATAGACTTGCCTCCTACGTCATTCTCGCGAAGGCGGGAATCCAGAATTAATGATCTTTCTTTTTTGAAATCAGTCTTTTAAAAGCAGCATGTATGTACTTTGAAGATGGATGCCACTATGGCGGTTGAGCC
>JAPLIS010000004.1 GCA_026388985.1 Candidatus Babelota bacterium | reverse complement strand
GTTAGGTATGCTTGTCAGTCTTGCTGACCGCTATCATGTCAGATCAAATCGTGAAAGTGGTTATGGCAGATATGACGTTATGCTTATTCCTCATGATACAACTAAAGTAGGTATTGTTATTGAGTTTAAAAAAGTTGATATCTATGAACATGAAACTCTTGAACAAGCAGCTGCCAATGCATTAGTCCAGATTAAAGACAAACAGTATGTTCAGGAAATGCACGCATTAGGTATTAGTTCGGCCGTACTGGTGGGCATAGCCTTTGAGGGTAAAAAAGTGTTGATACATTCGGCGCTCAGTTAAGTGGCATAAGAGGCTGGTGATTGCATGCTATTTAGGGTAGAGTAGATAAAAATAGTATTTTTTTATAAAAAGGACATGAATGGATAACGTAAAAAATAGAGCAATTGTGGTAGCGGCAGCAAGTATGATTGTTGTAGGAGCGGGCAGCTCCTTTTTGTTCTTTAAGTATAAAGCAATGCGGCATGCAGATGTTGAGTATGTCGAAAAAAACATACAATCGCCGGTAGCAGCTACTTTAGATGGGATGCCACAAGATGGAACTATTAAAGTTATTGAAAAAGTAGTATCAAGCGCGCAATTATGGCGGCCAATACAGGAACGAGTTAAAGATACCGTTGTACAAATTTTTTCTCATGTAGCAGTAGTTGATTTATTGCGTCCGTACCGGTCACCTACTGAAGGATCAGCCTATGGATCAGGATTTTTTATTAGTGATCAAGGGGATATTATCACCAACGCACATGTTGTTGATCAGGCAAGATCAGTGTGGATACAGATTCCTTCTTTGGGTAAGCGTATTATAGATGTTGATGTTGTTGGTATAAGCCCTGATAGAGATGTTGCATTGTTGCGTGTGCGCCCAGAATCGTTGGCAATTATTAAGAAAGAGTTAGGTGCGGTGCCATTTTTGCCTTTGGGTGATTCAGATTTAGTATTGCGTTCAGATGAGGTGCTTGCACTGGGCTATCCGCTGGGGCAGCAATCATTAAAAAGCACCAATGGCATAATTAGTGGTCGGGAGCACAGCATGATTCAAATGAGTGCGCCCATTAATCCGGGCAGTTCTGGTGGCCCTTTGCTCAATACAAAAGGGCAAGTGGTAGGTATTAATTCTGCCGGCATTGTTGAAGCGCAAAATGTTGGGTATGCAATATCTATTAATGATTTAAAAATCGTACTGCCTGACTTATATAAGGTACGCATTGTGCGCAAACCTTTTTTAGGTGTTTTATTTAATAATGCAAGTGATTCTTTAACAGAGTTTTTGGGTAATCCGTTTCCTGGTGGTTGTTATGTGGTAGAAGTAGTTAAAGGAAGCCCATTAGAAAAAGCAGGTGTTAAGCAGGGAGATATGATTTACAGTATTAATGGGTATCGCATTGATATTTTTGGTGATATGACTGTGCCATGGTCTGAAGATAAAATTTCTCTTATCGAATATGTGTCACGTTTATCAATTGGTGAGCAGATTACCTTGGTGGTGTATCGCAGCGGTAACCGCAAAGAATTTGCTGTAACATTTGGCTATGCTGAGTTACCAACTATTCATAAAATTTATCCAGGATATGATGCCATAGATTATGAGATTTTTGCGGGCATGGTGATTATGCCATTAACGCTCAATCATATACAGCTTATTGGGCCGCAAGCGCCAGGGTTAGCCTATTATGCAGAGATGCGACGTTGTGTTGAGCCGGTATTGGTGGTAACGCATATTTTTAGAAACTCACAGCTGTTTCGTGCTCGTATTATTAACCCAGGATGCACATTAAAAGAAGTTAATGGTATTGAAGTGCGTACTCTTGATGATTTAAGAAAAGCATTTGCAAAGGGTATGAATAGTAAATTTTTAACGGTGCGAGCATCAGATAATGTCAGCAGGACAACTGATAGTATTTTTCTGGCATTGCCTTTAGCATCACTGCTCAAAGAAGAGCCGCAGTTAGCAAAAGATTATCATTATCCAATAACTGAACATACAAAAGAGTTGTTAAGTATTGCTGATGCACAAGCAGCGTTGACACCTAAAGAGCACAAAGTATAAGTAATTATTTGATCATATTGTTTTATTATATGGGGTATTTAAGTGGCTATAAAAAAAATATCTCTCTGTTGGGTTACCGTCACGGATATTGAAAAAGCTAAAGTATTTTTTAAAGAAAGTTGTGGGCTCGAAATACTCGGAGATTCATCGCCTGGGCATGGTTGGTTGGAGTTTGTTGGTACAGAAGGGGGAACTGTGCTTGGGGTGGGACAAGCTCGTCAAGATCCTCAAGGTAGTGCGGGTATTAATGCAGTAATTACCATGGCCGTTGATGATATTGTGGCAACAAAACAGGATATGGAAAGTAAAGGGGTACTGTTTATTGGTGATATTATGGAAGTGCCCGGTCATGTCAAAATGGCTACTTTTGTTGATCCGGATAATAACACATACCAGTTGGTGCAGGAGTTTAAGAAAAAGCATTCCTGCTGTTAGATCTATGTTGTGAACTGTATGTTCTCAACTGTATACTTAATTAAGTAGCTATGATCTGTTAGTTAGTCGTGACTTATTGTCTAGGGGCCGGTGTTAAGTTGCGCATAGTATAAAAAAGAACGCTATAGAGCTATATAATTACAGAAGATAATCAGGATATATTAATTTCTTGCATTGGTACTCATGATAAGTGTATTAATATAGGTAGTGAGATTATATAAATATAAAAAAAGGATGTACGATGAACAAAAAGCAGTTATTGACACTATCTCTCTTGTTGCCTGTTTTTATGGGGTATGCAAAGAGGAGTTTAAATGAAGGCTCTCATAAAGTTAATATGGCTAATAAAGATGGTAACATTCAGCAAGCGCGTATTGGCTATGTAGGTACTCGTAACGTTTCAGTGGTAGTAGATAAGAATGATGGCATAGTGGTGGTAGCAAAAAATGATACACTTGATGCTCGTGGCAAGAGAGAAAAAGCTACTTACTTTAATGGCAGTGTGCAGAGATATCATGGCAACACCATGCCTGCAGTTGTTTTTGAAAATCCCTCTTATTTGCAAGACGCATTGCCTGGTTATTATGCCTACGCAGCGGTAGTTATTGAGGGTAAAGGGGAGAATGAGCCAGAAGGTATTATTGTTGGGTATACCAATGATACAGCATATGCATTAGTTCGGTATCATATTGATGGTACTATTGTTGATCCGGAACTATTTAATTTTGAAGTTGTTCCTGGTTCAGGAAAGCTGATTGCTCTTGCAGTGGCGTCAGAGGGGAAGCATTTAAAGATATTGGCAGGATCTTCGCCGATAGCAAACAGCGGAATGACTCCGTTAACCAGTTATAACCCAGATGGTAGGTTGGCTGTGTCTTTTGATAAAGCTAATTTAGCCAGTGTGACGGCAATTGCAGTTGAAAAGGTTAAAGAGGATTATAAAAAAGCTAAAACTGAACATCAGATTGTTGTTGCCGGTATAACCGAGAGCGCAGTAGGTGGTGTTCCAGCTAAAACAGCAACACTGGTACGCTATCATGTGGATGGTCAAGTGAGTGAAGGTTTTAACTTTTCTGGGTTTCCGCAGGGTCTTAGTAAGGTGGTAGTAAATTCATTGGCTGTTCAGGATGAAGATCAAACCATAGTGGCCGGAGGAAGTAGGGAAGGTGGTCTTTTGGTGCGCTATAATAAAAGTGGAGAACTTGATTATGTAGATGCTGCGCCTGGCTTTCTCTATACGACTGTTGTGGTAGATCGTGTAAATAAAAATGATATTTATGTTGCAGGGCGCTTTTCAAATGTTAGTGAAGATGATGGTGAAAAGCTTAACCAATCAATCGTGAGACGCTTTACTAAAGATGGTCGTTTAAACGTCATGACTTTTGGAGAGAATGGTACTGCATATTTATATGATGGCAAGCTTTATGGCCTTGATTTGTTTCATACTTCTAAGTATAAAGACGCACTGGTTACGGTAGGAAGTTTGTTTAGTGATGGGCTGACTGATAAAGGTCAAACAGCACCGTTTTTATATACTATTAAGCGGTCATAATAATAACATATACCTGATAGTAATACCTGTTAAACTTACTAAAAAAGCTCTTGCGTAAGCAGGAGCTTTTTTTATTACTCTGTTAAGTAAGTTGGCAGGTGATGGGTGGTAGGTGATAGTAATAATTACGCATGAAAAATTAAAAAGGTGAAGTAATGAATAAAAAAAAGAGTGAATATGCGGATGCTTCTTGTTGGGGGCATATTGATGCATTGGCGCAAAATGCGGTAGTTCAGGTATTTGCACAAGTTTTACCTTTTAACTGGATTCAGCCATATAGAATAGAAACCCCTTTTGAAAGTCGGGGTAGTGGTTTTTTTATTACGCCTGAGGGGCATTTTATTACCAATGCACATGTGGTAAATGATGCACGGCGTATTTGGGTGCATATACCAATCCTTGGCATAATTCCTTTGCCGGCTATGGTAGTTGGTATATGTCCAGAACTAGATGTGGCATTAGCACGACTACAGACTGAGGCATTGGCATTTGTTAAACAGCAATTAGGCAAAATTTCATATTTTGAATATGGTAATTCTGATAAGGTAAAGCCGACAGAAAGTGTACTCGCATTAGGATATCCTTTGGGTCAAAATCATGTAAAAAGCACCACTGGCGTAGTGAGTGGGCGTGAATTTCTTAACGGTCGACCATTAATTCAAATTACTGCTCCCGTTAATCCGGGCAATTCAGGGGGGCCATTGGTTGGGGTTGATGGTAAGGTCTTGGGGGTTACTGTATCGGGTGTTTTAGCGGCTCAAAGCATTGGCTATGTTATTCCAATAAATGAGTTAAAAGGCATTAGTGACGAATTGATGGCGGGGGGATTGGTGCGTATGCCAAAATTAGGAATAAGCTTAGGATATGCTAATGATCAAAAGGCACTTTTTTTTCACAATCCTGAGCCTGCAGGTTTATATATATGCGGCGTTATACCTGGTTCTTTGTGTGATAATGCTGGCGTGCATGAGGGAGATATGTTGTATGAATTAAATGGCCACGCGATTGATGCGTATGGAGAATCAACTGTTTCTGGGGGATTTGGTCGCCTGGCTATATATGATTTAATAGTTAACATAAAAAGAGGGCAAAAAGTTACCATGGTTGTATATCGTGCTGGGCAACGTATTACTATTTCTTTTATCTATGAATTACAGCAACCATTGCCGATTCGTAGGCTGTATGCGGGATATGAGCCGATTGACTATGAGGTTATCGGTGGACTTGTATTAATGCCGTTAACAGATGATCATATGGAGTTGTTGGTTGAATCATCTTTGGGTTTGCTGGTATATAATGTGCCTAAGAATCGTGTTCAAGGAGCTGTGGTCATTACCTATATATTTGCTGGTTCATATGCCCATCACACGCATTCGCTTTTGCCTGGTGATATCATTAAGTACGTGAATGATATTCGGGTTACAGATCTTGATTCTTTTAGAAAAGCATTGCGCAAAAGTATTGAGACAGGGCTTATTGCTATTAAAACAGAAAATGATGCATTGGTGGTATTATCTCTGTCTGAAGTATTGCGAGATGAACCACGTTTAAGCGCTGATTTTATTTATCCCCTGTCTCAAACTATTACGCAGTTGCAGGATGTTGTTTTGCCCGGTACTCTAAAGGAAGAAGCATAAATTTTATAATTTTTTATTAAAGTATGAAATACCATTACCTTATATGGATACTGAGAAACAATTGACTACTCATAAAAAACGCCTTGATCATGTTTTAGCTCAACTGTACCCCAATTATAGCCGTCGGCAATTGCAAAGTTGGATTGTGGCCGGCAACGTCATGGTTGATGGGATTGCAGTAAGTAAAAATAGTTATCCCATTTTTGATGGGATGGAGGTGGAGCTTGTTGTTGAAAAGCCTAAATATGTCAGTCGCGCTGGCTTTAAGCTAGAATCAGCGCTTGATCATTTTCACCTAGAGGTTAGCGATAAAACTATTCTTGATGCTGGCTTGTCAACAGGAGGCTTTACCGATTGTTTATTGCAGCATGGCGCCAAAAAAGTATATGGGGTTGATGTTGGATTTGATCAAGTGCATGGAGATATTCGTGCAGATGACCGTGTTGTTGTTATGGAGCATGTTAATGTAAGAGAGCTGCCAACTTTA
The DNA here is from genome assembly GCA_026388985.1 of Candidatus Babelota bacterium. Classification (GTDB taxonomy): domain Bacteria; phylum Babelota; class Babeliae; order Babelales; family Vermiphilaceae; genus JAPLIS01. The sequence goes on along the minus strand of JAPLIS010000004.1, from coordinate 1,205 downwards.
GATGAATTAGTTGATATGGTGACGCTTGATCTTTCATTTATTTCTGTGCTGAAAGTAATGGATACGGTAAAGCGCGTTTTGCGTCAAAAAGGAGATCTTGTTGTCCTGATTAAGCCGCAATTTGAAGTTGGTAAGCATGCGGTAGGACGTGGTGGTATTGTTAAGGATGCGGCTGAACATAAGCGTGCGATTTTATTGGTTACATCAGGTATCGAATTAGCCGGGTTTACCCAGGTTGGTGTTATAGATTCGCCGCTAGAAGGAGCTGATGGCAATAAAGAGTTTTTAGCTTATTTTATAAAAAATTAATTTTTTTAATTTCGTTGGCAAGATAGTTTGAGCTTTATGGTGTGAGTTTTCGCGTGTACATGCAAATGCGTGTCCATGAGAAATAGGGTGTTTTGTTCATGTAACATAATCAGCGTCTTGCCGCCCATTGTCTTCTAAAGCAATGAGGGCCTTCCCGTCCGTCGTACTCGTGAAAACGAGTATCCAGGTTTAACAATCTTTGTTGCTTCAAATAAATCTTAGAAGGGGCTCACCTTGGCGAGACTAGAACAGCATTCGCTCCCCATTTGCATAAAGCTTATTTATTTATTTTTATCAGATTTGATTATGTGCACAATCAATCATAAAATCCATCAGCATTAGCGAGTAGCGTTTCACAAACGCTGCAATTTCTCGCTCCAATTTTATTAAGGAATGTGCAGTTGTAGCATACAGGCCCATCTGCTTGCGCATCTTCTAATGGCTCATCGTTATTATCATCTTTCTTTTCTTCTTGCTCCGCCCCTGAAAATAAGTGCTGAAGTCTTTGAAACTCTTGCAACTGAGCCGCTGTTGGCTTAAATGCTGGTCCATCTGACGCTCTGCATACAGGGCATCGAGTAAGATTGATACGGCCAGGAAGCATCCATTGTTCCCGACCAAGCGAGTTGAGTCCAAGAAAAATACCGCGATTCCTTTGATCATCGGGAGCCACTTGCGCTCTCAATTGCAGTTGTTCACATATATCACATATAAGATGTTGGCACGCTTGATTTATACGGCGAAGTTCAGCTTTGTTGCCAACAAGATCGGCAAAGCTGTCTGCGCAGATGCAGCAATCCCCAGCTTGCTCATGAGCTTGTGGATCTGATTGCAAAAGCCAAGGGGTCATTTGTTGATCTCCTTGAGGTTCGGCTGCTATTGCCAAAGCGAGCATC
>JAPLIS010000003.1 GCA_026388985.1 Candidatus Babelota bacterium | reverse complement strand
GAAAAAGTAGACTTTCCGCTTTTTCATATTCTGTTTTATAGAGTTTTATATCTTCACCATGAAGTCTGTATCCATCTTGTATGTGACGTTTTAAATGAGCCCGTTCTATAGTATTTTCAGGATTAAAATCACGTAATAGAGATACAAGTTTTTTTGATTTTTCAGACTTTTCAGCTTCTTGTTGTGCTTTTTTTTCTTGCTGTGCAGCGAGCAAGAGAGCCATATGGCTTGAGTCTTCTGTTTCTTTAGGTTTGCTAGCTTGAGTTAAAACTGTTTGAAAATTCTGTTCATGTTGTTTTGAGGCTACAGATGGTTTTCCGGCTAAAGACAGACACACAGCTTTATGCCCCCCCGTTTTCCAGTGAGCTGTTTGGCATTCTTTAGAGCAGTAAGATGCTATTTTGCATTTACCGCATTTTTGTGAGCCTTCTTTGTCGCACCCGGGACCAGAGCAGGTTACTTTTTGATCAGCATGAGCAGGTACTTCTGGTTCATGGGGTAAGTGAGCTTTGAGTAGCAGCGCTATTTGGGTAAAACCTTTATGCTCAGCTAAAATGTATCCCTTCTCTATATCTTTTTGAGAAACTCCTTTATTCAGGAAGAGGTGTACCGCTTCAGTATAATTGTTAACTATTGCCAATGAAAAGGGTGTTATTTGGCTGTTATGTAATGTGATAGTAAGGTCAGCTCCCTCTTCTAGTAAGAGTTGTATGGTCTCGCTATGTTTAGCTGCTGTGGCAATCAATAGGGCTGTGTTCCCAGATTTGTTTTGGCTATTTATAGGTGACCCATATGTAATAAGTTTTTGTATAATTTCTATATTGTTTTTTTCAGAGGCATACATTAAAGCATTCACGTTGTTGTTATCAACTAAGTGAACGTTGGCATTGAGTTTAAGTAAATAATCTACTAATTTCTTATGGCCATGTTCGCAGGCTGTCATAAGTAATGATAGTTTTCTGGGGTTGTTTTGACAGTTGATATCAAAGCCATGATCAAGGAATTTTTGAATTGCTTCTCTTCTTCCTTCTTGTGCAGCAATGAGAGGAGCGTTAAAGTTGTCATCCTCGAGCAGATACATATTAGCACCATTTTTAAGGAATAGATCTACCTGTTCATGATTACCACAATGAGATGCTATCATCAGGGGAGTAACGCCACCAATAGCTCTTTGGCTATTAACGTTCACATTGTCTAGTTTCAATAAGTAGTTTATTATTGGGGTATTGCTCGTTTTTGATGCAGCAATAAGCGCACTATTCATTTCTTCAAAGTTATCGGTTTTTTTTACTTGTTCAGTAGTGTTTTGTTCGCAAGCATCACTGGCTTGATGATGGCTTGTTAGTAGCTGTTTTAATTCATTAGAATAAGCTCTAGAAAAATCTTTCATTGCACATTCATTAATAAGAAGCTGGTCAAGAGCAGTGTTTCCGGCACTATCTTTTAAAGATATATCAGCCTTACTTTTTAAAAGCTCTTTTACTACGCCGGTATGACCATTTAGTGCTGCGATCATGAGTGGAGTTCGGCCTTCTCCATAAGCATCCATGTCAGCATTATTTTGTATTAATTTACTAACAATAGCAGTATGCCCTGTGCAAGATGCGGCTCTTAGCGCTGTAATGCCATGTTGATTACGCATATTAACATGTGCCTCAGCTTTTAATAGCGCTTTAACAGAGTCGTCGTGCCCGTTTCGTGCAGCATATATAAGAGCAGTAAAACCATCTGTTGCCTGATGGTTTACATTAGCTTTTGCTTTGATTAATTGTTTTATTGCGCTGAGTTTGCCCTTTTGGGCAGCAAGAATAAGAGGAGTGTAGCCATGTTTGTCTTCTTTGTTGATAGGGGAGTTAGGCGGATTGCTTGCACCAAAAATGGTTGTGTTATAGCTATTTATGATACTGAGTGTCAATAAAATGAGTAACAATCTGTTTTTCATTGCTCTTTCCTGTATTTTTAATAAATAATTATATCTTTAGTTGTTACTATAAGTATATAGGTTTATTTTGTTATGTTAATTAGAAACTATTTGCTTAATTGAAATTGCTTAATCAGATTATTTGAAGTAAAGATGCTGATTGCTATAGTGCTTTAAAAATAGGCATCCTATTCTTGCATCCGATCCGGTTCTGAAACTTAGTTAGCAAACTCGAATGAGCCTGTTTTTCGGCAATAAGATTAATCTGGTTTTTTTATAGATAGTTATAAAATGGAGCTGCCAATAGTAGAGTTCTATTGGCAGCTCCATTTTATAAAACGCATAGTTCATAGGTTAGGCAAGAAATAACTATTTTTTTCTTTTTTTCTGTTGTTTTTTTTCGGGCCTATTTAATTGTGGCGACTTTTTTTCGTTTTTAGTTTCTTCTTGGTTGTGATCAGCTAAGCTTAGTGCAATTGCGCGTGCTAACATATCAGCTTCTGTTGCCTGCTGTGCTAGTTGTTCGTCGCTACTATCAAACGGCTCTTTTTGGTCTTCTTGTTTTGGTTTGGTTTGTTTTTCTATTATTTCGAGATATCTTTGATGGGTAACAGGGAAGATGGTAGTAATAACACCCCTGTCTACTATTGCTTTAAAGTAAATAGGGTTAAAAACCTGTTCACCTGGATTATATGCGGTTATAACACCGAGAATTTCTTGGCCATTCAGATACTGAATATTGTTTTGCAAAGCGTTGATTAATCGTGCTGTCAGTAATTCTGCTGACCATTGTGCAGGAAAGAATGATTTTATTTCAGTTCTACCATCTTTAGTTATATCTAATATATAGCATCCGTTATTTTCAGATTCAAAACGGTTAGTTTTTGGGTGTGTGTAAGCGAAGGCATTGCTTTTTTCTAACTGTCGTTCATAGTCGTGATGTAAGCCTTTATTGCCTGCCTCTCCATCAAATAAATGCGCTCTATTGAGTCGTAATACTCCATTTCCATAGGGGATCACGATATACGGATTATCTGTAAGGTCTTTTGATTCAGAGGCTGCGCAGGCAGAGCTAGGCATCATTTTTACGGCATGTTCTGCTGAGGCAAAAGAGTTACTTTCTTCTATAGACAAGTCAGAGCCACATTCGCTTGGGCGATCTCCCATATATGCGCTGAAAGGCCTGTATGGTTCAGATGCAGATGGTGGTAGTTCGCCGCGGCGAGTTGGCTGTACCCCATGTCTTTGTTCTAAAGCTAATTGTTTTAATTTTGTATCTTTTTCTGCACGAAGTTGCGCATCCTGCGCGTCAGACTGTTGAGCAGCTTTTCCCTTGTTGTGTGCATGTTTTTTTTGTTGCTTTGGTTTTAGGGTAAGGGTGTCAGCTCTTTCAGCAGCTGCGCTACCACTAGAGCGTATTTTGTGCTCAGTTGGAAAAAGTAGACTTTCCGCTTTTTCATATTCTGTTTTATAGAGTTTTATATCTTCACCATGAAGTCTGTATCCATCTTGTATGTGACGTTTTAAATGAGCCCGTTCTATAGTATTTTCAGG
>JAPLIS010000013.1 GCA_026388985.1 Candidatus Babelota bacterium | reverse complement strand
TTTTTAAAAGAAGGAAAAGTAGCACATGAATAAACTACAATTGTTATTGGTATCATTGATGTTGCCAGTGTATATGGGGCATGCAGTGAGTTGCAAGCCGTTGTGCAAGAATGTTGATGGCTCTTTGGATGTTACGTTTGGTAATCACGGCAAAGTGGTAACTAGTTTTGGTGTGAATCAAAATTGCACTGAAACTGATCAAGCACGGGGCGTGGTTGAGCTGCCGTGTGGCAGGATAGTGGCCGCTGGTTATAGTAATAAGAATGGTCAGAACTGCTACAGCTATGATTTCGCCCTGGCAGGTTACACTCCCTATGGCTTTTTAGATCATACTTTTGGCACTGATGATAGTGGCAGAGTGTTGACTAATTTTGCTACTGTTTTAGGTTTTTCAAATCCTAGCAATGATATAGCCAATGCCATTGCAGTACAAAAAAACTGCAATCCGTGTGATTTTAGTTGCAAACCAGAGTGTGAAACTGATTGCAATGCCAATTGCAAATTGGTGGTTGTTGGTTCTTCAGGAGATCAAGAAAGCGGAAGCTCGAGCTTTGCCATAGCGCGCTATAATTGTGATGGCACGTTAGACACCAGTTTTGGTGAAGATAAAAAAGGTGTTGTCAGAACACAAAGCCCGATTATTGGTTGGATTGCCCAAGCTAACGCCGTTGCAATACAAGATGATGGCAAAATAGTGGTTGTTGGATTTAGTAGGTTATCGAAGGCAACATCATATTTTATGATTGCTCGCTACACCTGTGATGGGATCCTTGATACAACGTTTGGTTGCGATGGCACAGGCATAGTGTTGACCGGTTTTTCTGATGTCCCGCTTGGTATTCAGCCCGGGTATGCATGTTGCTTGCCAGTTTCAACTAGTGATAAGATAGAAATTTCTTCTGCAAAAGCAGTTAAAATACAAAAAAATGGCAAAATAGTGGTTGCGGGTTATAACGGGAATTCGAATAACTTTGCGTTAGCTCGCTATAACACTGATGGCTCGTTAGATACCAGCTTTGGCCCTAACCATGATGGCAAAGTAATTACTGATTTTTCAGGAAACAATACGAGTAATGACTTTGCTTGCGCACTTGTGTTGCTAGAAGACTGTCAAGATTGTTTCAGTTGTGCTGATAGCACCAAGATAGTTGCTGTGGGGTATAGTAGTGTGAATGATACAGGTTTTCGGGATCCATATTATGACTTTGCATTAGCCGGATACACCGATAGTGGAAAACTTGATACAAACTTTGGCCCTAATGGCAATGGCCTGGTGACAACTTCTTTTACGGATAAAGAGGGTAAGGCAAAACCTAGTTATGCTTTTGCAGCTGCATTAGAACATGATTGCACTAACGCCTGCAAAATAGTGGTTGCGGGAGAAACTGATGTTAAACAAAATGTTTTGAAGAGACAGGGCTCGGGTGATAGATCAATATTTGCTTTGGCGCGTTATAATAGTAATGGTTGTTTAGACAAAAGCTTTGGTGAAGATAAAACGGGGAAAGTTGTTACGAGTATAGGAGTAGATGATAAAGATGATTCAGCAAGAGCAGTAGCGATACAAAAGAATGGTGCGATAGTTGCTGCTGGATATAGCAATTTGGACGTTAATAGCGCGAGCGGCTCATCATTCGCCTTAGCCCGTTACAACCAATGCCAACCATGCTGCTAAAAAACGTGAACAGATACCATAGATTGTAAACTGATATAAACACAGAGAAAGAAGCTCTTGGCACACACCAGGAGCTTCTTTTGTCTAAACAAAATAAAATAGTATTAACCCTGTATTTTTTTTTGTTTGCCCCGTTCAATGTCTACCACTATGCATTCTTGCGCCTCAAACTCTTGTTTTAACACTTCAAGAGCAGCAAAATTATCGGTGTTGCCACAGGTAAAAATATCAATGGCGCAGTAGCCATCAACTTCGGGCCAGGTGTGAATGGTAAGATGTGATTCAGCAAGTACTATGGCGCCACTTACGCCAAAGGGTTCAAACTGTTTAAAATGGTGAGAAACAATCGTTGCACGTGCCGCAATGGCAGCTTTAACCATAATCTGTTCAACTATTTCGACATGCTTAATCTTTTCAGGATTGCAGCCAACAAGATCAATAACCAAATGATGCCCTAACCGTGATCTGCCCGCACATTCTTTGATGGCACGTAAATCAAGAGATTCCATCGCAATTGTTTGATGCATGGGTAAGAGCGAAGGGGACTGAGATAATAGAGGGCAGGTAACAATGCAAGAAAAAAATAAAAATGTGCGTATAAAAAAATAGGTAGGGTTCATAGAACTGGTTCCTGTGTGCAGATTAAGGTGGTGATTAGTATGTCGGGCTGATAGCAAAATGTGTATTATAGTAGTGTAAAAAAAATAGGGCACAAAATTCTTTTTTTGTGCCCTGCTAAAAAGATAGACTCAATTATTTTTGTAAGCACTCTTTAAAGAAATTAGGTAATGCAAAGCTGCCCGCGTGTATTTCTTGGTTATAGTATACTAAGCCCTGTGGCACACGTGATGCAGTTGTGCTGAGTAATTCCGTAGGGCTATATTTTTTTGAACCAAATACAAATCCTATAACGCCACTGGGGTAGGTAGGCACTAATGTGTTATAGTAACCAGCTTGAGGCAAAATGGTAGCAATGTTTTGGTATAAGCTTGCAATAAAATGACGATCATAATACAGCGATTCTGCTTGTACCACAACTATGCCATCTTGAGTAAGCGCTTTACCTATATTTTCATAAAATTCTTTACGTGCCAATACGGCTGAAACGCCATAAAAATCGGTACAATCAATAATGATTACATCAAAATGATTGTTGAATTGTTGTATAAATACAGTGCCATCCTGATGCAATGAGGTAACACGTGGATCTAAGTAAGCAGCGGCAAAATCTGGGAAGTATGTACCGGCCGTTTGGCGTACCATTGGGTCAATGTCACAAATAACAATTTCTTCTACTTGATTATATTTTACTACTTCAGATAAAGTGCCTCCATCGCCACCACCAATGATCAACACTTTGCGTGGATTAGGATGTGCTTGCATGGGTACATGGACAATCATTTCATGGTAAGCAGCGTTATCATATTCGGTGAGTTGAATAATGCCATCAATCACTAACATTTTACCAACTGGTTGGGTGTCATATACTTCAATGCATTGGTATTCTGATTGTACGTGATCAAGTTTATTTTTAATAGTTACTGTTGCACGTAAGCCATTTATTGGATCTAAGTCTTCACGAAACACCTGTGTACCATCTTCATTTGTCCAGTAAGAACGTTGTTTTTCTTTATTAGTTTCAACACCCTGTTTTATTATTTCAGGGCTGTTACAGATACTGCTGGTAGAAACAACAAGAGAAAGTAGTGAAACTAGGTGTGCGCGTGAAAAAGCATTGATCATGCAGATACTCCGGTAAAAAGACAGTTGTGTTAGTAAGATATTTCTTTCATTGCATCGACCAGATCGCTATTATCAGATGGTTGATGATGATGGTGAAGTATATAGTGATTGTGGGTAATGTCAAAAATTATTATGCATGTCTGCGTAAAGCTAGTTGGTTGTATGTTGGTATCTCAAAAAGATGAACCATAGCTGTGCTCTATACCTTTATTCTCATTATATTCGTCTTGACATACGTATTTAAAAAAGCTAAAAGTTCTAAGAACCTAAAAAAAAGGTCAATTAGTTTAGAGTATGTAGTTTCATAATTGCAACAGTTTTAAAAAAGGATGAGTGCTATGAGAAGAAGTCTATGGGTATCTTATGCAGCAATGTCAGTGATGTTGTGTGTAGGCAGTAGTGGGATAGTAAGGGGTAATGGATGTACTGCGACGTTTGAACCGAATAAATATTGTTATAAAGCCTCGGATAACCCTCTGGTTACTATTGGTACGGGAACAACACATTTAAATTCAGATACCTATACCATTACGGCTGATACGGGTAATATTGAAGTAGTATTATGTGGAGATGCTATTCTTGAGGGTCAAAAGCATACTCAGCTCCGGTTTGTTGCTCATAGTGGGTATACCGTAACTGTTAAGGTTGATCATGAATTTTCTTTATTGGGTAAAAGTAATGATAGCCCATTGTTGGTTACTTTTGGTGGATTAGGATCTATAAACTTTGAAATAACTGGGGGTCAGTCAGTTAACTTTGGTGCAGATAGGCATCCGGTTAAAGCATTTGTATTGATGGATGATGCATGTTATGGAACAAATGAAAAGCCAACATTAAGCTTTAAGCGTTACCATGGTGCGCAATGCCTTCCGACAGCATCTGTTGATGAATCATCAGAAGAAGATATAAAAGAAAAAAATGACGCAGCTGAGCCATCAGAAGATGTAGTAGTACCAGAAAGTGATGAAGCAAAAGATGTAGTTATTGCTATCCATAAAGGTTCTTTGCTCAGTTACCTTTCTCAGCAGAATAATCTTTTTATAGCTGAAGACAAAGGTCGTATCGTTTTTGATCCAAGTAATGTGGCTCCATCAGATAAGATGCCATGTCCAGGAACCATGCTTGTTCGTATCCATGATGGTGGCGCATTAGTAACGGCGGGACATTGGGTAAAAATAAGAAAAAACAAGCAAGTAGAATGCGATAGTGCTGATAATAGTTTTATCTATGATACCTATTTATATAAGCAAAAATTTACGTTGCATGATATTAAATTATCTGTTGCTGCGGGTCATAAAGCGGTTACTCGTGTTAAGGTTGCGTTACCTGAATGTAAAGATGAAAAGAAAAAACAAGGTGGTTTGCGGGTTGAAAACGCTAACTCTACATTGTCAGAATTATTGAGTGATCCTTTCTGCCATCTGCAAACGCGTACCGATAAGCTGCGTCATAAGGGAGCGTTTAATGGTATTCGTTTAGGGTTTGTTTTGGGTGCCAATGGTGTTCTTGCTATTTCAGATGAAACATTTCTTGATTATATAGCATTAGAAAAAAACGTATGCCCAACTACGCTTAAATCAGTAGAAAAATATGATGATTTTTCTGTTTCAGCTAAGCGATTATTAAAAGAGCGCAATGGTTCAGCCTTTATTGTTGATGGTAATAATAATCCAGATGCATGCCCGGCAGAAATTCGTTTTGGTAAGCATGCGGGATTATTTTTACGGTCAGGTTATTTGGGCAATTCTTGTGATTATGGCGTTGAGCGTGATTATATTGTTGATCCACTCTCTATTACTCGTGGCGTTGGTAACTATGTGCTTGTTGTTGAAGCTCCATTAAACGTATATGGTAAAAATAATTGCGATAAAGAAAACTCTAAAATTGAGGTTCTTTCTTTGCAGGTGAGTTTATGTGGAGGCGAACTGTTTCATGGTGATGATAGGACACAATTTCCTGCGCGTACGTTTAATCGTCATCCGGCTCCTTCATGTGGCGACTATGAACGGTTTGGTGGTTATCTGACTTATAATAAAGCAGCATGCTTAATTAATGATACGGTCAATATTTATAAAACATCATTGGTTCATACTGATGCGCTTCACCATGTACTAGAAAAAAATGATATACTTTCAGAGCCAACATATGTTGGTGGTGAAAAATGGAAATTGGGGTGCGGTCAAGCATTCCGTAGCAACACGCAAGAAGATGAGTCTTTATTGTCATGCGAGCAAGAGCTTCTTTCTGCGTGCCGACCTTCTATCTCATTGTTTAACTCTCGTCTAGATATTCATTCAGATATTGCATTTACCGGTGTTGATGTACGCGTGCCAAACTTAATAGGAGAAGACAATAAATCTCTTGATAACTGTAGTGCATTAGTTTTTTACCAAAATGGCATGTTATTAGATAATGGCTTTGGGCGTAACATGATATTGGGAACACAGATTGGTGCAACAGCATGTGATGACTGTACGGTGATCAATCGTGATGCCCACTTAGATGTGATACAATTAGATGAGGGTGATTACTGCTCAACTGCACACATATTATCATTAGAAACAGCGGCTAATAAGTCAGATATTATAGAGTGTGTTAAAAAATCTGGTAAAGTTTCTAAGCAACCAGGGGTAAATAGTATTTATCTTGGTCACAATAGTAATATTTCAGTAGGTTCTCATGTTACTGACTGTGATGACACTGCTTTTGAGTGTGGCACAACACCAACGTTGTTTATTAATGGCAATTACTTTGCTATTAGTGCTCGTGGTGGATCATTATGTGATCCAAATCAAGCACATATCACCGGCCAAGGCGGCATATTCGTTGATCAAAATGGTCTGTTTGGGATTGGTAAATGTTATCGTGCTTCTATAAATGCTATGGTAACCCGTAGCATGGGTGGTTTTGTTGATTTACCATCAAAACAGGTAACCTTTGGACCATTGGTTGGTATTGCAGATTGGAAGTTAAATTTGACTGATGATATGCAGCAGGTAGTAGTTGATTGTGATGAAAGTATAGCTCATTATATTTTTAACTGGATTGGTACTACACGCGATTACAAGGGTAATGCATGGTATAATAGTCAGTATCGCCCCTATAGAGTACCGAGTGCAAACATATGTGATAGTGTTAAAGCTAAACAAGAAAATATCACTGCTCTGGCCAACGTGCGCGGTACGGTGAATGAGTTTCAGATACAGGGTTCACGTATAGGCGATGAAGCACAGTTGTTGGTTGATGGTGGTACTATCAAAGAATTAGTATTTGCTCCAACCAATCATAGTGGTGAAATCCCCGCAGCAGTAGTTGTTCTTAAAAATAATGGCTCTATTGGTTTAGGGTCATTAACTGATGAATCAGATTCAGTCTATGCAGCATCTACATTGGGCATTGATGGGGTTACTATTATAGCTGATGGCAGTGGTCACGTTGAATTAAACCATGATATGGTGATTGCTAATCGCTGTGTTTTTGTTAAAGGGCCTCACTTTGTGAGTGGTACAGATGTATTAGATATTTCTTCTAATGGTCCCCGTACCATACGAGTAACTTCAACAGGTATTCTTGATTTCCAGTCATTTGACGATCCACGTGATATTGTTCGTTTTGGTGGACAAATACATATTGTTATGGAGCCAGGCTCATCTATTGTGATGGGTGGTGGTGTATTGCAAATTGCTAACGATTCAGTAGTGGTGATGGAGCCTTCTTTAGATGATATGTGTCGGTGTGTTCGTTTAGGTAGAGAGCAAGAAGAGGGTAACCCGCTTGTACCAGTAGATGGAGAAATGAATCACAATAAGTTTGCGCCGCTTATTGATGTTGAAGATGATTTAAAAAACACTGATGCGTTCCGCGTTAAAATACAGGGCCAAGGTACTCTTCAAATGATCGATGATGCGCGCCTATTTATTGATAAAGGGGCATTTGTTGGTATTGAAACATATGTTGACAAAAAAGACATTTTTTCTAGCAGAATAGAAGACGCTTTATGTTGTGATAATGATAAAGCTCTCCAATGTACTTTCCATAAAAATTATGGATGCTCTTTGGATGTTACCGATATCACTATTGAACTGAAAGATAATGCGCTCTTTTCATTAGGCGGTGATGCTGTTGATCAAGGTGGTTCACTGCAAATCGGTAATACAGAGCACCGCGTCGGGCATGATGTACAGTTTAATCTAGTGGTGAATGGGCTTAATGCGCAATTTTTCATGGGAGAGCAAGCATTCTTAGGCTTAAATAGTGGCATTGTACGTCGTTGCGCTACTGATAAACCAAACAACTGGCTTATTGATGTGTTGCATGATGTATCGCAGATTACTATCGATATACAAAAGGGCTTATTTTCACATGCGCAGATTTATGCAGGAGATGATGCGCGGGCTCATTTAATGGTGATTGGTCAAAATAATGCACGTGAAGCGAAACAGGTTCTTTATAGTTTATTAGTGCCACCTCGTTTAAGTAGAGTGCCTGAAGCAAATATTCATGGTGGCGGCAACCTAGTATTGCTCAGACGAGGGGCAGGAGCGTTCCATCCGATAGTATTAGATAAAGACGGTGCTGTCGATGTAAGTACTAGTACCTATAAAGATGCGGTTCACCGTAACATGCAGGTAGGTATATTGGCATCAAGAGCATTGTTGGGAGATAAGCAATTAAGAGATGTGAGTGCAGCTGAGTTGTTTGAAAATAGTAAAACAGCAGAAGCAACACAAGATGCTGCAAGTCGAGATGCAAATTTGGGTAATGCGGCAATTGATCAACTAGAATCAAGTGGTATTACTACAGAGTTACGTGTTGGGTATGTTGACCGTGGCATGATTGGACGAGCAAGTGTTAATACGCTTCTTGATATTCATGGTGGCGAAAACGAACAGAAAGTAGAGCGTGCAGCTGATATCGGTGCTGTATATGTTAAAATAAATGTGGCGCAACAAGCACCGGGTGCTTTATTGTTAGCAACCCAAATAGCTTAAAAAAAACAGCATAATACGTGAATAAACACACAAAGGAGAATAATGAATAAATCAATGATGCGTGTAGCACTCGTTATCACTATATTAGGTAGTGATCTGGTGCAAGCAGCAACGAGTCAGTTTAGAACCCCTTTATCTTTTATTAAGCATGGGGCGCTTCACTTTCCGCTTGAACATGTTGAAAATGCATGGTGGATGGAGCAGATGCCAACTCAGCGTTGTGATACCAAGTGGCGCTTAGAATCATTTAAAGGATTGTACGGACGTTCTGCTAGTAAATCGTTTTATGATGAATGTGAGCCGTGTAAAGACAAGGTAACCCATAAAACAGTATCGCTTTCAACGTTGTGGTTTGGTAAAGAAGCATTTAGAGGCGAAGAAACGTTTCCTGGTGGCATGTTAAAAGATCCATGCGAGCCCGCCTTACAAGCACAAGAAAATATTTCTTTAGGATTTAGCCGCATTACGCCGCGCTTTGAATATAATGAGTATGGGGCCTACTTTGGAGGCGATGCGAATTATACATTGGGTAAAAATGGTCAGTGGCGTGTTGGTGGGCGTGCAAGTATGCCGATTAAAGTGATTGAAATTGAACGTGACCAAGATCAGCAGTTGTATGAAACAGTTGATGATGTGGCTAGAATGCGGCAAGTGGTTGAGGGCACAACGCCAGGAGAAGGGCAATATGATTTTGCAGCGCGGTTCGATTTTTTAAATACGCTTAGTTATAATTTAGCGGCGCCAGCTGGGTGCACTCCATTTGTTGAGTATAATGTAGGAAATCGTGCAGTAACTATGAACGTACCAGTTTCGGGCAACACTGCTGAGCAGGCTAATGTGTATGCAATAGCAAGTTTTAGTGGCAAATTACCTGATCAGCCATTTAGAAAAGCACCGAGTGCTTCTATTGGCGCATTGCCCGCAGACGGTGCATTAAGTAATGGCAGTATCGCTTTTTTTAAAGATGGTATTGATTATGAGCTTGGAGTAGGTTCAGATAGAGACGCGCAAGGGTTGTTGTTTATAGTGCCAAAAGCAACAAATGATGGTGCGGCTTTAGCGGGGGGTGCTAATCCCGTTTCACAGCAATTGTTTACTCTTTTAGAACAAGTAAATGCACTGGGTGTCAGCTCACCTGTTACCTTTTTTAATCAAGCAGGCTGTATTAATCTTGGTGCTTCTGAACGTATAACCGGTCAGGGTGATATATTTACTGAAATATATGGTGGCTATCAGCAACCGACCTGGTTTGCCGATGCTATTATTGGATTACGTTTGCCAACAGGTACCAAAACAGATAAAGCAAACCGCATATTCTTGCAATCAACCGGTAATAACGCACACGTTGAATTAAAACTTGGGGTGGATGGTGGCTGGAAAGTGTGCAACTGGTTTGCCTTTGACGTTGATGCAGCATTCCATCATGCATTCAAGCGGACAGAACAACGTGCAGCTCCTTATAAGGGGGCAACGGTTAAAAATATCGGGCCAACTGTTGGGGTTGATATTTCATGGAGTTACATTACTGCTCACGTCAATTTAAGCTTTTTCCATCCATGTAATCCTGAATTGGGCTGCATGTTTGGGTATGATTTAATGGCAAAACGTAAGAATAAAGTGTGTTTGCCTTGTCCGCCGCCAGATGATTTATTGGGCAGGCCAAATAGCTCATTGCCTGTAGATCAGCAAGGGTATGATGCTTCTCTTTTATCAAAAAACACTGACGCTGTAACACATAAATTACGTAGTGAAGTATTTCATAGATGGAACTTCTGTGAACTATTTGCCGGCGCTGGACAAGTGCTGTTCGGTAAAAATGCGATGAAAGAAAGTGAAGCATATCTGGGTATGACCGTTTATTTCTAGAGCAACATGGTTGGTGAGCATAGGTATTAATGAATAGGAAAAAAGAGTATGAAAAAAGTAATAGTAATGGTAGTGGCATGTGTTGGAATGGTCGGATTGTCACTGAATGCTGCTCCACGGGAAAAGTATGAGCAAGATGTTAGTCTGAATGCGCGGCGTGCGGTAGGGTGTGGCGTTGGTATACGTGTGTGCCGTTCGGGTGGAGCGCAATTGGGTGATCCAGAATTTCCCGTAGTAAGCCCTTGTGCACAGGGGGGAGCATATGTAAATGAGCGCTTGTGTTCTATGCAAGAAGAGATTGAAAAGCTGCAAGCGCAGGTAAGCCTTCTTGCCAAGGCTTTGATGTATCTTGAGAACAATGAGATATATGGTGAGCTTGATTGTAATAGTGAGTTAGGTGATGATTGTGATTTTGATTGTTGTTATGGTGTATCAGGATGTTCGGGGAATGATAGTGATTTAGAGGAATCAGGATCACATAGAGTTTCAGATACATTAGCATTGCGTGTCAAATCAGAAGATGATGATTTAGAGCCGGATGACTTTTGCCTTCCCCCAGATATAGATTAAAGCAATTTTTTAGAGCATATATAAAGCCCTTAACGGTACCAATAGGTATGGTTAAGGGCTTTTGCTTTATAGATACCAATATATCTGCTGAGGGGTATGTATTTGATAGAATAGTTTTTTATTATGTGGGCATTATATAGGCAGCAGGGCTGAAATCAATAATAGTATATGCTTGCTTCCATGGCTCAACATAGTGACGAGCGTGAGTCATAACATCTTTTCCATAGTAGGTGTGTAAAAATCTTAAGGGGTTACTGCATACATTAATTTTAAAGGGGCCAAATGGTACTCTTTTTAATGTTTTGATTTCTTCTGGTAGCCAATAATAATGAGGGTATTCAGCTCTTGAAAGTACTATCCGATCATTGTCTTGTTTGCATAAAAATATATCAACTCGTGGCCAGGTACCATCGAGTGGATATATTCTAATGCCTCCCCATTCCCATGGACTCACTCTGTATCCATATGTGTTAAATACCGAATTTAAGCTCAATATTTTATCTACATCTTCTTCAAACATGGCAATGTCGTTATCGTTATCCCAGGGTATAAAGCCTTTGTGGCGCATAGCTCCGAGTAAAGTCCCTCCATCTGCCCAATATTTGATATTGTATTTATTAAAAATTTTATCAGTTATCTTCATTATTTTATAATGTTTACCGGCATTTATGGGGTCTACTGTTTCAAAATAGTGTTCTCCGATTGGTTCTTTAAAGTAATGATAATAGGTATCATTTTTTTCTGCATTTATTTTTTCAGCGTGAGATAGGAATATTATGCTCATTATGCCAAAAAGAACTGTTTTTTTTACCATAAACTATGCCCCAGCTATAATTGTTTTTTTATATATAATAACTCATATATAGTATGGCTAATCACCTTTGCTGGGGTCAATAGTTTATAGCTTGCAGGGGATCATTATAATAGGTTCATATCTTATGGTTTTTAGTGCGTAGTAACTTTATATTCTGTGCGATAAGGGAGATAGCGATTTAGTGGTGTTAGATCACACGTTTTATCTAGTTTGCGAGCAAATAAAAAGCCTAATTTTTGTGCTTTTAATAACAACGAAAGTTCATCATTGTTGTTGAGGTTGGTGAATGTGTAGGGTGAGTCATAATTATCTCTGGGCTTGCGCCATTCAACATACGTGGTATCTTGTGGGATAATTTCATCAATTAATCCCTTGTTAATTAAAAAAGTTGAGGGGTAATGTTCATTGTCGCATGGATATTGGCTAATAATGGGAAGATAGTATCTATCTTCAACCATTAATTGCGCATGTTTTCTGTTTAATATAATCCACTGCCAATTTTTAAATTGTTTATTGCGGGCAATGGGCTGCAAATCACGTTCTGTTTGGTGGTAGTGTAAAAATTCACTTCCGGGATTTATGTGAGGGTTGGGCATATAATAAAACATGCTTTCTTTATAGTACAAGCACCGTGAATATACGGTGTTAAAATCATGCAAAGGGATAGTTGCATCAGAAACAAAAATAAATTTTTCATTAGTGGGGTCTTCTAGTGCTTTTTTTAATAATACT
Source organism: Candidatus Babelota bacterium (assembly GCA_026388985.1). Taxonomy (GTDB): domain Bacteria; phylum Babelota; class Babeliae; order Babelales; family Vermiphilaceae; genus JAPLIS01. The sequence continues at coordinate 97,877 of JAPLIS010000013.1, read as the reverse complement.
ATTTGGGCCTTCATGGTATTTGCCCAGGATGTTTTTACGGTATCAACAGGTGTATATGTTGTAAAAAAAGAATCAGTGTTGAGTGGGGTTTTAGCATGTACATAGATAGAATAAGAGTCTTGATGCCCTTTAAAAAAATCGTGCCAATGCTGTACATGATTAATGCCAGATATAAACAGAAAAAGAAATGCTATTTTAACCATGATTGGTGTCCTTTTGTGGGATGGGGTTTATAATAGGCTTTAGGTTTGTGTATCGTTTTTTTGATCTAATATAATGTTCTAAATAAACCTGTAAGCCCTGATTTACTTTGTCATCGTTTATCGGGTTTAATCTGTTATAAATATATATATAGTCAGGAATAAATACTGATCTGCCGCCAGACATTTCTAGCATGGGAAACATAATAGCCTGATCATAGGTCATAGCAAAAAAATCACCTTCATAAAATAAATCTTCTTTTTGTATACGCTTAAATAACCATGCATAAAAAGTACGCAAATGATCAGTTACCCAGCGATAATCACGATACGCATTCTGTTGTAGAATCTCGGTGGGAACTTCTTCGGCCCATCCATCTGTATAGCCAGGATAGATTTGAGATTGGCCATAGGTAATCCAGATATCAGGATTTTGATAGTATTGGTTAATTTTTGATAATACTTTTTTGTGTGCAAACCAGTCATCACCATCCAGAGATAGGATGATATCATTGTCGTCACATGAATGTATTGCATGATATAAGTTAGCCATAGCCCCTTGCCGTGCGCTGTTTTTAATTAATGTTATGCGATGATCAGTGTCATAGTGTTTAATATATTCTTCTACCAAATCGCCCGTGCCATCAGGGGAACAATCATCAATATAGATAGCTCTAAAATTGGTGTATTTTTGCGAAAGCACTGAATCTAAATTAGCTTTATAGTATCTGCTGTTATTGTATGAAGGTATAACTACTACCATGTTTTTTTCAGTGATTATTTCAGGGTTGGCGTGTAGCAAAAAAGTGCTTAAAAGTAAGCTGTTGAAAAAAATGAAGAGAGGGTTACCAGTAATGGTTTTTAATAGTGTATGTTTCATGATATTTTTCCTATGTAACAATGTTAAAAAATAAATATCTTTATATTTTTATAAGGGGCTTTAAGCGTGTGTATCGTTTTTGTGATCGAATATGTTTTTCTAAATAAGCCTGTAAGCCCTGATTTACTTTGTCATCGTTTATCGGGTTTAATCTGTTATACATATATATATAGTCAGGAATAAATGTTGATCTGCCGCCAGACATTTCTAGCATGGGGAACATTATCGCTTGATCATAGGTCATTGCAAAAAAATCACCTTCATATAAGAGATCTTCTTTTTGTATACGTTTAAAGAGCCATGCATAAAAAGTACGTAATTGTGATGTCACCCAGGGGTAGTTGCGATAGGAATTATTTTTAATAACCTTATAGGGAAGCTGAATGCAGCCACCATGTTTATTGCTTGGATAGTGTTTAAATTGTCCGTAGGTCATCCAGGTATCAGGATTTTGATAGTATTGGTTAATTTTTGATAATACTTTTTTGTGTGCAAACCAATCGTCACCATCAAGTGTTAGGATGATGTCATTGTTATCGCATGAATGTATTGCATGATATAAGTTGGCTAATGCCCCGTGCCGTGTGCTGTTTTTAATTAACGTTATGCGGTGATCAGTGTCATAGTGTTTAATATATTCTTCTACCAAAGCGCCCGTGCCATCAGGGGAACAATCATCAATATAAATAGCTCTAAAATTGGTGTATTTTTGAGAAAGTACTGAATCTACATTAGCTTTATAGTATCTGCTATTATTGTATGAAGGGATAATAATCACCATATTTTTTTCAGCGATTAGTGCAGGGTCAGCGTCTAGCGTAAAAGTAATCAAAAGCAAGCTGTTTAAAAAAAATATACGTAGTATGGGGCTAAAAAAGTATATGCTTATCTGTTTCACAAGTGTGTCCTATGTCATGAATCGTATGCGATAGTGCAGCTATAGGATTAACATAATCGGTGTATATGTTCAAGAGCAATTTCTCTATTTTTTTATTTTTTGATGCATGTTAAAGGCCCAGGCAAGTAGCTATTCACTACTGTCACGGTGATCACGGTTTGTTTGTTATTTCGACAAGATTTTTGGGATGGTTTATGCTAGAAGGGTGAATAATAGAGAATATATTTAAATAAAGAGTGCTTATCTTATGGAACGTGAACAATTTTATGTTACTACCCCTATTTATTATGTAACGGCTAAGCCGCATTTAGGTTCTTTATACGCAACATTATTGGCAGATGTTCTTGCCCGCTGGGCCCGGTTACAAGGTAAAGAGGTTATGTTTGTAACGGGTACTGATGAACATGGGCAAAAAGTTGCACAGGCGGCTCAACAGGCAGGTAAATCGCCACAGTTATTTGTTGATGAGTTTATTCCCGCCTATAAACAGGCATGGGATGCGTATGGTATAAGTAACAATATATTTATCCGTACCACCGATAAAAAACATATTTATGGGGCGCAAGAATTTATTAATGCCTTGTGTGAAAACAATGCGATTTATAGTTCTTTGTATGAAGGGTGGTATTGTACCCCGTGTGAAACGTTTGTTACCGAAAAAGCGGTTGATTCTGTAGGGCCAGCATGTCCATCATGCGCTAGGGCCACCACCTATCTTTCAGAAGAAACCTACTTTTTTAGGTTGTCAGCATATCAGGATAGTTTGTTAGAATTTTATAAAGACAATCCTGACTTTATTCTTCCGCGTGAGCGCGCAAATGAAGTTATCAGCTTTGTACAAGGCGGGCTTAAAGATTTAAGTATTTCACGCACCACCGTTGCGTGGGGTGTTCCGTTTCCAGGAGATACTAAGCATACGGTGTATGTATGGGCTGAAGCGTTATGTAATTATTTAACAGCTATTGGTTATCCAACAGATCCAGAGCTTTTTGCCACTTGGTGGCCGGCAAACATACAAGTATTGGGTAAAGATATTGTGCGGTTTCATGGCGCCTATTGGCCAGCATTTTTAATGGCAGCAGGGTTGCCATTGCCAACACAATTATTGGTGCATGGCTGGATAAAAGTTGATAAACAAAAAATGTCCAAGTCTTTGGGTAATGCTATTGATCCGATGGAGTTACATAAAACATATGGAGCCGATGCGGTTCGTTATTATTTAATGCGACAAATTGCGGTTAATCAGGATGGTGAATTTAGTATTGCTGATTTAGAGCAAAGGATTACTTCAGAGCTTGCTAATGATTTAGGCAATTTAGTTCAGCGTATGAGCACTTTGGCATTAAAAGCGGTGGCAGATACCGCCGTTGAATATACGGTGTCAGCACCAGCTGTGTGGTCAGATAGTGCATTAGTGCTTCGCGGTGAAGCGTGGGATATGATTGCAGAAGTTGAAAATTATATGGCAGAGTGTATGTTCCATTTAGCTTTGGCTAAAGTATGGCATTTTATTCATAAAGTGAATGCTTATTTTCATGCAGCTCAACCGTGGAAAATAGTAGATAAAAGTTCTGTAGAATTTAAAGAAGTTATATCAGCTACTGCACACAGTATACATGCTGTAGCCATATTATTGTGGCCAGTTATGCCAGGTAAAATGGAACAGTTGTTGCAGGGGTTGGGACTACCATTGAATCAGCATACTGATTCACTTGAAAATCTTGAATTGGGCAGTTGGGGTAAAACATTTGTAGTAAAAAAAATGCCGTCATTGTTTGAAAAAATTGAAATTATAAAGGAATCCATGGAGCCAGTTGTGCAGTTAGAACCGGGTAAACAGGTAGTATCTGATAGTGAAACCATTGCTTTTGAGGATTTTGCAAAGGTTGCTTTAGTTGTTGGCACCATAGTAGCATGCGAGCCAGTAGAAAGTTCAGATAAATTGCTTAAAATGCAGATCGATTTTGGTGATAAAGGAATGCGGCAGATTTTGGGTGGCATTAAAAAGTTTTATGCACCGGCTGATTTGATAGGCAAGCAGGGTATTTTTGCATTTAACTTAAAACCACGTAAAATGGCAGGATTAGAATCGCAGGGTATGATGTTGATGGCGGATGATGTTGACGGTGTGCCTCGTATGGCAACCGTTGCCATGCCTGTGCATAATGGTATGCGATTAAAATAAATGTTTTTATTGATTTGTCTAAATTCCTTTTTTTACGCTTTTAGTTAAGAAGGGCCAGGGGAAAGTGTGGGGAGAGGTTATATTAAAAGGGCGTAGTGTTTAAGCTACGCCCTTTTAAATACTCTATTCTTTTAATTGCTCTAGTCTTTTAAAGACTCTACTATTTTAATTACTCTATTCTCTTAATTAATCTGCTATTTAAAACAAGAGAGTTCTTTTATTTATTCAGCTTCTTTTTTATAGCCACATGTTTTATCAAAGCAGGTATACGTTACCACGCCTTTTTTGCTGGTCTTTTTAATTAAAAAAGGCATCTTTTGGCATTGTGGGCAGGGAGTTTCTTCTATTTCATCAAAGACTGAAAACTTACATTTTGGATAATTATCACATCCCCAGAACTTACCACCACGCCACATTTTGCGCGCAACTTCACCCTTTTTGCAGAGTGGGCAGGTAAAGCCAGCAACTTCACGGTAAATATAGGTACATTCTGGATACCCAGAGCATGCTACAAATTCACCAAATTTACCACGTACTTGGCGTAAAGGTTTTTGGCATTGTGGGCACTGTTCAGCAAGTATTTGTGGTTTTTCTGCTTCAACAAGTTCTAATACTCCTTGCTCATCTCTTTTAAAGTTTGAGGTGAAGGTGCATTCTGGATAGTGTGAACAGCCAACAAATTCACCAGCCTTTCCGAATCGAATGACCAGCATGCCTTTATCATCTGTTGTGCACTGCGGGCACTGCAATCCTGTTGCTAATGCGGCCTTTTTGGATTCTTTAGCGGCACCTACAAAATGCTCTAAGTCTTGTTGGAAGGTGGTATAAAATTCTTTAAGAAGAGTGTCTCTTTGAATGTCCCCATTGGCAATTTTATCCAAATCTTCTTCCATATGAGCAGTGAATTTGGGGTCCATAATTTTAGGCAAATTGTTGACTAACAATTCAGTTACTGTCATGCCCAACTCAGTGGGAATAAAGCGTTTTTTTGCGTCAAGCTGTGTGTACGCTCGTGCGCAGATAGTGTTTAAAATAGTGGCATAGGTACTTGGTCGTCCGATACCTTCTTTTTCCATTTCTTTAACCAGAGAGGCTTCAGTATATCGTGGCTGTGGCAGCGTGAAGTGTTGTTTTGAGTTTATTTTTTTTAAATCAACATCTTTTTTCTCTTCTAAGTTGCCCGGTAATTTTACTTTTTCATCTTTATCTTCATCTTCATCGCTGATACCATATACTTTTAAGTACCCGTCAAAAATAAGAGTTGATCCGGTTACTTTAAATATAAATTTACCGCCCGTTATCACTACTTGTCGTTGCGCATACAGGGCTGATTCCATCTGGCAAGAGACAAAGCGTTGCCAAATAAGTTGATATAGTTTTGCCTGATCAGCGGGCACATGTTTTTGCACATATTCAGGTGTTAAGCTGACATTAATGGGGCGAATTGCTTCGTGTGCGTCTTGTGCTTTGCTTTTACTTTTTTTACCAAATATAACAGGGCTTTTCGGTAAATATTTTTTATCAAAATGTTTGTCGATATATGAGCGTGCTTGGGTGATCGCCGTATCTGAAAGGCGTAATGAATCGGTACGCATATAGGTGATAAGAGCAACGGGTGAGTTGGCATCTTCAAGAGGCACACCTTCATATAAACGTTGCGCAACTTGCATGGTTTTTTTTACTGAAAAACCGAGGCGGTTATAGGCAGCCTGTTGCAGAGTGCTGGTCATAAAAGGAGGTTGTGGATTTTTAAGACGTTTTTTATCAGTAATTGAATCAATAATAAATGATTCTTTTTTTACCGCCTCTTGCGTTAATTCAGCTGCTTTTTGATTAGTGATTTCAAGTTTTTTTTTGCCGACATGAGTTAGTGCGGCGGTAATTTCATCTTTATCATGCTTAAATACCCCTTCAATGGACCAGTATTCTTCAGCTCTAAAATCACGAATCGATTTTTCACGATCACAAATCAAACGTAATGAGACCGATTGCACTCTGCCTGCCGATAGTCCTGGGGCTAGTTTGCGCCATAAAACAGGAGATACTTCATATCCCACCCATCTATCAAGAACGCGTCGTGCTTGTTGTGCGGCAACTTTTTCGTTATCAATAGTGCCTGGATGTTCAATTGCGTGTAAAATGGCTTCTTTGGTAATTTCGTTAAACACGATGCGATACATTTTGGCAGTTTTTTTAGCAACTTTTTTTATTTCTTCTGCGATAAGCCAGGCAATAATTTCACCTTCTCTATCAGGATCGGTACCAAGATAAATTTCATCAGCTTTTTGCGCAGCTTTGCAAATGTCAGCAATCGTTTTTTCTTTATCTTTTATAGGTACATATTCGATAGTAACTTCGTTATTGATAGAGACGCCAATTTTTTTTGTTGGCAGATCTTTTACGTGCCCCATAGTGGACATGATGACAAAGTCATCACCTAAAAACTTTTTGATTGTTTTTATTTTAGCTGGTGATTCTACAATTAATAATTTTTTCATGTCTGCCCCTATGATGCTTTAAAAATATTCATTAAGTTGTACCATTTTTATTGTATCTTTCAAATTATATCTGTTTTGTATCAGTGAGAGTTAAAGTATATGTGTAAACTATGTTGATAATGCCTTGTGCTCTCTTTATTTTAGAATAAGCAATATATTTTCTAAAAGTCAAATATTTTTTGAATTTGGTGACTTCTTCTTAATAGATGTTGTTTTAGCTATTTTTTATAGATGTGGTATTATATAGTATAATTAGTGAATATATTTACGTGGAGAAATAAGATTCGATGAATACTATCAAACAAGCTTTTGTACGCAATATAGCAATTATTGCTCACGTTGATCATGGCAAAACAACCATGGTTGATAAATTACTTACTCAATCAGGCACCATTACTGGTGAACTGACTGAACGAGCCATGGATTCTAACCAGCTTGAAAAAGAGCGTGGTATTACCATTTTGGCTAAAAATACCGGTGTTAGTTTCGGTGATTATAAAATTAACATTGTTGATACCCCAGGTCACGCTGACTTTGGTGGTGAAGTAGAACGTACCTTGCAAATGGTAGAAGGGTTCTTGTTGCTTGTTGATGCGGCAGAAGGGGTTCTTCCAGGAACTCGTTTTGTATTGCGTAAGGCACTTGAGCTTAAGTTAAAGCCAATTGTGGTTATTAATAAAATTGATAGAAAAGATGCTGATATTGAAGCGACAGAGTCTTCAATTCATGATCTTTTTTTAGATTTAGCTGTTGATACTGATCAACTTGATTTTCCGGTACTGTATGCATCTTCCCGTGGTGGATTTGCTTCGTTCAATCCAACGCAAATGACAGGTGACTTAATACCTTTATTTGAAACTATTATAAAAACGGTACCATCTCCTAAGTCTCATGCAGACTCACTACAGTTTTTAGTAACCAGCCTTGATCACTCTGACTTTTTAGGAACTATCGCTATTGGTAGAGTGTTTAGTGGTACTATTAGTGTTGGACAACAGGTTGTGTGCTGCAAAGATGATTTTGTGGGAAGACCATTTAAAGTAACAAAAATATTTTCTTTTGTTGGTTTAAATCGAGTTGAAGCTGATTCAGCTGAGTATGGAGATATTATTGCTATTACCGGTTTTGCTGATACGGTAAGTATTGGTACTACGGTATGCGCGGTTGATAAGCCGTTGCCACATGCATATATCACTGTTGATGAACCAACTATGACCATGTTTTTATCAGTAAACGATTCTCCGTTTAATGGTAAAGAAGGTTCATTGCTTACTTCACGACAAATTAAAGATAGATTAGATAAGGAGTTGCGTACCAACGTAGCACTTAAAGTTGAACCAACCAACTCTCCAGACTCATTTAAAGTATCAGGCCGTGGTCAGTTGCATCTTGGCGTACTTATTGAAAATATGCGTCGAGAAGGATTTGAAATTCAGGTTTCAGCGCCGCAAGTTATTTATAAGACTATTGATGGTAAACAGTATGAACCAATTGAAGATTTGGTTATTGATGTGCCTCAAGAATATCAAGGTGCCGTTATGGAACATCTTGGTATCAGAAAAGCGGAAATGAAAAACTTAACAAGCTATGATGATGGCCGTGTACGTATGGAATTTTCAGTACCATCTCGAGCTTTATTAGGGTTTAGAGGTCAATTTTTAACCGATACTCGTGGTACTGGTGTGGCAACCTTTAGTTTGAGTGGCTATGAGCCATACAAAGGTGCTATTCCACAACGTACCAAGGGCGCTATTGTTTCTATGGAAACAGGTGCATCTACCGGTTTTGCACTTGATGCATTGCAAGCTCGTGGGATTCTCTTTATCCGTCCGGGTGAATCAGTGTATGAAGGTATGATTATTGGTGAAAGTAGTCGTGATCATGATATGGATGTAAACCCATGTAAAGGTAAGAAATTAACCAACATGCGTGCATCTGGTAGTGATGATGCTATTAAGTTGACACCACCACATATTATGAAGCTTGAAGAATGCTTAGAGTGGATTCGTCCAGATGAGTTGATTGAAGTAACTCCTAAGAATATTCGTTTACGTAAAAAAGCGTTGAAAGCTAATTTACGTAAAAAACCACAAGACTAATATAGTTTTAGTATAAAAATAATCGGGGGCTTTGGGGATAGATATTCTCAAAGCCCCTTTTTTTGTGCCCATTTTTTAAAATTATTTACTATCTGTAACTTTATTATGTATACTATAAGTATGTAAGCTATTTTTTGGTAGCTCAATTAACTTTTTTAAAGGGGAGTAGGAGTATGAAGAATGTATATGGTTTATCGTTAGCTCTGTTATTGAGCGTAGGCTTTGGTGGTTTTACAAGTAACGTATATGCGGCAGATGAATCTTTTAGGCAAGCAGTGCTAGAACAGCTAGGTGAGGCGGTGGGAGTGGATTGCCCAGCATGTACCTTTATAAATAAACCACGCGCAGCGCAGTGTGAAATATGTGATACGCCATTTATGCCAGGGTCGGATCGCAGAGCTAAAGCGACAGTATTAGACCCGAGCGATCAATATCAGTGTTCCAAAGAAGAATTAATAGGGTTAATTGCGCCTTTGCTAGTTGGGCAATTAAAGCGCGACATGGAAGAGTTATTTGAGCAGGAGTCATCCTCTGATGCTGTTAAATTAGCAAGGAAAGGTCATGAAAGAAGGATGGAAAGTACGATAAATACTTTTGGAGATACAGCAGAAGGATTAGCGGTGATTCAGCAGATGGGTCAGAAAGCTGAAGCGCTGCTGAGGGATTATGAGAGATTCATGCAATCTAACGTAATAAAGCCGAAACAGTTACCAGCTCGCTTGCGCTATTCATAGTACCGTAGGTGAAGTTGCTCAGTTAATGGGGGATTTTGGTGCTGCTTTAGAATTAGTGCGTATGCTTATTGGCGCTGGTGGTAGGGCAACAGATGCAGAAGTGAGAAGTTTACCTTCTGCAGATCGAGAGCGGTATTTAGCGCTTGTTAATGCAACGAGAGCTGCTGCACCATTAGGCGCTCCAGGTGGCCTTGAAAGGTTAAGCAGATCATCAGTTGAACAAGCACCACCGGCATATTTAGCTGTGGCAGAAGATTTACCGCCAGCATATACAGAAGGTATGCCTGGTCACCCTGGTATGGCAGGGCAAGAAGAAAAAGAAGCTGCACAGGCAGCCGGCGTACGCGCTCCGGGTGACCGAGGATGGAGACCGGAAGCAATGCTAGCAAAACCACGGGGTGAAGTAGTTTGTCCGGCATGTACGTTTAGCAATAAGCCAGGTGCTGCACAGTGTGAAATCTGCGATACGCCATTGATGGCAGGGCGGCGGTAATTGCCAGGTTAAAAAAAAGACAAAGAAATGGCGTATAATGATTGCTAACAGTGAGTATGTAATAATCAGGAGCTTTGAGGATACAGATTCTCAGAGCTCCTTTGTTTTTGGAGGGAGGCGCAAACGAGGACGCGTTCGTGCTTGATGCGCTATAGATAAAAAGGGCCCCCAGGGGGACCCCATTTTACTTGACTTATTGGATGTTTTCCAATTTTTAAAACCACCTTTTTATCATGGCAAATGCCATACGCCTTATATAATTATTCATAGGCCGATGGTTCTTAAGAATTAGTTGGAATGTTATATTAAAAAGAATTATAGCTACAAGAGTATGTTCATTTTGAGTCATTCAGCATTCTCTGATTCCGAGGATTCCTGAAGATACACTTTACGGTATAGCAACAAGTGCCCTACCAGACAGACTATATAAATTTCATACCAATACCACACAGTCATCCCCCTTAAAAACTATTAGACAGGGCCTGTTGCTACTGCGAGTCCTATTGCACAACCAGCCGATGCGACAAGCGCGGTGCTTTCTATTAGTGGCAAAAAGGTTGCTTCTAATGCAGCAGCTGTAGCAGGAGCGGCTGGTCCTGTGAGGGCTGCTGCTACCAGTATTGCTCCATGTCCCACGAATCGTACCAAAAAACCACCCGCATAAAAACCAATGTTGGCCCCAATAATACCACCACCTTTAAGATTTCCGCCCATTTTCACGCCATAGTCATTACCTATTTTATGTACAATGAGACGTCCATCCTGTTTCACAAAGGCAGCTAGTTGTTCTGTTGTTACATCGCGAAGTTGTGGATCAACATCATATCTCTGAATTTGACGCAATTCATCATTGCTCTGAACAGTAAATCCATTTTTATTATGGAAAAGGCTTACATTCCCCAACTGAGACGATGCAAGTACTGACGATCTTTTTATTTTTAACAGATCTGACTCTGAATAGCTTGTCATCACCGTGCAAAGACTCAAAATAATCAAAAATTTTCTACTACCACCTATCATCAAAAGCTCCTTCATGTTGTTGTTAAAATATCGGGGGGGGAGTTTAACATGAAAAAATATAAAAATAAAGGAGTGGAATACTGAATATAAAATAATCGGGGGCTTTGAGGATACAGTTCCTCAAAGCTCTTTTGTTTTTAGGTGGCATGCAAAGCTGCTAATCTCCGTGCGTAGTTATTTTTTTTTGTTTATTTTGAGCCCCTTCGCGGGGTGCGCAAAGGTATTGCTTGCCCAATACCTTTGATACAAGGGCATCAACTTGCAGCTGAACCGCTGGGTCGCTTCCAACGAAGGGCACTCGCCTGGCGGCTCAACCCATCTCGAAAGCTGAGTATGAACCTATTTTATATTTTTTTAATCTGTGCGTTCGCGTGTGTATTTGCCATCTGAAAAGATAGGTGCTATAATTAAGCTCGTATAATCTGTTTAATAAATAATTAATTGTGGGTAAATAGGGACATGAAAAGAGACATGAAAAGAACATATACTATAGTGATAGCTCTGTTTTTAAGCGTAGGTTGTGGTGGATTTGTGAGTAATTCTTTTGCGGCGGCTGAATTAGGTGCGCTTAACGATGCAGAATATGAGGCATTAAATAAAAGATTAGTTGCTGCAGTGAAAAATAATAATACAGCGCAAGCAGCTGCCGCTTTATCAGCCGGAGCTGATGTTAATTGTAGAAATATAAATAGTATTGGGAATTGGACCATGCATTCTTTTGGGCAGCCGTGTCCAGTAATATATGCTGCAAGTAAGGGTTATACTGATATGGTAAAGGTATTGTGTAGTCGGCCTGACATAGATGTTAACGTTGCCAAGAAGATGTGCTCAGCTTTGTGGCATGCAGTAAGTAAAGAATATTCAGAAATAGTGTACATTCTTATGTTGGCGGGAGCAGATGATCGGTATCTTGATTGGCATAATCTGAATGAAGCAATAATGAGGCCAGTAGTTGAACAGGCCAAGCAAGAAATGCGATTCGCGCCAGGGCTTTCTGTTATGCTTACTCAAACTGACGTATTAAGGCAATTTTTAAAAGAAGCAGGAATGGTGGGCATCGTTGATGAGTATGCAGCGTTACCATTTGTATCTAAAAAAGCAAAAGCACAATAGATACATATATAAAAAAACTGAGCTTGTACGAAATAATGATACTCTGCATGAGTAGGCAAAAAAATAGTGCCTTCTTATTCGTTATTTTTGTGAAAATTAAAGAATACTCGTTCTTGATGCGGTATAAAAACATGGGGTCCACAGAGGGGCCCCATTTTACTTAACTTATTGGATGTCTTCTGAGTTTGAAACAGCTGGCTGGGTAGCGGCAAGCGCTTGTTCCCCTGCAATGGCATAAGAATTAATATAGTTGCCAAGATTATATTTTTTACGAAACGCATGTTCAACGTTGCGTATTGTTTTATAGCTTTTTTTATGAAAACACATTTTTGCATGTGCACCATGCTTTACTATCAGTATATGAGTTTTTGTATGTCCAGATTGTACCAATGCATTATACATTTTTTGTGTGCTGTGTAGGGGGATAAGCGTATCTTCTTGCGAAGCAATAAGTAAAATGGGGATATGTTTAGGAATGAGGTGGGCAACTTTAATTGGCTGGATACCATCAAGAGTATGATTTCTATAGATGCAATACACGCCCAGTTCTTTAAAATAGGGGCAGATGGCATTTATTACAGATAATGAAAAGCTTTTGTTAATTATGTCATTCAGTATGCCATCAACATCGGCAAAAGGGGATTCAAGGATAGCCCCTTTTATGGCTGAAGTATCAGGATAAGAGCCAAGATAGTTTGCTATGGTGGCAGCCCCCATAGAAAGGCCTCTTAAAATAATCTGGTTATCGAGCTTTGTGCGCACTATATGTTGTATGGCATTATCAAGGTTGCCCATTTCATGCTGCTGACCAAGAGATACTTGCGACATGCGGCCATACACATCAAATGTGTGGGCATCTCCATGGATAATGCGATGTTCTTGATAGCGGCGTATGTGGCCAGCGTGTCCGCCAAGGCCATGGGCAAAAATCGTGATACTAGAGTTAGGGGAAGTATCAGCTTTGAGAGTGCTTTGGTTAAGAAGTAAAAAACATATAAAAAGAAAAGATACAAAGATTTGCTTCATGATAGGCCCCCTATTTGTGCAACAAGATAGATATCTTTTAGTATATCATAACTATACATAAAGTAAGTATAGCATAGGCAGCTGTATATAATAAAGGCTTAACAGTCTACACGCCGGCCCTCTTTTTTGTAGCATGGGTATAGTTCATGTTCATTGCCTTGTGTAGGGCATTAATGATACTATTGATACTGTGGTACTAATAAGGTTATATATAAGAGATTGTTGGTAGTAACTATTTACAGGGGGAATACTATGGGATTATTAGCTGCATGGAAAGAGTCTTTAGATATTTTAAGGCCACATAATTTAAAGCTATTTATGCTGGTTACGTTAAACACGTTTGTCCAAGGGTGCAAAGTGTTTATGCGCAGCGTTATCTGGTGGTTTATACCACTTATTATTGCGTATAATTATTTTTTTAATACTGTAGTAAGAGATTTATTATACAGTGTGGGCGATCAGGCATTTATCAATTATGTTACTATTGTTTTACCCATGAATGGTGTATTTTTTTTGAGCTCTTTAATGATTCATCCATCGGTAAAGCGTAAAACGATAGGATATTTTTTTTCTTGGCGTAATTTAATTATTGGATTAATTTATTTTATTTATACTAGTTTTATCTGCTATACCCTTGTTTTTAGAGGCCCTTTTGTACCCACTTTGCTTCATGGTATTATTGCAATGATTATCTGGATGATCTATTCAGTATTGTTTTTATTTTTTTTGTTAGATTCTGATATAAGTTTAGCTGCCATAGGTCAATCTATGGTGAGAGCTGCAAAAATGGTGCTGTATAATGCGCCAGCTTTTCTTTTAATAATGATTTTGCTTTTAATTAGTTTTATAGCTTTGGTCTCTTTATTGCCCTATCAACTGTTTAAAGAAATTACGCCAGTGCCGCACTGCGCTCTTTTCTTGGGATTAATAAGCGCTATAAACAATATCTATATAAAAAAGTTACACGATAATAAAAATCTATATCTATAAACAGAGGCTATATGAAGAGTATTTCGGTAGGCATGATTATTCGCAGTTTATTTTCACGGTTATTAGTTTTTCTGTTAATGGCAGCGCTTGCTATACCTATGTTGCTTATTATGCTGTTGATGCCAAAAAAGTGGCGAGCTGAAAGTAAATTATTATTCTGGTTAACCAATATTTTGTATGTTGGTTCATTAAAGTGCATTTTTATGCCAATTGTGGTGCGGGGTAAAGAAAACATTCCTGATAGCCCGGTAATTATAGCGGCAAATCACCAATCAGCTCTTGATATTCCGTTGGTTGGTTCTTTACTTGATTGTCATCCCCATGTATGGTTGGCACGTAGTGAACTTATGAATTCATGGGTTTTACGTTTTGTATTACCCTATTTTGCGGTGGTGGCAGATGTAAATTCTCCTATGAAGGCGATGCGGTCATTGTTGAAAATAATAAGCTTGGTTAATGGTAAACGATGCCATTTGCTTATTTTCCCAGAAGGGCAGCGACACAATGATGATGATGTGCATGAATTTTTTGGCGGATTTGTTATACTAGCCAAAAAAATGGGGCGGCCTGTTGTGCCGGTGCGTATTTTTAATGCAAATAAGGTGTATGCACGGGATGCATTTTGGGCGCGTTGGCATCCCATTACGGTAGTGGTAGGCAAGCCGTTGCTTATGGGTGAAGATGAAACAGATGAAGCATTTAGACATCGCGTACGTCAGTGGTTTGTTGAGCAAAAAGAGGAATGAGGTGGATTATTTTATTCGGTTTTTTAATGGTTCATGGCTGTACTGGTTGGTGCCATTAGTTATATTAGCAGGTATTGTTCGCTATACAATAAAAAAACAGGTTACGTATAGATATTCTTTAGGATCATTTTTATCAGCACGGCGAGCGGGTACTCGGCACCCGTATAAAAAGATTTTATATGGGTTGCGATTTTTGCTTTTGTGTGTGCTGGCACTAACTGCAGCCCGTCCACAGCTGGTTGATTCACGGTCACAGATTACGGTAGAAGGTGTTGATATTATAATCGCCCTAGACCTTTCGGGCAGTATGAATAGCCAAGATTTTGAAAATGATCCGCGTACTCGTATTGAAATAGCGCAGCAAGAGGCTATACGCTTTATTCAAAAACGTACCAATGATGCTATAGGATTGGTTATTTTTGGTGCAGATGCGATATCTCGGTGTCCGATTACCCATGATAAAAAATTATTAGAAGCTATTGTTAAGCAATCATCTGTTGGCAGTATTAATCATGATGGAACGGTACTTTCAACGGCATTAATTACCGCTGCAAGCAGATTAAGAAATTCAAAGGCAAAAAGTAAAATTATTATTTTGCTCACTGATGGAGAACCGTCAGAAGGTGATATGAACCCAGAAAAGGCAATTGAAGTTGCACAAAAAATGGGTATCAAAATATATACGATTGGTATAGGTAGCGATCAGCCTCAAATTATACAGTCTTTTTTTGGTCCTATGCGAATACCGCCAACTATTAATAGTGATTTGCTTAAAAAAATAGCAAGTCATACAAAGGGGCAGTATTTTGTGGCACGTAATGCCACAGAGATGCAGGCAGTCTATGATACAATTGATCAGTTAGAAAAAACGGAAATCACCACTCCCTTGTTTAGCAATCAGCATGAGGTGGGGATATGGGGCATTCTTGCGGCTTTTGTCTTGGTGTGTAGTGAAATTATTCTATCAACGTTTATCTGGTTTAGCTTATGATAAATAATCTTTTTTTTGGTTCACCTGAGTATAGTTTTATTTTTATTGTATGTATTGTACTCGTGATTATGGTGTGGTATCGGCTGCATAAAACAAGACGCGCCATTGCGTTACTTGCTGGGCGCTGGGCATCAGTTTTAATTGATAATTTTTCTCTCATGCGTGCGTATGCCAAACTTATCTTAACTGCATGCGGCCTCTTTTTTTTAGCAATTGCTTTGTTGCAGCCACGGGGTAAGGAGTATGAAGATACTGTTGAACAGCAGGGGCGTGACGTTTACTTTGCCTTAGATGTATCGGGCAGTATGCTCGCATGTGATGTGTTGCCTAATCGGTTGGTGTGCGCAAAAGAAAAAATCAAACAATCCATTGCCCGCTTATCATGTGAACGTGTTGGCCTTATTTTATTTTCAGGGTCGGCTTTTATACAGTGTCCGTTAACTGCTGATATTGGGGCATTTATGACGTTTTTAAATTACGTAGATGTTGAAACTATTTCATCGGGGACAACGGCGCTTGATAGTGCTTTAAACACAGCGTTAGAAGCGTTTGAGCATAAGCAGAATAAAAAAAATAAATTGGTGGTTGTGTTCACCGACGGTGAGGATTTTTCAGCTTCGTTGCCTCAGGTAAAAAGCCGTGCGCACGAGCAAGGATTGCATATATGCGCTGTTGGCATTGGGTCACTTGAAGGATCACCTATACCGATTTTTGATGATAGTGGACATGCTATAGGTCATCAGCGGGATGATTCTGGAGCAGTGGTTATTTCACGCCTTAATGAGTCTTTATTATGCTCTTTAACGCACGATCTGGGTGGCTCTTATATACGTGTTACACCAGATGATACTGATGTGGCCGCATTGGTTAAAAAAGTACAATCATTTGAAAAAGAGGCTTTTGGAGATACGGCCATTAAAAAATATGATGAAAAGTATCCATTTTTTGTGTTGGCAAGTTTGGTATGTTTTATTGCTGAGTGGTTATTATGAAACAATTTTCTATGGCAAAAAAGTTAATCTTTCTCTTGTGTGTATTGTTGAGTGTGCCCATATATTCGGTGTTTGAATATGATAGCGTAGCGCTCAGTGCACAACGGGGTGAATGGGAAAAGGCACAGGAAAAAATACAACCGTTATTGGTTACCCATCATGACTCGCCAGATCTTTTATATGATGCAGGAGTTGCTTCATATAAGCTCAAGCAGTATGAGCAAGCAGCAGCTTATTTTGAGCATGCAGCGCAAGCTAAAAGTGTTGATAAGATTCTAAAAGAGCGGGCATTGTTTAATGCGGGCAATGCTCATGTTGCTTTGCATAATCTAGAGCAGGCTATTTCTTTGTATGAACAGGTGTTGGCGCATAATCCTACGCATGAAAAGGCAAAGCATAATCTTGAAAAAGTGAAAGAGATGCTCGCGCAAAAAGAGCAAGAGCAGGAGCAAGAAAAAGAGCAAGAAAAAGATAACAGCCCTGATAAACAAAAAGGCCAGCAGAAAGATAGCCAGCAAAAAGATAGCCAGCAGAAAGATTCTGGAAAATCTGATAAAAAAGATGGGCAGCAGGGTAATCAGTCACCTGAAACAGGTGATCAGGGTCAAGAAGTATCAGATGGCAAAGGGCAGCAACAGGGCAATCAGAGTGCCGGAGCTGATAATAAACAGGGGAATCAAGAGCAGGGTGAACAGGACAAAGCAGATGCTCAGCATGATCATAAAGGGGATGATAAAGAGCAATCGGAGGCAAAGCCTGGTGATAAGCAGAATAATAATGCACAAAAAAATAGTTCCAATCATACAGGTGCTCCAGAAAAATCGATAGAAGAAAACTTTCAGTCGCCCGCTGCACAGGCAGGCAAGGCAGGCAGGGTTACTACTAAAGATATGACAAAACAGGAGAGTGCGCAAGATGGTGCTGAGTCAGCTGAGGGGCCACAGGATACACCAGAGCAACGGTGGCTTGCGCGCGTATTAGATGAACGGGATGGAGCTGAGGCTCAAGCATCCAAAAATTTAATGAAGTCAGTTATGGGTAAGCAGCTAGGAGGCGGACATGGTAAGAAGTGTTGGTAAGCTGTTTTTTTTAGCGCTGTGTTATAGTGTGCAGGTGCACGCAGCGTCAATCGAATTGCAGATTTTTGACGCACAAAATAATGAGTTATCTACTGTTGGCGTAGGGGTACCATTTCTTGTAAGGGTATCTATGCAGGGCTTTAGAAAAAGAGTTCAAGAGCCGATTATCCCGCAACTTGCGGTAATTGGTGGGGTAAGAGTGGGTGATGGTCAGGGCAGCATGATAATTCGCAATAATCAGTCAACTGTTTATTTTAATTATAAAGCACGTATTGATGTGGCGGGGTCATATACTATAGGTCCAATTAGCATAGATAACGATGGGGATCTGATTAGCTCTAAAGAATTGGTTATAGAGGCAGGGCGTGAGATAGTCGCTCTTAATGCTTCCCATAAGCACAAGCATAAGGAAAAGCCTATTTTTTTTGATTTTTCTGTAGATACACATCAGGTTTTTGTTGGTCAAAAGATAGCGTGTACTGCCCGTTTTTATTTTACACAGGATTCAGGTTTTACCGGGCTTGCGCAGCTGAGTATGCCAGATTTGCCTGGGTTTGTGGTTGGTGCTGTAGAAGGTGCACAAGGGGTTGCTGAAAAAATAAAGGGAAAAGAGTATCAGTGTGTTGAGTGGCGATGGTTCATCTACCCACAACAAGCGGGAGCAACAATGATCCCGGCTTGTTGCGTTGATTATGAGGCAGAGACAACGAGGCGCAATGTATCGGGTGGGTGGATTAGTATGTTTACCCGTCGAGGTAGGGATCGTATCCATTCAAATTCGGTGCACTTAACCATAGATCCATTGCCGCCCCATGATGTGCCTGTGGTTGGAGTAGGCAGTTTTAATGAGTTGTCTGTTACGTTAGAGCCATCAGTTATTAAAGAGGGTGCAGCGGCAGTCTTGACGGTGGAAATTCGTGGTGATGGCAATAGTGAACAGATAGATCAGTATCAGTTGGTAGGGATGCCCGGATCAGTTAAATATTATGAATCAAAAAAATATATGGTTGCTCCCGATCAGATGAGCATCATACCTAGAAAACGATTTGAATTTATTATTCAGGGATTGCGGCCAGGGGAAGGGGAAATTCCTGAACAGCAGTTCACCTATTTTGACGTGCAAGATCATACATATCATACGTTAATTTCAGCGCCTTTACCCTTTTCTATTACACCAGCAGCAGTTTCAGCGGCAACGGCATCTGGTGATACAGTGAGTGATAAAGAAAGCGATACAGAAGGTGAAAAATTAACTGATACAGGTAGAGTATTGCCTCTCAGTAGGGGTGGGCAATGGTATGAGGTAAAAGAAAGAAAGCCTCTACCTTTATGGTTGTTTCTAGTAGCACTGTTGGCACCTTTTATATACATGCTTGGTAGAGCTTTGTTGTATTATGTTTGTGCCTACTATCAAAGACACGAACTTCAGATACGATCGCGACGTGCTTTTGTTGCAGCAAAAGTGGCAGTAAAGGCATGCAGAGAAAAGCAGGATGTGGCAGGATTGTATTCCCATTGTATGCGCCTTGTAGCGCATCGATGCATGGTTGCTGAAGCGGTGGTTTCGCGTAGTTGGCTTATACGTATGTTAGAATCTAAAAAGTGTAATCAGCAAGAGATTAAAGAAACTGATAATCTTTTAGAAACATTAACTTATTATTCTTTTGGTAAAGGGGCAGATAAGCTTTTAGATACTGATATATACACACAGGTGGAACAATGGATTTCATGGTTAGAAAAAAAAATATAATACTTTTAATGGTTATTTTGTGGAGCGGCCAGTCTTTGATGGGGCACGGGGTAAAGACATACAGCGATGAAGAGCTTTTTTTGCAGGGGCAATTGCATTATCAAGCTGCTGATTATGCCCAAGCGTTGAGCTGCTATCAGTTAATGAAAAATAAAGGTAAGGCTGCTTTTTATAATATGGGTAATTGTTATACGTATTTAAAAAGCCCCGTAGATGCCCTTGTTTGTTGGTATCGAGCCCAAAAGGGAGCATCTTATCAAGACTATGATGCACTTGAAACATCTATTAATGAGTTAAGGCATGAAGTGCGTGCAGGTGAGTGCAGTATCTATGGTTATGGTAGAGTACCGCACTTTTTTAATCGCACATTTTCACCCTATTCGCTCCTCAGTATGCAGCTATTGCTGATATGTTTGTGGTATCTATTTTTTCTCGTGGTGCGCTATTGTAAGCGTTCGGTATTGTTTCTTTTGTATTTAATCTGCATACTAATGGGTATATTTTTTGTGAGTGGTGGTGTGTGGTTTAAAAGTAAGCAGCAGTGGTATAGGCATGCGGTGGTACGTAGTGAGCAGGCATCATTGTTTTCAGGGCCGGATACAAAGTATCATGTTTTATTTTCGATGCGGTTGATTGATGAGCTACAAGTGTGTGAGCACATTCCCGGATGGTGCCGTGTGCAGGCAGGTGATGGTACCAAGGCTGGATGGATAGAAGAAGGAGATATAGAAATTGTTGAATGATAATAATATGCGCAGTGAAAAAAACAGTTATGTAGTCTATGGTTTGCGATTTATGTGTATGAGCGCACTGTTTCTTTTAAGTGTGCTCGTGTGGGTAACGTTTGTGGAGTATCGATTTTTTTGTAAAGAAGCACAAAGTTTATTGGCATTAAAAGCGCAATATAGATTTTATGTACGCGATATGCAAAAAAAAAATGATGTTGCCGATACCCTCATGTCAGATGCTGCTGGGGTACGTGGTGAACAATGGGGAGTTCGTGGAGATGATTTTATTGTGGTGAATCGAGATCCGGGCTATTTGCGGGATTCGATGATTGATTATTTAAAAGATTCTCAGCTGGATGGTGTGTTGTCACGAGTTAATATACAGGATTGGCAAGAGTATCCAGGTCACATATCTATTGATGGTAATGTGGCACCAGTCAAGCGCAAGAAGGTTGCAATAGCGCGACCAGTAAAACGTTACGCTTCTAAAAAAACTAAAAAGATAGCTGTGGGCGCAGCGCACACCTCCTTTTTTTCTTGGCCGCTCGAGACTGATCAATTTTGGTTGAGCTCTTTGTTTGGACCACGAAAAAAACCAAATGGATCATGGGGAATGCATACCGGCATTGATATGGCCGCGATAAAAGGCACTCCGGTAAAGGCTGTTGCGGCAGGTTTGGTGGGTGAGTCTCGGTATGCTTCAGGATATGGCAATACGGTTGTATTACACCACAATAATCGGTACAAGACGCGGTTTGCGCATCTTGATAAGATTTTTGTAAAGCGTGGGCAACAAATTAATCGTGGACAGGTAATTGGTACTGTAGGGGCCACCGGTTTTATTCGTAAAAAAGGCAAAGATGGCTCGCATTTGCATTTTGAAGTATATAGTTATAATAAGCATATTAATCCATTAACAGTTTTGCCTGTATTAACTTAAGAATAAAATATATATATATAACAGAGAGGGTAGAGATTATGGAAGAAAGACCAGTTTCATGGCGTAGATCGTTGTGGGGGCAAGCTGTTGAGCTTGTATTGTTGCTTGGTTTAGTTTTTTTGATTCGTACTTTTGGGTTTGGACTCTATCAGGTGCCTTCAGGTTCTATGGAAACCACTATGTTGGTTGGAGAACGGTTTTTTGCTGATAAGTTATCGTATTGGTTTCGTGATCCGGTACGTGGGGATATTATTGCGTTTAATGCGCCCACTTTTAAGTATGCAGTTAATCCGGCAAAGCGATTTATTGAAAAATATGTATGGGGTCCTGATAACTGGACAAAGCGTATTATTGGTATGCCCGGTGATCATGTGCGCGGGGTGATAGAAGATGGCAAGCCGGTTATATATCTTAATGGTGCAAAGCTTGATGAGCCCTATTTAAATAAGTATCCATTGGTGCATGAATTTGTACCAAAAGGGTCTGATAGTGAAAGAGGATTTTGTAGCAAATCATATGACCCATCTAAGCCGTTTGATCAGCAACCATTTTATACTATTAGTGAAAAGCTGTTAATACGTGACAGGCAGGAGGCTATTGCTCTGGCATACCCAGAACAGGCTCATGTATCACCACTACCAGTGCCAGAAGGAGCTACTCGCTTTTTTGGTAATAATGCAGATGAGTTTAGTGTAAAGCTTAGGGAAAAAGAGTATTGGTTGATGGGCGATAATCGTCGAGGTAGTGGAGATAGTAGGTCTTTTGGGCCGGTAAAGCGAGAAATTATTCATGGACGTATTGTGTTTAGAATATGGTCTGTGGACAGTTATGAGTCATGGTGGATTGTTGATTTAATAAAGCATCCAATTGATTTTTGGAAGCGAGTTCGTTGGGACCGTTTTTTTCAAATTATCAGATAAGCGGCAAAATACTCTTTTTTAAAAGATTTTTTTGCAGAAATCAGAATTTGTGGTACAGTTTATATACTTTGATATGAGTAATTAGGAGTTGGCGGCATAGCCAAGTGGTAAGGCAAGGGTCTGCAAAACCCTCATCCCCGGTTCAAATCCGGGTGCCGCCTCCACATTACTTATGTTAATGTACTTGATATTATTGCCGGGGTGGCGGAATGGTAGACGCAAAGGACTTAAAATCCTTCGGACTTTTGTCTGTGCCGGTTCGAGTCCGGCCCTCGGCACCACTTAAAATAACATAATAAATTTGACAAAATTTTTTGTATCAATAGTTTACAAGTAAGGTACTCGTTTTGTTTGTTTTAACGTCGAACAAAACAACAAAGGATGTTGTATGAACAAGGCAAAATTAGTTGAGCAAATGGCAAAAATATCTAAGTTGCCAAAATCAACCTGCAAAGACTGCCTCGAGGCATTTATCTCTGCTGTAGGTACTGCATTAAAACAAAGCAAATCAGTTGTATTGACAGGTTTTGGTACTTTTTCTGTTATGAAACGCAAAAGTCGTGTAGGGATTAATCCTGTTACACGTGTTAAAATGAACATACCAGCTAAAAAAGTTCCGAAATTTAAAGCTGGTAAAGGGCTTAAGGCTATTGTTAAATAGATAGTTCGAGCTATAAGGTTTTATAAAGGAGACATGTACGCACATGTCTCCTTTTTTCTTGCTCTTTTTTATTTAAAAAAAATATACTTATAAAGATCATACAGTGTGACACTAAAAAAAGGAGACAGTTATGGATAATGGTTCGCAGCAGGTATCATCAAGCATGTTTGATACTATTAAAGATTCTTTAAAGGTCGATGATGCAATTGCAAAAGTAAAAGACTCAAAAGAGCTGTTATTGTGGGCAGCTATATATGGGGGTATTGGTTTTATATCGGGGTTTTTCTTTAGACAGTACAATCGTTATCTGATTGCATTATTGTTGTTTATTGGGGTTCTTGTCGGCTTACAGTACATGGGAGTACTCACCATAGTGGTTAATCAGGAAAAACTGAGTAGTTTTTTTGGCGTACAGTCAGCAGTGGCCAATGATCAGTTTTTTATGATTTTTTTTGAGTGGATTAAGGCGAATGTATTTATTGCCATTGCGTTTGCAATTGGATTTTTGCTTGGGATACGTGTTGGTTAGCTAAAGGGGAGCCATGAAAAAAGAGGGAACGTTTATAGAAGCACTCAGTGCTATTTTAGTAAAGCATCATGTTTTTGCAAAAAAAGAAGAGGCAGCACTGATAAAAGCATTTAAAGATTCTTCAGCAGATTATTTTGAAGAATTTTTAATTGATGAGGGATTGGTTGATGATATTAATGTGATTCGTGCTCTGGGGGAGTACTTCCAGGTGCCTACTACTGACGTGGTGGGTCATTTTTTTGACCATAGCTTACTGCGCATGTTTCCTAAAAGTTTTTTATTAAGCAAGGGTGTTATTCCGTTTGAAGTTGATGAAGAAAGTATGGTTGTTGTAGCTGCTGATCCAGCCGATCAAAGTTTATTGCCTGAATTGGGCGAGTATGTTTCATATGATATTCGTTTTACTGTAGGATTGCGGCGACACATTTGCGATGCGGTAAAAGAATTTTATGATGAAGCTCTTACGCAGGAAGTAAGGGATTTAGATATAGAAGAAAAACTGCGTCAAAAAAATGAGGCTTTACAGATTAAGCGAGATAAAATAGTAGATATATATGATGAAGAGTCAGAATAATGCGTGATGTCCATAACGATGTTTCAGTTGTTTCTGTTGTTAATACGTTGCTTGATAGGGCAATTGCTATGCAGGCATCAGATATACATTTAGAGCCAACAGAAAGTTCTTTGCGGGTGCGCTTTCGTTTAGATGGAGTGCTGCATGATCAGCCTTCTTTGGGGCGTGTTATAGCGCAACAAGTAGTATCTCGTTTTAAGGTGTTGAGTGCTATCAATATCGCCGAAAAGCGTATTCCGCAAGATGGAAAGTTTAATGTGTTTTTTAAAGGTCAATTGATTGATTTGCGATTATCAACATTTCCTTCTTTGTATGGTGAAAAAATTGTTGTGCGTATTTTGGATCGCGCAACTCATGGCGTAGCGCTTGAGCATGTGGGTTTTAATGGGCCCATGTTAACCGCTTTTAATACATTAATTAAGCAGTCAAGTGGTTTTTTTTTGGTTACCGGGCCAACTGGTTCAGGTAAGACTACTACGCTCTATGCAGCGCTTTCAGCACTTAATTCTCCTGAAAAAAATATTGTTACCTTAGAAGATCCAGTGGAATATAATCTAAAAGGTATCACGCAGGGTTACATTAATAATGGAGCAGGATTTACGTTTGAAAAGGGCATTCGCGCTTTGCTACGACAAGATCCTGATGTTTTAATGGTGGGTGAAATTAGAGATAAGCAAACAGCTCGGGTAGCTATAGAGGCAGCATTAACAGGGCATCTTGTATTGAGTACTTTGCATACTAATGATGCACCAAGTGCGGTCATGCGATTAATGGATATGGGTATAGAGCCGTTTTTAATTAATGCTTCTTTAACCGGTGTGCTTGCTCAGCGATTGGTACGTAAGATATGTAATGGGTGCAAAAAGCAGGAAAAGCCGACAGAGCAAGAGACGCATCTCTTGCATGAGTTAGCTATTGACCCGCATTTTTTATATAAAGGTGTTGGGTGTGCTGATTGCAATAATCTTGGCTATAAGGGGCGTACGGGTATTTTTGAATTATTGACCGTTACCAATGCGTTGCGATCATTGATTGTTTCTCAGCCGGTATTTGAAGATATATATCAGCAGGCACGTACCGATGGGATGTCGACTTTAATGCATGATGGGGTGCAAAAAGTACGTGATGGCATTATATCTTTAGCCGATCTGGCACGTATCATTGTATAAAATGGTTTATTAGGTTATCCAAGTTATTCAAGCTATTGCTATTAAGGCATGCATAGTGCACGCCTTAATAGTAGAGAGTTCTAAGGTATAGTTATTTTTTATTCTTGTGATAATTCTTGAGAAGGTTTACGTTTTTGGCCTGCATGGGCGCTAGAACTACTAGAACTAGAACTACTAGAGCTAGAAGATGCTGGTCTAAAGAAGTCTGTTATCAGAGAGTTTCTTTGTTGTGACTCTTTGTTTCTGGCGGCGGCATGATTGTTTCTGGCAATTTGTTTTTTGACTAATGTGTCAAGAGGGGTATCTGCAGTTGGTACAGTATCCGCAGCGCAAGGGTCAGCATAGCCAGTGATTATGGGAATCAGAGCCGTGGGAAATGGCAGTAGAGAGCTGAGTCTGTGTAACATGCCGGGGGTTGTGCTTAGCCAATTTTGTTTTTCTAAGCTAGATTGTATCGCTTGTACTTCGCGCATAGCATTGCTTATAGAGCGAGTACTTACCAGTGCAGTTGGGGTTAAGCCTTTTTCATTTCGCGCATCACAATCTGCGCCAGCAAGTATAAGCATTTGGACTATTGCAGGTTCATCATGTGTAACGGCTTGATGTAGCGCGGTGGTACCATGAGTTTCGTTATTGTAAGAATCTCTTTGATCAAAGAGAGGGTAAGATGATTCAAGTTCTTCATATTCTTCGTGATAATAATCACTTGCATCAAGGAAAGAGCAATCTGATTCAAAAGCATTAACTTCGTCATTGTTATTATAGGCTTGTTCTTGACGCCTTGCCTGCAGGCTATTCGCGGCACAGGTAACATCTGCGTGCTGATCAAGCAATAGCTCTACCATAGCGATTTTTTGAGCACTAGATGTTTCTTGGCTATCAATAGTACGTATGAGTGGCGTATAGTCTAATAGGTTTTTAGCATTAACGTTAGCTTTATATGCCAGAAGCAACTGAGCTATCTGTGCATTGCCATTAACCGCCGCAGCATGTAAAGGTGTGTTTGCAGTGTAATGACCGTTAAGATCACTGTTGACCATATTGGGATCAGCTTCATGATCAAGTAGGATTTTGACTATTCCAGGGTTTTGAGTGTTAACCCCATACTCTAAAGGGTTAGTGACTGTGCCGTCAGCTGTTCTTGTTTCAGCACATACATTCGCCTTTAGTTCTAATAAACTGGTGACGCTGTCAGGGTTTTCTTGTTCTATTGCTTTAAAGAGCGATCCTTCTAGTCCATACTGGAACATGGTATGGGTAGTATGGATGTTGGTAAGCGCATGGATGAGTATTGCAGTTGTAATAAGTGTGTTGATATTTTTCATGATAGGGTCTTTTCTTTTTGATTTTTTTGGGTATCTATTTATATAAGTCTTGTAATTCTTGTGAAGCTTTACGTTTGTGGCCAGCATATGCGCTGGAACTGCTAGAAAGGCTAGTATGGCTTAAATAAGCAGCTGGATCTGTGGGTTTTATGGTGTTGATGTGCTCAATAATTAATAGATCTTCTGTTGTATCTCCTGTCAGCGGACTTGCATACTCACTTATTATTTCGGCTAAGGCCTTAGTCTTTATAAAAGGTGCTAGTTCTTCCAGGATGGCGGGAGTTTTAGCAAGCCAATTTTGTTCTCTTTGTTCATACCAGGCAGAGAGTTTTTTTTCTAAAGAGCTAAGTCGTTCTGGATTGCTTAAAGAATGTTTGTTTGTTTTTGCTAGTTTTTCCCATGGTACTATAGTTGGATTAGCGCCAGACAATACAAGCATTTTTATTATTGTGTGCCAGTTGTTTTCATCCATGGTCATACGTGGGTAATTATTAGTTATCAGTTTTTTCAATACACTATTGATTGTTTGTCTAGTAGGTTTTTGTGGTGCATGCAGTATCTGTTGTATTAGTTGTATATTTCCTATGGTAGAAGCATGAGTAAGGCCGTTTCTGATATCAGCACCTGCTTTAAGCAATAGTATGCTGACTTCAAAGTTTTTGTGTTCAATGGCATATTCTAGAGGATACCATGATTTTTTAGAGTTTTTTTTGCATACCAGCTGGGCATTTATGTTGGCTCCATTTTGTATTGCTTGTTGGATGAGGCGCATGCTGATTTCTGGTTTTTGTGCTCTTAGCCCTTTGATTAGTATTTCTTGTGCATCAGGATTTGGCTTATGGGTTGCTTCTTCTCTTGCCTCTGTCTTCTTTTCTCCCATGGGGAACCACTCCTGTTTTTCTGCAGCGAATAATGGGTGATGGTCAAAAGAATCCATGGCATATACGTTGAGAATTGATCCTAGGGTATTAAAAAACGATAGGATGATGATAGTTTTTTTGATAATAGTCATGATGTGGCTTTTAGTTTTTTCGTTGTTAAATACTTGGTAATACTAAAGGTTTTGTTAGTGGTAATGCTAAGGGTAAAGTTAAAGGTAATGCTTGTGTTAATAATAGGGGCGCTTGATTTTTAATGGCAGGATATAACGCAGCACCTTGAAGGGCTTTGCCATCCGCCTGAATCAGTAGTGCTTCTATCTGAGGGATAGGGCTTTCTAGGAGCATAACCCATGCTAGTGGGGTACGAAATGCGCTATTTTTTTTGATTTGCATGAGAGCATTAACATCAGCACCCTGCTGCAAAGCGGTAACAATGTTACGTGTTTGTTCTTGTTTGCTTTTTTCAGTATTTTTATAGCCTCCTTTGTATATTAGATGGCGTATAGACGTCTGTAAAAGTGTTTGTGCTTGCAGTTGTTGAGGTGTTTGTACAGATGAGTTATCTCTGGCCCCAGCAGATGAGACAATGTGCTTTCTTGTCCAAAGGCGATTTTTACTGTTTTTTGATGCAATTCTTTTATTTGTTAAGATTTGTTTGCATGTGTCGCAACCGTTGGCTATGCATTGGAGCAATAGGGGTATGCGGGTCCTTGTTCTGTTGCCGCATAACACGTTATTGAGCAGTTCGGGCTGATATGCATTGTTGGGCGCTAGGAGGGGAGATGTGTCACCATTAGTGTTGGAGTGATCGTTGCTATCTAGATAGGTCATAGGGGAAATGGGCAATGCTGGAAGCAGATGCGTTTTTAATCGTAATGCTTTCATTGGGTCTGCCTGGGGATAAAAAAAATAGGTTTCGGCATCGCAAGCCTGTTTTGGGGGCATAGGGAACCACTCCTGTTTTTCTGCAGCGAGTAATGGATGCTGGTCAAAAAGGTCCATGGCATATGCGTTGAAAGTTGATCCTAGGGTGTTAATACACAAGATGGTAATTATAATTTTTTTGATAATGGTCATAGTAGGTAGTTCCGTTTGTTTAATCAGTATCTGATGTAAAACCAGTATCGGTTCCTGAGTCACTTTTTAAGAAATCAGAGAATTTTTTTGTTCTATGTTCTTTTTGTGGCTGTGTTTTTTGATAGGTTTGTTGCATGATAGCCAGTATGTATAGTTGCAGCTCTTGCAATTTTTGTATCTGAGACCCTAGGTCTAAGCTTTTTTGTTGCAATGCAGCGTACAGTGCTAATTCTGATCTATTTTGATCATTTAACTGGTGGTTTTCTTTGTTTGGAACAGTGGTCACGGTAGTGCTATTTATATTCATGCATGCAGTATTGTGCATAGCTGTTAATACTCCAGCGCAAAAAGCAATGATGACGTTTTTGTATCTTAATAGCATGAGATGTATTTTCTTTTTGTTATAGTTTTTAATAAAAAAATAGCTTACTTTACTTTGATTTTATATTCATATTTCTCATCTGTCAATTTGCCAGTGAGCTTATGCTCTCGGTGTGAATTGACAGATATTGGTTTAGTGTATAAGCAAGATAAGATAGGTTTTTTTATAAGCGACGGGTATAGATTGTTTTTGATTGGTAGATGGCAAAAACCTAAAAAGCAGTGTTGAAATCTGTTTTTTTATGGTATAGTAATTGTTAAAATAATGGGTTTAAGGGATTGTTTGTACTTTTATTAAAATAAAGAGTTATCATGGAAAAAAAAGATTATTATAGCGTTTTAGGTGTGCCAAGAGAGGCTACTGCTGAGCAGGTAAAAGCAGCTTATCGTAAAATGGCTCTTAAATATCATCCCGATCGTAATCCAGACAATAAAGAGTCAGAAAATAAATTCAAAGAAGCAGCAGAAGCGTATGAAGTTCTTTCTGATGATAGCAAGCGGCAACGGTATGACCAGTTCGGGCATGCAGGAGCAGCAGGTGGTCATGCTGGGCATGGTTTTTCTGGTGATGGGGCCAATATGGATGATATTTTCAATAATTTTGGAGATATCTTTAGTTCTATGTTTGGGGGCGGCCAGCAGCAACAGAGAAGACGGGGTCCTGTTGCAAGCAGAGGGCATGATCTGGGCAAAGAAGAAACTATTAGCTTAAAAGATGCTTTTTTGGGAACTAAAATAGAGCTGAGCTACTATCATTTTGTTGGTTGTGATGGCTGTGAAGGTAAAGGGTCTAAGGCTGGTACGGGTGCTAAGCCATGTACTACCTGTAAAGGAGCGGGACAAGTTAACTATCAACGCGGCTTTTTTATGTATACGCAGGCGTGTGATCCATGTCAGGGTCAGGGATATGTTATTCAGTCGCCATGTGAAACATGTCATGGTCAATCGCGCATTCAGAAGTATGAAAAATTTACTATCAATGTGCCACAGGGTATTTTTGATGGGGCAGAATTGCGTATTTCAGGCAAGGGTGATGCCGGCATGTATGGAGGCCAAGCGGGAGACTTAATGCTTAAGGTTGCTGTAACCCCAGATAAAAAATTTAAGCGCGTTAAAGATGACCTTGAATGTAGCGTGATACTTACTTATCCTCAATTAGTTTTTGGTTGTCAGATTGATGTTGAAAGCATAGATGGTTCTGTGCAGTCTATTAAAATTCCTAAAGGATGTCCGGTTGGTGAACAGGTAGTGGTTCCGGGTAAAGGATTTAAGAAGTTGCGTAGCAATACATGGGGTAACTTGGTAATTATTACTCAATGTCATATTCCTAAAAAACTTGATGCGAATGCAAAACAAGCTCTTGTTGAGTACTCAAAACTGGTGGGAACAACTGCCGATAGTACCGGCGGTTATATTGCGGGATTGTTTAAAAAGTTTTTAGGATAAATGGTTAAAAGCCGATATATCTTTTGCGTATGCTTTTCTGTGAGCTGGTTGTTTGATGGGTGCGATCTATGCTTATTTTATCAAGAAGATGATAAAAAAAATCTCTATCAGCCCCTTTAACTACAGCAGCTTCATGGGATTCAGCAATAGCAATGGGGTATCCATATCCTTTGAGGCATTGATCGATAATGATATGCGCAATTTGATTGGTTAGCCGTTCATCTTGCGCTATCCAGTTGGGAATTTCTACGCGGCTAATTTCTGTACCAACATTAATATAAAAAAAATATGGCCGCAGGTGGTCTGGGTATTCTTGGCTAATTGATGCATTGTTTTTAAAAACAGTTGTTCGTTCTCCTGTTTGTAAAAAAAAACCTGCAACAGTGTTGTCAAATATGAGATGTAGATCATGGTCCAGTGCTTTTTTTGGAGAAAAATCAGCTAGTGTTAGACGGAGAACATTTACGAGCTCTCGACTTTTGGGCAAGCTAATATAACCAGCAATTGGTATTTTTTCTTGATACATTCGCTCTAATGCTTGTATATATAAAGGCAAAAATAAAGACTGCAGTGCACTATCTTTAGATTCAAGAAGCCAAAACACTAAAGATCCATCAAATAACAATAAGAATGGATCGTTACTTGCGTGCGATTTGAGTAGTATGCCTTGTTTTAATCCTTCGTTAAATTCTAATTCTTGCCTGCGGCAGTTTACCATGTCAGTTGACATGTGCTCATTCTCTTGATTATGTGCGCTAAAGATGTGTGGTTGTGAAAAGAGACGTACGTGTGATTGGGCTCCATAGTGAAACATGATGCTGCCTATGTTGATTAAAAAACAAGATGGGCCTCTATGGCGGTCGGGATAAATCTGAGATCCATCGACAGACACTATACAATACTGCTCTATTTTGTTATTAACGGTGACTTTTTTGCCAATGGCACCAAGCCAAGAAGGGAGGCAAAAGGGGGCATCAATGGCGGCAATGCGTTTAGCTATTGATGCATCATCAGCTATTTGTTGCCAGGCGTGTTGAGCTTGGATGATTTCAGAAGAGTTATCGATAAATAATGATCCGGCCATCCGTTTGCATTCTTGGGCAAGTTTGACTCTATCAAGCATTACACATTCCTTTTTTTATGGATATATTCGGCAATACCTTGTTGTAAAGCATCAAGAGGTAATAAAGCACATTTTAAGCGGGTTGGGCCAAGTTCCATGCCAATCAGCTGCAGTACCATGTTTTTGTCTAATAACTGTATCTGGCCGATAGGCATCCCCACCGCCTTTTCGCTGAGCAATGAGGCTGTTGCTTGGCTAATAACACAGCCAGTGCCGTTAAAGGCAACCTGTAGCAGCAATCCTGAGTCGGAAACAGTGCCTTGAAAGGTTATGAGGTCACCACATGAGGGGTTGTGTTGATAAGAGGTAAAATCAGCAGTCACCAGTTCCCCTTTATTGCGGGGGTACTGGTAATGGTCATGTAAAAGGGCTTGATACATGGGGTCCCTTGGTAAATATCGTTATTTTAAAAAGTATCAACCATAAGTATAGCTTAAATTGATAGTAAAAAAACTGTCTTGGCAAAAAATTCAGTCAGAAAAACAATCAGTATCTAAAAATGAACCCATTTGATATACTTTTGATATAAATTATACTGATTTAATATAAACTTATACTAGTTGGGGGGAGATACAATGACTAAAGGCGTACTGTTTATTGCTTCTGTATTGATGGTTCTAGTACTTCCTAATTGGCTGCGAAATGATCAATCTTCATCTCAGCTGGTACGAAATACTTATGTCTCATATGTAGATATATCCGCTATTCCCGCTTCAAAAACAAAAATTACTATTGCATTTGATCTTGGTGGTGTATTATTAGGTATAGACACCAAAAAAGCTTTAGATCAGATGGGATCTTTAAATATACTAAAATATATGACTCAGCACAAAGTAAGCCCCATCAGTGTTAAAGAAGAATTGTTAAAAAAGGTATATGAAATATTTAATACTATTCAACCGGGTGGTAATAGTTGTGAAGCTCAAGATCCCTATGGTAATCGTATGCCCGCTATTATGTGCGACTGGCAAGCTGGGCGTAAAAGTAATGCTGAACTTATAGCAATGGTATTTCACCATATTAAACAGCATCCTGAATGGTTTACCAGTAGTATAGAAAAAGAACTTGTTGAGTCTGTGATACGTAAAATGTTTGTGCCACAACTTCTAGCTTCAACAATTACCTTGATTCCTGAAGGTTTGGAGTATGTAAAACAGTGCAAAAAGAGGGGTCATACTCTTATGGTTCTTTCTAATTGGGATGTAGAATCATTTGAGCTAGTAAAGAAAAAGTTTCCAGAATTGTTTAATCTTTTTGATGGTGTTATTGTGTCCGGGGATACTAAACAGATAAAGCCAGAACCGGCAGCATATGCATTTCTGGTGGAACGCATAATAAAATATGATGAGACGGTAGTATTTGTTGATGATCAAAAAGAAAATTGTCAGGCAGCATCTGCCTGTGGGTTAAAGGGCATCCATTATGTCCCAGCGCCAGGTTTTTTGGGAATAGGCACAAAGCCTAATTTTGAAGCGGTAGAAACATATGTTTCATATTATATGCGCAAATGTGGTTCAAAAAAGATGTAGACAAGATACTAAGTTTATTATTAATGGGGGTGTCATGAATAAAAAAAAGTTTTTGTTTACTGTTTTATGTGTATCGTTTTTTGCGCTTGCATCATATCTGTTTTTATATAATGAAGCGCCATTTAAAAGTGTGTCACCTGTTAGCACTCAAGCTATTTTTTCTACTAACGCTGTCTCAGCTTCAAAAACAGGAATTACCATTGTTTTTGATTTGAATGGTGTTTTATTGGGTGTTGACGCAAAAAAAGCTTTTAGTGAAATAGGGCTTTCAAAAATACTTAAATATTCTTCAGAACGTAATATCAGTTTTTCATCTATAGAGCATGAGCTGACTAAAAAAGTGTATGAAGTGTTTGATGCTATTCAGCAAGTAGGTAAAGATTGTGAAGCTCTTGACCCATATGGCAATGTGATGCCGGGAATGATGTGTGATTGGCAAATGGGGCGTAAAAGCAATAGTGAACTTAAAAAGCAGGCTATAGCCGCCATACAAAATCATCCAGAATGGTTTACCTGCGATATAGAAAAACAGCTTGTTCAACAAATAATTATTAAAATGTTTACACCAGAATTGCTTGTTTCTACCATCAAAATTGTGCCAGAAGGGTTACGTTTTGTAGAAAAGTGTAAACAGCAGGGTCATACCCTTATGATTCTTTCTAATTGGGATGCAGAATCATTTGCTCTGTTGCAAGAAAAGTTGCCAGAGCTATTCACGCTTTTTGATGATTTGATTATATCGGGAATTACTCATCAGACAAAGCCTAAGCGAGAAGCGTATGCCCCTCTTGTGGAGCGTAAAGTAAAGTTTAACGAAGAAATCATATTTATCGATGATCAAAAAGAAAATATTGATGCAGCCCGGGCATTAGGGTTGCGAGGACTTTTGTGTACCTATAAAAAAGGTTTTTTGGGACTTACTTCCTCGCCAGATTTTACTACAATAGAAAAACAAGTTGCTGATATTATAGCAGAGCATCAGCACATTTAAGCAATAAAAGTTAATTGATAGTTTTTTTGGTGCGCCATTTATTGATAATGATTGGTATTAAGGCAATAATCGCAAGTGCTAAGAATAGTAATAATAAGTGTGGCTTCATGATATCGCGTATTGATTCAATAGTCCCTAGTTGTCTTCCTGCAAAGCTATACAAAAGAATGCTGGGAATAGCGCCAACCATAGTTGTCCATATAAATGTTGGCAACTCGATTTGGGCTAATCCAGCAAGGGTATTAATGACAACATACGGAATAATGGTAATAAAGTGCAAAAACAAAAGATAAGAAGGGCCATAGGTCAGCATTAAGTTTTTAAAGCGTGCTAACCGATCAGAGTATTTTTTAGTGGCTTTTTTAAATAGTACGTATCGAATAAATAAAAAGTAAGCTACTGATCCTAAAGTTGCTCCGGTTAAGGCATATAATGCACCTTTTAGTAATCCAAATAAGTAGCCTCCAAGCATTGTCATAGGCATAACTATGGGTAACCCGCAAAAAACACCTCCGATGTAGACAGCTATATAAACAGCGCTTGACCATACATAATAGTGTTTAACTAAATAGGCAAAGTGGTCGCTTTGTTGTTTTATGGTAGCTAAACTTACATAGTCAGCAAGGCCGCTATATAGGGTAACTCCTATGAATATACAAAGTCCTAGTGCAAGTCCAATTCGTTTCACGTTTGCCCTGTGCTACTGTTGTATCAAGTTAATAGCAAATAATTTTTCAAAGGCATCTAGGTTGATTGGTAATGTTTTTTTGGTAGCTGTCCACTGCGGCACAATGCGCTGTGCATACTGTAAAAAATCAATTATGCCGACAGTGTGCTGAGTCTTGCCCCACTGATCAATTATTTTTTCTGGAAAAGCAAAGCCGATACCAAATAGGCAGGGGGCAACACCAATAACACCAGTTGTGTCATCATAGAAAAGGTCATTTTTGTTGATATCAATAAGAGGAATCGCGTTTCGTTCATAGCCAATGGCATAAATAATTTTATTGCATATGGGTATCCATGAAGCGCGGCCGATGTCTGTGTTTTTTATTCTAAAAATTGATGCAGGGTGTTCAGCTTCAAGCACATCAAATGCCCATTGTGCAACATCCCCTTTTAAGCCATTATACTCGGGGGTATTGTTGTTTCCCATATCATATGCATAGGTAATAGGATCTACATAAAAATTTATAATACGTTTCACCTTTGATTCATATAAATATTTAAGCACTAGCGTGCCTGAGTGTGATCCGCCCACAAGAGCAATAGTGTCTTCTGGTTGCAAGTGAGATATAAGTTTTGTGTTATCGAGTGCGTCATCAAGCGGTATAGTATATTCGCATGGATAGTTAAATGTTCTAGGGTGAGAACCAGTTGCAAGTACCACGTTATGTGAAGTAAAAAAAGTATTGTTTTTTAAAGAAATATGCCAGTTATTTTCTTTAAACTGTAAGTTGTTTATTGTGTCAGCATGACACGTGACTTTTGTTTTTAAGTATGCTGTTATGTCTCGTAATGCATCAATTATAATGTGTAGTGAGCAGGCCTCATAGGGGTAATAGTTTCGTAAATAGTCCAGTGCAGGTGAAGAATAATTTTTAAAGGTATGGCATTCGTTTACAAATGCTATGTAATTTTCTGCCAATGCATTGCCTGGCACGTTATAATAATGCGCACCCATTCTGCCTACATTAAATTCAGGATCTATCCAGGTAATGGTTTTGCCATCAATTCCTATATCAAGAAGCATGCCGATTACCGCTATTCCGGCAGGACCGGCACCGACAATGGTCCATGTTGTATCGGCAGCATTGCTTATCGTCGTCGTTTTTGTTTGTTTATAAAATAGAGCATTGCTGTGCCCTGTATAAAGCAATGCAGTAAGTATAAGTATAAAGGACTTTAATGAATAATGCATGGTTAGTTCCCCTTTAATCAACTAAGGTTATTTTATACAATAAAACAACCTTAGCATTATCTCTGTATTGATTAAAAGGGTTTGTTGTAATCCCTATTGCTAGGGGTTTATTCTAGGTATTTCAGCACAATGCTGGCTGGGTCACGTGATATATAGGTTGATACTATTTTATTTTTTTTGGCGTTATATTTTTTTAGCTCTTGATATATAGCGTCTTTAGTTTTTGTGTTAACACGATCAATTGCTTTCCTGCCATTCGGAAGAAGAGCCAGATCAATTTCAGCTCCAGCATTGATTAGTCTTTTTGCTAAAAGGATATTTTCAAGGATAATGGTATTGGTAAGGGGGGTTACGTTTTGATAATTACGTTGATTCACCAATGCTCCATTGTTTATTAATAAAGTAGCTATGGCAGTTTTTCTTTTAACGACAGCAATGTGTAGTAAGCTGTTTTCATGCTTGTCAACTAGTGTATTGATATAGGGTACTATCGATGCTTGGTTATCTTCAAAAAACAGTTGAGCGTTTTTTTCTGTATCATAATGTAAATAATCAAAAAACTTAGCTACTGTTTGTAGTTTTTTTTTGTACTGTTGGTTTTCTTTGTACTCATTCCATTTGTGTGACACAACATTCATAGCGCTTATATGCGGTGTTGCAATAAGTATAGCAAGAGATAATAATAGTTTTTTTATGTATTCTGCCTCCATTTGATAATTAATAAATATATATAACTAACCATACGGAAATTATTCAGATTGTCAATCTATTTATTTATTTGCTTTATATATACTGTTTTTTTAATTATTGAGTATTTTTCAAAAATGAGTGTAGGTAGCGATAAATGGGTTTGTTTTTCTATAAAAAAGCATTAATGCCTTTTTTAAGGCCGTCTGAGCAGCCTAGGCGGAATGTGTGTCGGTTATTCTAGGAATTGTAGGAGGGTCGCTCTATAAGATTTTATGCTTAAGTTCTGCCATGATTACGTTAAAAAACAGTATTATAGCATTAATTATTGCTTTATGACTTCTTGTTCATGAATTATAAAAAGTAATTATAGGGTTAAAAAATAAGGAGAAAAAACATGAATGCAAAGCAGGCAATTAGTGTGCCTATGCTAATTATAGTATGCGCTGGCTTGGGGCTTATTTTTAACAAAAAAGCATGCTTGCAGGAGAATGCTTTCACGATAGAGAACAGTGCTATTGTTGCTGATGCACAGGTGCAGGTAATTAATTCAGGTCCGGATGCAATTATCAGTACTGCTGAAAAAAAGAAAATAGCTATTCTAGATCTTAGTGATTTTATTAGTGAGGATACTCAGCAAATTATACGTAAAATTGGTGTCGGTAAAATGGCCAGCTATACACTTACTCATTGGCGTAATCCCATAGATTCATGTCTAGATGCGTTGGAAAAAATGGGAGCTGATGCAGAGCATAAGTCTTCTGTCTTATTTACTTATAAAGAGCGCCGTATGCCGCAGTGCATTGTTGCCTGGCAACATGGTGAATGTGAGCATCAAGAAGTAAAAAGAAAGCTGTTGTCCTATTTAGACAAAATAAATGAAGGTGGCTTTTTTTCTAGTCAAAAAGAAAAGGAGATGGCCCAAATTATTATTGAAATAGCTCTTAATCCCGCACATATTGGTACCATTAGTAGATCTGTACCCGCGATGATTAAAGTGGCAAAGGAGCTTAAGGTGTCTGGTTATATGTTATATGCCATAGCTAATCTTTCTCAAGAAGCCCATACACATATTGCTCTAGCATACCCTGAAATAATAAATCTTTTTGATGGTGTAGTCGCATCACATCAAGCACACGCACTTAAGAGTAATAAGAAATTGTTTGAGCGGCTTTTTGATACCTATAAACTTGAGCCGACACAATGCTTGTTGATAGACAAAGAGAAAAGTACTTTGCAGGTTGCTCAAGATATTGGCATAAAAAGTATACAGTTTATACAGCAAAAAGATTTAAAATGCTCTTTAAAAAAACAGGGTATTTTAAATTAACTGGTGCTCGACTATTTTATTACCATTCACACTGGTCGGCAGGTTTGCGGCCATGTTTATAGCATCTAATAGCTTTAAACGCGATGTTGCCAATCGGTTCGCCAATAAGATCGGTGAATTTATTAGCAATAATATTTGATATAACAGACCAAGATGCTTGAGTGAAGCCATTTTGTGTAATAGGTAAGCCTTGTTGATCAGCTAACTTTTTTAGACCTATTAAGCATCCATGGTGACAGATATATTTTACGATATCATCTTTTGCAATATTTTCGGCCGGTTTTTCTGCCATCAGAGCATCAATAATGCCGACAATAAAGCATGAAGTAACCATTGGTTCCTTGATTTTTAGGATATCGCATGCTTTATTGTTATAGCCTGCGTTTACTCTTAAGTTGTGGAGTGAGACATGAGACTTAGATTCAATAGCAGTTTGAATAAGCGATCCGTAGTGGTTAAGTGGATATACTACGTCTCTTCTGAAAGTATAGTATTGCCGCCAATACGAACAGAATGTTTTTTTAAAGCCACTGTTTTGTAGAGTGGTGGCAGATGTTTTTTCTGCTAAAGAAAGCGTTGGCATTACACTTATAAAGATAGATAACAATAACAGTATAAAACGAGGGGACTGTTTAATGTGGGTCATAGTTAAGCTCCAAATAAAGTGTATATATGCTAAGCATGCCAATAATGCATTTAATATATGCATGTGTTACTAATAACTATAGCTTTAAATAGCCTATATTACAAGGGGTTGCAGGCTCTATAGTATATTAGAAATTATAGTTATTTCATGTCTGGCAGGTGTGAGATTATTTGAGTCAGCGTTTCGAGTAAAAAGTCTACTTCTTGTTGCGTATTATACAGATAAAAGCTAACACGCACGCTAGCCTCGATGCCCAGTGTTTGAGCAAGTGGTTGTGCGCAATGATGCCCCGCGCGCACACAAATGCCTTTGTGGTCTAAATAAGCGGCAACATCATGGGCATGCAGGCCATTAACTACAAAGCTTACCAGGTGGCCTTGCGTACGTAATTGTGCAATAGGGCCGAGTATGCGAATTGGCAGGAGTTTCAGCAATCCATCAATGAGTCTGGAGCACAGTGCAGCTTCATGTATGGCCAGTTCCTTAAAGTCAATCTGCTCTAAGTAACTAATGGCAGAAGCTAGCCCGATTGCTTGCGCTATTGCTGGTGTACCAGCTTCAAGTAGATGAGGCATTTTTAACCAACTTGCTGTTTGCCAGGTGGCGTTAAATACCATGCCTCCGCCACATTGATAGGGAACAAGTTCGTGGTGGACTGATTTTTTGACATAAAGCACCCCAATTCCCGTGGGTCCAAGCATTTTATGCCCTGAAAATACTAAAAAATCAGGATCCAAAGTGGTAACATTAATGCGTTGATGTGGTGCTGATTGAGATGCGTCAATAAGAATACGAGCTCCCACGTGGCGTGCACGCGTAATAATGCGATCAATATCAACTGTGGTACCAAGTGCATTTGAAACATGAGTAGTAGCGACTAATTTTGTTTTGTGGGTAATAATGGTATCTAAGTCTGTATAATCAAGTGAGCCATCAGCATGTATTGGTATGAATTTTATAACCGCTCCTGTTTGTTGTGATACTCTCTGCCACGGTAATAAATTAGCATGATGTTCTAATTCGGTCAGCACTATTTCATCGCCAGCATGCAGGCAGTGTGCAGCCCAAGCATGGGCTATCGCATTAATACCTTCAGTTGCTCCACGAGTAAATACAATTTCAGATGCGTTTTGTGCGCCGATAAAGTGTTGTACTGTTTCACGTGCAGCTTCATATAAACTCGTTGCGCGTTCACCACTGGTATAGATAGCGCGGCCAACAGTTGCATTATCCTGTGAGTAAAAGTGTACCATTCCATCAATCACAGATTGTGGCTTATGGGTTGTGGCAGCATTATCTAAGTAGCACAACAGTCTATTTTTATGCACAGCATGAGTAAAAATAGGAAAATCTGAGCGAATAGTGAGTATTTTTTTAAATAGAGTCTGTGTTTTCATGAAAGTATTGTGTTAATGCGGTTTCGGGCCAGTGTATATACTTCTCCATCAAAGAGTCCGGCTATAAACCCTTCTGTTAACAATAGGGTTGCTTGATCAGTAGGAATACCACGTGATTGTATATAAAATAATAGATCATTGTCGATTTGTCCTACCGCACTGCCATGTGCGCAGCGAACCTCGTTATTAAGTATTTCTAAACTAGGCTGAGATAGAGCTCGACACTGTTCACCTATAAGTAGATTTTTGTTTTCTTGTACTGCATCTGTATAAGGGGCGTCTTTGGCTATACATATCAGGCCCTTGTATTCAGATTGAGCATTATCAGCAAGTACCCCTTTAATGATAACATCGCTTTGGGTATGAGATGTACTATGGTTTTGATATATAGTTATGCACGCCTGTTGGCTACCATTCAATATATAAGCACCCCTCACTTGTATGTGTGAGCGTTCACCTTGCGCGTGCAAATTCAGTGTAACAGAAGAATGGGAGCCGCCTGAAATTAAGCAGTTTATGGTTGCGAGGCTGTGTCTTGCTACATAAAAGTTCATGGCTACACTAGTGTGTGCTGTTAAGGGGAGCTCCTGATCATACAAAAGTTCAAGATTCGCGTAATCACCAATCCAATATTCAATTTCTGCGGTTATTTGCGTGGGATTCGGGTTATTCGAGTGAGATTTGTCATGTATGTATATAGATGATCCGTTATCAATAATAACGAGTGTTTTTTTGGCAGTGCTTAGAGGGTCAGTTTCTGGCGATACATACGTGTTAATAGTAAGGGGTGTCTCTTGGTGTATGTGCGCAGGAACATATACTATATAGTCGTAATCGCCAGTTCTAGATTTACCAAAAACTCGCAGACCAATGTCTGGATGCAAACCTATAAAATCGGTTGTGCTGCCAAAAAAAAGAGAGGATGGGTTTTTTATGGGGTTTATCATCCAATTGAGCCTTCCATTTCCATTGCAATTAATCGATTAATTTCAACCGCATACTCCATGGGCAATTCTTTAACAAATGCATCGATAAAGCCATTTACAATCATAGCACGTGCTGCTTGTTCAGATAGACCGCGACTTTGTGCATAAAAGAGCTGTTCTTCGCTTACTTTGCTTACTGATGCTTCATGCCCTACATCTACCAATGGTTCATTGATGAGTATGGTTGGATAGGTATCAGAACGAGAATGTTCATCGAGCAAAAGAGCATCACATTCAACTTTTGATTTAACATGATGTGCTCCTTTGATCACTTTCAATAATCCACGGTAGCTGGAATGCCCCCCGTTTTTACTGATTGATTTTGAAATGATATTGGAGGTTGTATGAGGAGCGCAATGAATAATTTTTCCACCAGCATCTTGATGTTGGCCTTTACCTGCAACAGCTATTGAAATGATGTGGCCTTTTGCGCCCTGCTCTTTGAGGATTATGCAGGGATATTTCATGGTGACTTTACTGCCAAAGTTCCCATCAATCCATTCAACGTGCGCATCTTTATAAGCAACTGCCCGTTTGGTAACCAGATTATACACATTGTTAGACCAGTTTTGAATAGTGGTATAGCGAATATGCGATTGCTCTAATGCCACTAATTCAACGACAGCACTATGTAAAGAGTTTTTACGATAAAGAGGTGCGCTGCATCCTTCAACATAATGAACTGAACTCCCCGGTTCGGCTATAATTAATGTACGTTCAAATTGCCCCATTTGGGCAGTATTAATGCGAAAATAGGCCTGTAAAGGCATATCTATTTCAATATTTTGAGGTACATATACAAAGCTGCCACCACTCCATACTGCCGAATTGAGTGCGGCAAATTTATTGTCATGAGGTGGTATGATAGTAGCAAAATATTTTTTAAATAATGCGGGGTAGTCTTTTAAGGCAGTACTGGTATCTAAAAAAAGGACACCCTTCTCTTCCCATTTTTTTTTGAGCTTTTTATAGACCATCTCAGACTCATACTGAGCACCAACGCCAGCTAAGAACTGTTGCTCTGCTTGTGGTATACCAAGCTTATTAAAAGTTGCTTTGATGTCGGTAGGAATATCATCCCAGGAATTCTGTTGCATTTCGATTGGCTTAACGTAATAAAAAATGTCATGTGGGTCTAAATCGGATAAATCAGCACCCCATGAAGGTAAAGGCATGCGTTCAAAGAGAGAAAGAGCCTTTAATCGAAAATCTGTCATCCAGCCCGGCTCATTTTTTTCTTCAGAAATCTGGGTGACAATTGTTTTATTTAAACCTTTTTTGGCTTTAAATATATGAGAGTCTTTATTTTTTTTGATATTGTTACGTTCGATAGGCATCATATCCCTTTTGCTCTAACGCATGAACCAGTTCAAGGCTTCCCGATGCAACCACTGTGCCTTTATCTATAATGTGCACGTAATCAGGTGCTATATGCAAAAAGATACGTTGATAGTGGGTAATTAACAGAATGCTCATGTCTGGATTTTGGGTGCGAGCATATGCAATGCCTTGTGAAACTATTTTTAACGCATCAATATCAAGGCCTGAATCAATTTCATCAAGAATTGCTATTTTAGGTTTTAGTAGGACGAGTTGCAAGAGTTCAAATTTTTTTTTTTCACCGCCAGAAAATCCATCATTTACGTCTCGATACGCAAAGCTGGGGTCGATAGATAGGCGATGCATGTGCTCTTCTAGAAGGTTTTTAAAGTCAGCAATAGAGATCATTGCTCCCGTTACGGCACGATACGCTTCTAATAAAAAGGTGTGTGCTCGTACGCCGGGCAATGAAAATGGTTGCTGAAAAGATAAAAATAAACCGGCACGAGCCCGTTTGTCAGGTGTTAAGGTACCTATGTCGGTATCATAGAGATGTATAGATCCATTGATTATTCTGTAGGCAGGATGCCCCATTAAGCTGTAAGCTAAGGTGCTTTTACCAGATCCATTGGGGCCCATAAGAGCATGAACGGTACCTGGTGCCATGGAGAGACTAATGCCATGCAAGATTCGTTTTTCTGCTATATCCACACAGAGGTTTTTGATATGTAACATACCCATATACCCCCTATAATTTCTATTGATTTTATGTTTTGCACGTAAAAAGAATACCACGAATATTGATTTTTGGCACGAAAAAAAGTGCTTGAGTCTGCGCTTTTCTTTAAATAGCTAATCGTTTATA
The DNA here is from genome assembly GCA_026388985.1 of Candidatus Babelota bacterium. Taxonomy (GTDB): domain Bacteria; phylum Babelota; class Babeliae; order Babelales; family Vermiphilaceae; genus JAPLIS01. The sequence continues at coordinate 54,757 of JAPLIS010000013.1, read as the reverse complement.
TAAAAGAGTTTGCCTGAAAATAATTAAAAAATAATTAATAAAGAGTGTGACATGAAAATAGTTCAAAAGTGTATTTTGGTGATTATAGTAGTCGCTGGTTATGTGCCTGAGGCAGAGGCATGTTTATGTATGGCTAAAAAAAAGAAAGTAGCTCCAGAGGAGTGGAGCGGGAATGTAGCAAAATTAGTACAAAAGGAGGTGGCAAGCCCACACAGAGCACAGTTGTTACTTCGTGACATTGTATTATCGGGTGGTATTGATACGGTAAATGAGCAAGGCTATACGCGTGCTATTATAGCAGCTACGTTTGGTGACGACGAGTTAATAACCATGTTGTTAAATAGAGGTGCTTGTATAGACGCAGAAACGTTTGATGGCAGCACTGCATTAATAGAAGCAAGTGAGCATGGCCATAGTATTATAGTCAAAAAATTACTTGATAGAGGAGCAGATATTAACAAGAAAGATATATATGGACATACTGCGCTTACAAAGGCAGCTTTGTCTGGGCATACAGAAATAGTTCAATGGCTTATTATGGCTGGCGCAGATGATACTGTTAGATTGTTATCAAGTAAGCAGATTTCAAAAGCCATGAGACAGGGGGTTATTGTAGCCAGGGAGGTACAAAAAAGTATAGAAAGTCAGGATTGGTTGCCGAAAAGATTGGTGCGGTATGGTCTTTTAAACGCCTGTAAATTTCCTGCCGTTATCGCAAAGATAGTGGAGGGGTTTTGTATGCCTTATATGCAAAGCGTAGAATGTAAAGATTTGGGGGTACCGGTACTTGTAGAAAGAGATTTGCAAAGGGCTCAAGCAGTTAAAAGTGCGCAAAAAATTGACATTGATTTTAAGCTTATGGAAGGGATCGGAGCCGTGATAACAAGAGAACAAGGTGCTCAGATTTTGTGAGAAGCGACTATTAATTTTTTGCCAATCGTATTAAAAGAAAGAGATAAATCGCTTGTATTAATATGCTCTTTAAATTGACTAGGGAGGCTATCGTTAGCAATGAAAAAAGAGCCATTTTTTAAGATAGTTTCTTGCTCTGGTGGAACGGTTAGTACTAAATAAAAAGTGTTAACCGCCTGCAGTGAGCATTTTTGATCAAAGTTGAAAGCAAGGAATTGTTGCTTTTTGTTCCATATCCCATCGCTGATAAGAAAGTCTTGAATGGGATAAAAAATTTTTTCAAAGTTTTTTTCATACAGAGACCCGGATAATTTATCAAGATGGGGGCCAGTCCACAGGAGTGTGAGGCGTGAAAGATTAACCATTTCTTTAGATTTTTTTTTAAATGTTATGCTGCCCGCTAAGATCCATTTGCCGCCAAATTGTACAATGCGAAGTTCATCGTGCTCCAAATTTTCCCATTTAGGTTCAAGGATTATCTTGAATTCTTCCTGCTTTGCACGCACAAAACCAATTGTCGCTGCAAGTATCAAAAAGACGAGATTGCTATTTTTCATAACTTCTCCAGCTAAAATGTTCTTATGTGTACGGTAGCATAAAAAAGTAATGGTTGGGAACTGTTTTATTAACGTCGTACTTTTAGCCAGTTATTATCGTGAGGGCTTGATAGTATGGTAAAGGGAATAGAATAAGAATTGTGTGCTTTTAAGAAAGAGGGAGGCACTGGAGGAAAAGAGGTGCTGGCATCTTTAAAGATAAACATACAATAATCATCAAATTCTTTGTGGCCAGAAGAAGAGAGTAGGCTTATGTTTTGAGCTAGGCCATTTGCATGGTAAGCAACTAAGATTTGTAGTTCTAGCGTTTGATATTTAGCGATATCAGGGTATCTGTTATTGTATCTGTTGTTCGATTGGAGTAAGCAGTGATATGTTTTTTCCTGATAACGTTCAAATGTTAACTGCTCAGCGGTAGGTTTTTTGTTTTTATCACCATTTATTGATACAGCACTATCACCTGGTTTGTTGGCCATGTGAGCAATAAAGCCACTGGTGAGCTGTGCAAGAGTTAAAGAAGATTTTTTTTGTTGTGCTTGTGCGAGTGGTGCTGTTTTGGTGGCTCTAGTCTGTTGGCTAAGGGGTAGTGTTAAGTCTAATTGTTGCGTGCTATTCGGCGGCGATTCTGTTTTTTTAATGTGTGCATGAGACTCTGTGCGAGACGGCATATCTGGAGCAGTCAAGTCTTGGGGGGGTACAAGTGGTGAGCTTTGTTCGGGCACAGTGAGTTGTTGTGGTAAAATGGGGGCTTGCGTATTTTCTTTGGGTGTTTGTGGTAGTGGTGAGCTCTGTTCAGGCTGACTGGGCTCGCTATCTATTGATGTATCGTGCGATGGGGTAGTGCTTGGATTAGATAGATTATCTGGTGGGGCATAGGCAAGGCCAAGAGTTTTAACTTGAGATTGGTCAAAGGCATATTGCCGTTCTGTTCTGGCAGCCCATGATGTACTCGGCGGTATCTCTTGTTGCGGCGGCGTATTAAGAGCTTTATCTTTTGCTTTGGCTTCTGCAAAAATAAGCTTTGCCGGTGATGTCAAAAATGCCATATGGTGAGTAGACAGTAAAAAGAGCATAAGTAGATGGAGGGCAAGTGAACATAAAGCGATAATAAGGTGGGTACGGTTCGATGATAGGGTTGTCATAGTTACTGTTTCCTTTGCTTTTTATGCAGCGTACTGCATAACGGCATTGATAGGAAACTATTTATGTAATTATGGGAGGTTTGTTTTTTCAATACAGGCTCTAGTCTGTTTTTTTGTAATATGCCATGAATGGTGTATTTGGTGTTTTTTTTCGCCAGGATGAGCAAGAAAGCGTTCTATTTCTTGTAAAAAAGCATGGGTTGGGGTAAAAGGCACCTGTTGGGCAATGAGCCAACGCATAAGAATGCGATAGCGCATAAATGGTTTTTGATTGCAAAAAAGGTTTATGTTTAACATGAGCTTTTCATTGCTAAGGTGAGTAAGTTCTGCAAATACAGTGTTGGTAAGCTGTTCAAGGAACTGTTCCGTTTCTTGCAAGTGGCTAATGGTACGGGTAAAATTTGCGGCAAACCGTGTGTCGCTTGTATGTAATGCGGGAAGCACTAAGTGTCTGATGCGATTGCGTAAAAAATCGAGAGACTCATTGGTTGGGTCTGTTAAGTAGGTAATGCCATGGTCATGTAAATACGTTAAGATAGAGGCTTTATTTGTTTCAAGAAGAGGGTGAATGTAAGAACCGTTTTTGGGGTGTATTGCAGAGAGGCCGGTTGCTGTTGCGCCACGAATAAGACGAATAAAAAAAGTTTCTTGTTGATCTTGCGCATGGTGTGCAAGCGCAATACAATCTGCTGATTCGTTTTTTTTAATCTGTTCAAAAAAGTGACGTCTCATGCGGCGGGCATATTCTTCTTTTGATCCATTATGTGTAATAGTGGCATTAAGCTCTGCTATTTTTTTGGTAATAAAGGGTATGTTTAAATCGGCACATAGTTGTGCGCAAAAAAGTGCTTCTTGGCCAGATTCTGGGCGCCATTCATGGTCAAGGTGCGCCGCAATTATATGTATTGAATCTTCTTGTTGCATGCTAGCTAACATATGCAAAAGAAACACTGAATCTGGACCGCCAGATAGGCCTACGATTATGCGTGAATGCATAGGCATCAAAGCATGTTTCTTAATAGAGGCTTTGATGCCTGCAATAAAGGCTGTATTGCTCATTAATTATCGTCAGTGTTATTATTCTTTTTATAGATAGTAATGTAAACATTAAATTGCGGATCGTATATCTCTAGGGCATAGTCCGTTTCTATAAGGGTATACGTATTGTCTTCAGCTTTATTTTGATTAGCTTTTTTAGTAATGCAGTCATTGATCGATCTGCGAAGGTCAAGAATGCGTTGGTTGGTTGACTTGGTTTCTCTAAAATAGGTATTAAATAGGTCATTCACAAATGCATGATCTTCTATATTGTTAAACCCGCGATGATAATATCTACCATTTTCATCAATAGTGTTATGAAATATTACATTTGTTATGGTGCCATCAGCCTCTCTTATGGTTGCTCCAAGATTACATTGAATGTCGATATTGTCACGGTAGGTACTGTTTTGTCGTCCAATCATAACGCCACCATTTTGGATGTATTTATCAATAGAGAACGGAAATAAATGATAAAAATCACGTTTTTTTTCTTCAGGGTTGTATATGCGGTGATTTCTAGAGCGAATTAAGGGCGGTGTTTGAGGGGTAGCATCAGCTTCTTGATAGTTAGTAGAGGTATATATTTTTTTAGCTTTATTGTTATTCTTTTTATATTTGGTTTCGTTGTTTTTAGGTTCCAGTACAAAGTCTTTTTCCTCATCAATCATGTTTTTTAATAGATTGCTGGTCTTTATATTTTTTAATAGGTTGTTGTTTTTCATGCAAGTAGATGCTGAGTAGGTACAGAAAGATAGTATAAGGCAGAGATTTTTTTTATTCAGAATATTCACAATAAGAGCTTTCAGTGTATTGGTGAGATAGTGTATTTTAAATTTTTTTTAGTGCGTGTATTTTTAGTGCATTTGTTTTAAAAGCTTTATGCGGGTGTATGCTTCGTAAAAAACAAGAGAGAAGTTTTTGATACTCTTCTCTCTTGTATAATAAATTAAGATAATGTTAAATATCAAGGTTTTTGACAAAATGTCCATATCTTTCAATGTAATGCTTTCTGCCACCAACATCATCACCCATAAGAGTGGTAAACCATAAATCCGCTTCAAGGGCATCTTCTATGGATACTTTTAGTAACGTGCGAGAGGTGTTATCCATAGATGTTTCCCATAATTGATCGGGATTCATTTCACCAAGACCCTTGTAGCGTTGAATGCTCATAAATGGCTTGCTTAGCAGGCCAATACCATTAATCAGTTTAGTGATTCCCTTATCAGAGATTGATTTCTCTTTATCGGTAATAAGCAATGTCCACTCATTGTGTTCAAGAACCATAAGAGGATCAAGGTGAACAAGAAGTTTTTTTACTTCACTTGAGCTGAAAAAGGCTAAAGGAGCATCCCATGTTACATTTAGACGCTTAAATACAATTAGTCCTTGCTGAGCACCCATAATTTCATTTTCTTCATCTTGAATTTCAGGTTTATTGTGCGAAATGGTAAATTGGGTAAAGCGGTGACCTAACAGTTCAAGAAGCGTTTCAACGCCATCTGTTTTTTGCCACTGATGAGTGTGCAGTAAAACAGCAAGTTGGTGAGCTTGTTCGCTTGGTATGTTGAATCGATGACTTACCTGTACAAGCATTTCTTCATACTGATATATGTTGTTAAGGGTGGTATGCCATTGTTCTTCGAGCCATGTTTTGTTGTCAATGCTCAGCGATGTTTGCTCGCGGGCCCAGTCAAATAAAAATGTTTTGAATGCATGGTCATCTTTAAGGTATTGTTCTTTTTTACCAATTTTTGCTTTATAGAGTGGTGGTTGTGCAATATACAAATACCCTTGTTCTACTAATGGTTTCATATATCTAAAAAAGAAGGTAAGTAGTAACGTTCTAATGTGAGCACCATCTACGTCAGCATCGGTCATTAAAATAATTTTATGGTATCGAGCTTTTGCTGCATCGAAATCTTCGCCAATACCAGCGCCAATTGCCGCAATCAGAGCCTTTATCTCTTCATTTGAAAGAATTTTATCAAGGCGTGCTTTTTCCACGTTTAATATTTTACCTTTTAAGGGCAAAATAGCTTGATTGTCCCGGTCTCGGCCTTGTTTTGCTGAGCCACCCGCTGAATCACCTTCAACAATAAAGAGTTCTGTTTTTGAAGGATCTTCATTTGAGCAATCAGCAAGTTTGCCGGGTAAAACAGTTGACTCAAGTGCGGTTTTGCGACGTGTTAATTCACGAGCTTTTTTTGCCGCTTCACGAGCACGCTTGGCTGTTTCTGCTTTAACTAATATTTTTCGCGCGATAGAAGGGTTTTCTTCAAAAAAAGTATCCAAGTAAGCAAACAACCATGAGTCAACAATGCCTTTTACATCATTGTTTCCTAATTTTGCTTTTGTTTGTCCTTCAAATTGCGGTTCGGGTACCTTGATGTTAATAACAGCAACAATACCTTCGCGGACGTCCTCACTAGAAAAACCGTCGCCACCTTTTAAAATATTAAGATCAAGTGCTTTTTTGTTGCAAATTTTAGTCAGTGCTGAGCGAAACCCAGAAACGTGAGTTCCTCCTTCAAAGGTGTTAATGTTGTTAACAAATGACATAATTTGTTCGCCATAGCCATCATTGTATTGCATGGCACATTCAAACATATAGTTGTCATCTTGGCGTTCAACATAAATAACTTCGGAAAAAAGGGGGTCCTTTTTTTTGTTGATATGTTCAACAAATGAAACAATGCCGCCTTCATAATAAAATTCATGCTGCTTATCAAGACGTTCATCGATAAGGGTTATGCGTAAACCTTTATTTAAAAAAGCAAGCTCGCGTAATCGGGCAGAAAGTGTTTCAAAGCTTAATTCTGTTGTTTCTTGAAATATGAATGGATCGGGAGTAAAGCGTACAAGGGTTCCACGCTTTTCAGTAGCCCCAACCACTTTTAATGGAGCAAGTGGTTTGCCTATCTGATATGATTGCGTATGGATCTTGCCATTTTGATAAATAGTAAGATACAGGAAGGTTGAAAGAGCATTGACCACGGATATACCAACACCGTGAAGTCCGCCTGAGTATTTATATGAATCTTTATCAAATTTGCCCCCAGCATGCAATTTGGTAAGAGCTACTTGCGCAGCAGAAATTTTTTCTGTTGAATGAATACCGGTTGGAATGCCCCGTCCATTATCTTCGACCGAGCAGCTGCCATCTTCATGCAAAATAACGCTGATAGTGTCACAGTGCCCTGCAAGGGCTTCATCAACTGAGTTGTCTACAACCTCATACACAAGATGATGGAGGCCTTTTGGCCCTGTTGAGCCAATGTACATGGCAGGGCGTTTTCTTACGGCTTCTAGCCCCTCCATTACACGAATCGAGTCAGCTTTGTATTCAGTGTTTTTGTTCAACTTTGGGTCGTTAGCCATGGGCGTCTCCTAATGCTTTTTTTTACTTATAAAAATATTGGTATTATTATATACCGAATAATTGTGTAAAAAGTATAACATATGTTTCTTAAATAGTTGAGTTTTTGGTGGATATAAGCATTTTTGGTGAAAAGCAGGATATATATTATATGAATGCGGCTTTTGAGCAAGCTCAAGAGGGGTATTCTAAAGAAGAAGTACCGGTGGGAGCGGTTGTGGTAGATCCCTATGGTGCTATAATTGCTCAAGCCTATAATCAGGTTGAGCAACTTGGCATACAGCGGGCTCATGCTGAGATGATTGCATTAGAGCAAGCTGCGCTCAAAATAGGTAATTGGCGTCTTTTAGGGTGCTGGCTCTATGTTACCCTAGAGCCGTGCTCTATGTGTATGGGTTGCGCCCAACTAAGCCGTATGGCTGGAGTTGTGTATGGAGCCCCATCTCCTTTGTTTGGGTATCGCCTTGACAATAGCGATAGCTTTCAGGTATACAAAAGGAATGCGTTAGTTGTGATTGGTGGCGTGGAGATGCAAAAATCAGAGCACTTGTTAAAAAAATTTTTTCATAAAAAAAGGACTCAAAAAGGTGGATGAATTGGAAAAAAGCACGTTCAGTGCAATAAAAAAAGAGCTAGTAAAGCGTAAAATAGAGCTAGAAGAGCAGCTTACGCAGTTATCTAAGGAAAAAGTAACCAATGATGTGGTGCAAGATCCAGGGGATATGGCATCGACATCGACTATGGAGTCTTTAAAGATTTCCCTTCAGGACGCTGAAAAAAAAGAATATGATCGCATTGTCCAAGCATTGGCAAAAATAGAAGATGGTACGTATGGCATATGCATTGATTGTGGCCGCCATATTGGAGAAAAAAGACTTAAAAATAGTCCTAATTCTTCGCGATGTCTTATGTGCCAGGAGCAGTTTGAAGTAAGGGATTAATAAGTAATGTATCATCTTTGACTTTTTCGCGAGCTAAGGATATTCTTACTTGAGTAATGTGTACTATTAAGTTATTGTTTAGAATCATAAAGAGGCATGATATTCTATGTTAAATCAGAAGGCTGCTAAAGAGACAGATAAAGTAAAACAAGCAGGGCGAACTCCACTTTCGCATGGTGTAGGACGACGTAAATCGTCAGTGGCACGAGTGTGGTTAACGCGCGGTTCGGGTAAAATTGTAGTTAATGGATTGAGTATAAATGAGTATTTCGATACCATTGTTTCACGAAAATCTGTGCAGCTACCATTTGAAATGTGTCCTATGAGTTCTAATTACGATGTAAAAGCAAACGTTTCTGGCGGCGGAAAAGAAGGCCAAGCTGATGCGGTTAAATTAGGCATAGCTCGTGCTCTTCTTAAAGAAGATGAAACATTACGTCCAGCATTGCGTAAATATGACTTGCTCACCAGTGATTCGCGCCTTAAAGAGCGTAAAAAATATGGTCAAAAAGCGGCTCGTCGTAAATTCCAATTTGTGAAGCGTTAATCAATAGATTTCAGCTATTTGTGTGCCATATATAATTAGCCTATAAACAAGGTATATGTTTTATGTGTAGTGTGGTTGGCTACATAGGTAAAAATAAGAGCAAAGCTTTTGTTTTAGAAGGGCTTTCTCGCCTTGAATATAGAGGGTATGATTCTGTTGGATTTGCCTGCTTATCGCAAGAAAATAATACTATTGTATCTGCAAAGGCGGTGGGCGGGTTAGATAATTTAACTCATATGTTTACTATGGCGCACATAGATGGTTTTTTGGGGATTGGGCATTCACGATGGGCAACTCATGGTCAGCCATCAGAATCTAATGCTCATCCTCATTTTGATTGTCAAAAAACAGTTGCCATTGTCCATAATGGTATTATTGAAAATTATCTTTCTCTCAAAAAGGACCTTGAGCTGTTAGGTCATGTTTTTTATTCTGATACAGATACAGAGGTTATAGCGCATGTATTTGAAGCGTTGCTAGTAGCAACATCAGATATGGAAAACAAGCACAAGACGCTTGCGCAAGTGGTTGTGAGTCTGGTAAGTAGGCTAACAGGAGCTTACGCCTTTATGGCATTGGTGCAAGGTTATCCCGATACGCTGATCTTAGTGCGGCAACGTCCTCCTCTTTGTGTTGGCATTGGTGATAATGAAATGTTTGTTGCCTCAGATGCATTTGCATTTGCGGGTAAAACAGATAAGGTTTTCTTTTTACCGGAAGAAAGTTTTGCTTTTGTTAAAAAAAATGAGATTCAATTATATGACTTTGCGGGTAATGCATTACCTGTTCATATGCAAGCTTTAGATTTAAGTTGGCAAGATAGTCAAAAAAATGAGCATGAACACTTTATGCTCAAAGAGATATATGAACAAAAAGCGGTTATTCATAAAACCATAGATTCTTTGCAGGCGTTGCATGATACCATATGGGATTATATGGGTATAACTGCTCAGCAGATACGTACCTTAGATCATATTAGTTTTATTGGGTGTGGTACTTCTTGGCATGCAGCACGATTAGCGCAATTTTTCTTTGAACAGGTGTGTAAAATGAACAGCTCTGTTCATCTTGCATCTGAATTTAGATATATGACTTTTTTCCCTACTCAGCATAAAATTCACCTTGCTATTTCTCAGTCAGGAGAAACGGCAGACACTCTTGAGGCATTGCGTGTTATTAATGCACATACTATGCCAACCGTTGCTTTAACCAATGTTGCTTCAAGCACCATTGTCAGAGAAGCGGGTGGTTTTTTATTAACACAGGCGGGACGTGAAATTGCCGTTGCTTCAACTAAAGCATTTTCAACTCAATTGGCAGCTTTGTACTGGCTGGCGCATCGAATTGCTCTTGAAAAAGGATTGATAGCACAAGCTGATATGGTACAAGCGTGTGCCGATGTTATCTATGCAGCACAGGTGCTTGAAGCGAGCATTGAAAAATATAAGCATGAAATTAGTGCTTATCATGCAAGAAAATATGCAACATATAGTAAAGCCATTTTTTTAGGCCGCAATAGCAGTTATCCGTTTGCCATGGAAGCAGCGCTTAAATTAAAAGAAATTGCCTATATTTTTGCCCAATGCTATCCGGCGGGAGAGTTAAAGCATGGTCCTTTGGCATTGATTGATGAACACACGCCGGTATTTATTTTTTCTCATCAAGATTCACTTATTTATCATAAATTATTGAGTAATGCACAAGAAGTTAAAGCACGTAATGGGCACGTTGTGGCATTTGTTTTTGAAGGTCAAGATGAAATGTGCGCTCTTGCTGATCTTTATTTTGTAGTACCTAACGTAGCCCCACTGCTGGGTCAGTTGGCTATGACAGGGTTAATGCAATTTTTTATGTATGCGATTGCTAAAGAGCTTGGGTGCCCGATAGATAAGCCGCGCAATTTGGCTAAATCAGTAACAGTTGAATAAAGTAGGTTGAATTCTATCTATGATAGGTGCCTGTAAGTAATGCTTCAACTATAATTGAGGTATCCATTTTTTGTTTGAACTCTTCTCCGGTAGCGGACGCATGTAGGAATTTGTTTTTTAATGTTTCCATCGATTGTGTGGTTGCAAAGAGCATGAACCTATACGTGTGTATGCCACTTTCTGGTGGTGGGCATGGTCCACGATAATAATTTTGGTTGCGACCATTAGCGCATTCTATAATTGTTGAGGTGTCAAAAGAAATAGGTGCTCGATTTTCGCCTGATAACCCCTCAGGCACGTGAGTGGTCTCGGGAGAAAGAAGAGCCATCCAATGCACTACTGTTTTACCAACAACTTTTTGAGCATCCGGATCATCCACTATTAATACATAGCTTTTTATTGATTGTTTAGTTGTATTCTCATTGCTTAATTGCCAGCTTAATTGAGGTGAAATATTTTCCCCGTCACAGGTATAGGTGCGTGGGATAGGTGCTCCATTTTTAAAAGAGTTACTTTGTAGTGTTAGTTGTGGCTGCATAGGGGTTATTGTAAGCATTGATTCTCCAAAAATAAAGAAAATAAAGGCAACAGCAGTCATTGTGCTTGCCATAATCGCTATGATTATAGATTTGGATTTCATAATTTTAAGGCTTTCAAAAAAGCTTATAAGATAGTAATTTGAGCCTATCGTAAGGCTGTTGAAAAAAGCAATAAAAACTATTGTTAGGCGGTAAAGAAAGATCTAATATTTCAAGCTGAAACTATCTTGACTTTTTATTATATTCATTTACTATAAATAGTAGGGTTATGAATATATTAATGTATTTATGGAGGTTTATGACATGAATAAAATAAAATACGCTTTATTGTTGGCTGTCTGTAGCTCTGGTATGGCCAATGCTTTTGGATTTTTTGGTTTTGATTTCGGCATGCCAGTGCCAGTAGTTCACACAAGATATTGTTTGAGACCTGTTGATTATTGTTGTCCATCGCCGGTAAGATATGTAGAATCTGTAAGATCTGTGGATGTGGAACCTGTAACAGAGTATCGGGTGGTAGAAAGAGAAAGCCACAGTCATGATCACCATCGTCATGGTCGTCATGGTCGTCATCGTGGTCGTCATCATTTTGGGCCAAGGCCACATGTTAGCTTTGGTTTTGACAGACATCATTTTGGGCCAAGGCCAGATATCAGATTTGGTTTTGGATTTAACTTTTAAGAATTCGTGCTCGACATATTCAATAGATATAACAGTAAAGGCGTATTGCTATGAAGATACTATTAATCCCGTACATACGCCTTTTTAAAGTACTGGCGATGTGTCTATTGAGCTGTGGGTTCATTGCTGCTGCCGATACATATGCAGGGAAAAAAAAATCTGTCAAAAGTACCTTCATGGCTCTATTGCCAGAATATTCTGATTCTGTGCTCAAGATAAAAGATAAGCACAAGCAGAAGAAGGCCAAGCAGTCAGAATTTAAAGCATTGGTTGAGTTGCTGCATAAAAAATATTCCAAAAAACAGTTGTCTCTACCAGAAAAAACTCATAAAGATATTATTCGTGTAGCAACATACAATGTTCATTGTTGGCGTGGGCCAGAAAAAGAGCTTGGAGATAGAATTGGTGGCAGTTTTGCGGCTATTTTTGAGGTTATTAAAAATATCAATGCAGATGTGTTAGTTTTGCAAGAAGTTGAGTTGCGTTCTCCACAGACTCTTGCTGTACTTGCGACATTAGGGTACCGGTATTGTGTATTTGCTGGCGCCTCTGATACTGCCTCAAAATATGGTAATATGATAGTATCTAAAGTGCCATTGTTGACTCAACCTATTAAAAAGAATTTTTCTTATGGTGGACATCATTCTCGTTCTTTTATTAAGGTTGAAATTGATCTCAGTAAATACCATAAAAAAAATCTAGTATTTTATGGGTCACATTTTGATGATTTAGATGGTAAAGCACGATTATTAGAGGCACAAGAACTGGTGGATAGTGCTCACACCTATGATTTTGGAAAAAATGTGGTTATCGGTGCTGATTTTAATGAGCAGACAGGAAAGGCAATTAAACATTTAGCTTCTCAGGGCTTTATTAATAGCTTTGATTTGGCGGGTATTGCGCAACCGACATTTACTCATTGGTCAGGAAAAGCTCTAGATGGATTATATATTAATAGGTGTAATTGGAATCTCTGGATTGATGGAAGTTATGTTTTATATTCAGGGGCAAGTGATCATTTGCCGGTAATTATGGATATTGACCCTACTAAATAGCACAGTCAGCCCCTCTGTTTATATATTTACATTAGATAATTTTTACTTAAAAGTCCTGTTTATAAGCAGGGCTTTTTTAATGCACAAAATGCATTATATTGGCATTATTTCGCGCTTTTGATTATACTTGTGTTCATGAGTTATATTTTTTTGAGTTATATTTTTTTTGCTTATAGTCAGCACAAGTAAAGATAGTTAAGGGTTGTTAGGTGAAAATAAGAATATTGGTGATGGTATGTGCCATGTCTCATGGTTTTTGTATGAGTGTAGGTGTATGCCAAGAATCACTCGATGTATGTAAAGAATCAGATATGGTGCTTGTTCGGGGAGAACAGCCAGGCAGAAGAAAGTCTGTTAGTTGGCATCTAGATGACAAAGGTAACGATATAACGACTGTTCAGACTTTTGAACCGGTAGATTGTAGCCATATGAAAGAAAATACCAAGACAATAGGGCCAAAACGGCCATGTTGCTGTTCAATAGTGCTCAAAGCGTGGCGCGCGGCCAGCTTACAAGCTAAAAAAGGAGTATGCAACTGTTTAAGTCGACTATGGAGAAAGTTTCATGCCTACAGTCATGACTATCAAGAAATTGAATAGGTAGAGAAAACGAATAAAAAATGAAAAAAGGGGTCTAGTCTATCTTTTTAGATAGAAGGCCCCTTTTTAGTGTCCATGCCTCATTGAAAAAGTTTCTATTTGTTTTATTTTAAAAAATAGCTTTAGCATAATATATTTATTGGTGATATACTATGGTCATGAGCTAGTGTGGGTGTATATCTATATAGTTTATAGAAGAGTAAAGAGTATATATATTTATAAGATATAATGGGGGTTATTATGAAAAAATTATTATTATTTGCGGTAGTATCTACCTTTGGGCTGGGATGTGTAATTATATCGCATACGGCAGCAGGAAGAAGGTCATTGTCGTCGAATCATAGGTTGCACTGTCAGGCAGAAGACTTTTTTAAAGAAGTCGTTGGTATGAGTGAGTCTTCATTCAGAGCAACATTTGGTTGGAATGAAAAAAAGGGTTATTTGGCAAAGGTGCCGACAGGGTCTCGAAAATCATTTGAAGATTGGAAGCGCCGTTTTATTGCTGAATTTCCACGTAGACAAGCGATATTTGAAGGTCAATGGAGGTGTGAAACGCTTGGGCAATTGAATGCCAGGATACAAGCACAAGGTGGGGTGCGGTCTCTTGGAGGCAGAGGTCAATTAAACATTCTTCTTCATAATGATCCTCGCGGTGGAGAATGTACAGAAATTACCGCTTTGCAAGCTGATCCGCGCAATAATGGGGCGGTGTTTCAGTTAGCATCAACATTTTTTGGACCACTTGAAGGCGGCATGGAAAATCCGACAGCATCTCTTACGGGTATGCTACATGCTCCTGTGCAAGGGGAGTGGGCATCTATATCGGCGGCAGGGGCAACTATTTATAGAAAGTACTTTATGCCTACTGAAAATTTTATTCGTCGCCATAGTGAGGGTAAAAAAGATCCAAGTTATTTTTATTTATTGCATGATTTAGGTAAAAAAGCGCTTCAAGATAAAAAATCTGGGCGACAACCAAAGGTAGATCTAAAGGCTCTTAAAGGATATATATATAATCCGGCAGATGCGCAGCGGGTTAGTATATTTACCCATGCTAATATAGTAACAACAAGTAGCTGTATCAAAGGCCAAGATAAAAAGACGGGAGCGTTATTACAGTCAATACCATTGGGTACTCATCAAAGGATTACGCAGGTTCTTAATTCTGCTTATAATCTTATTCATTATTATAGAGAATTAAAGCCTGGTCAGCGGCCCCAAGATAATGTCATGAATTTTGCCAAAATGGTTTTGGGAGCTATGTATGAAGGTACTCTCAAAAGCGCTTATCTGTTAGGTAAGAAAAAAGTGTATCTCACCTTGCTTGGTGGTGGCGCATTTGTTAATGATATCTCTTGGATAGCAGAATTTTTTGAAAGGCCTGATATTATTGAGTTTATAAAAAACTCAGGGCTTGAGGTAAGTATTGTGTATCGTCCTGATAAGGTCAGAGAAAAAATGGTACGTTCTGCGCAAGGGGATATCAATTTCTTGCGTCGCATGTATGCCGTTTCTGGTCATATTGGTGGGACTAAGAGAGATGTAATGGCAACGCCTCATATGCAACAATATGCTTCTTATATTAAGCAATCATACGCCCAATTGGGCGGAGGTGGTTCCGCTGTAGCTGCACCTAGAGTTTCAAGGCAACAAGCCCCAGCTGGTTCAAGAAAAACGACTCTTGCGCTGAGTTGTAAACCGATAAGGGGGGCTAAAAAACCTTATCATCTTGGTTGGCTTTATTCTCCAGAACATCGAGATTTTGTATTGGTGAATTATGGCAAAGAAGTTTCGCCGGTACTCAATCGAGATGGCTCAAAAAGCTTTATGTATGTCAGTCCGAGTGCGCCAACTGTTGCATTGCCAAAAGGGTTGTATTATTGGCGTGGATCAAATCAGGTACGCATACCAGAACAGCTGAGTGATAGAAGAGTTGTAGTTATGGTTGCGCCTACTCCTACTACTCAAAAAACGTTTAAATTTAGTAATGGGAAGTATGAAAATCTGTTTAAAGGTAAAAAAACAGTATGGGATCCGGCTCAGTTTCAAGAGCCTACCATAGATCAGAAGATACTTAGGTCTAATAGATAAGAATAGAGTATTAATTTGTCTGAACTATAAAGCAGGATGGGCATAGCTTGGTTATGCCCATCCTGCTTTTTGTTGCTCTGTAATCTCTTCTAGCTGCCTATGTATTTGATGGGTGCAAGTGTTGCTATTTACGCTTTTTCTTGATTTCTATTTGAAATATTTAATATACTGATAGTAACTAGGCAGATTTGTATTTGAGTATATAGAATCTGGGTATGTTTTTTTTTAATAAAGAATTTATATTTTTATTTTTTTCAAAGAAAGGGTTTAGGATGAAAAAGTTATTATTATTAACAATGGCTGCTGTTTGTGGCCTGGGATGTGTTTGTGTATCGCATGGATCAGAAGGGCCACCATCTTATGAAGAAGCAACTCAAAAAGAATGCCAAGCATGTACTTTTTTAAATAATGCAGATGCGCGTTTCTGTGCAATTTGTGGCGCTGCTTTTGATCAAAGACCAGCTGGAGCAGGCAGAGAAGAAAGACCAGCTAGGGTAGCCAGAGAAGAAGACATGGTTCGCGCTATGCGCGGTATGAGTCTAGCGCCGGAAGCTCCAGGAAGAAGGGCTGCGCCAGATAGAAGTGATGGACTAAGCGCTCAGGCAGAGGCTGATTCTATAACAGAGATAGGTAATTCACGACTCAGGATTCTGGGTTCGGTGGATTCTCCAGATCTATTCGAATACCAAAGCTTGTTTGGTAATACATTCGCTGCAAAGCTTGGATCTATGCATCAAGGTTTGATTTATGGTTCTGCTTTTAAGTTAATCGAAAACGCTTATAACAATCTTCTTGATGGCATTGCTACAGCTGCATCTCGTCGATTCGGCAGAACGAAAGAAGAGTTTATGACGCAAGCTGCTGGGAATTTAAAACCACAAGTGGTTAAATGGTTACAAGAACGGCAATTAGCAGGGCAAGGCCAACAACCAGTAGCATTAGATATCCCAGCAAGAGCGCAAGAAGGAGGACGATCTGGTAGTATGTCTTCAGGGGAATATGCGCGTCGCATGGATGCGATGATGGGAGGAGAAGCAGTTAGCGGTAGGGGTCCAAGAGCAGATATGTCATCAGAGATGGCAGCAAGAGATTTTCTTGCCAGAAGAGGAAAAGAATTTGAACAAAAATGTCCTGCTGGATGTGGATCTGCTATTGGGCAACATGATTTAGAGCATGGTCAATGTGGTATCTGTTATCGAGATTTTGCCCCAAGAAGGCAGGCGGCAGAGCAACCAGCACGAGGAAGATTTCCTCTAGCAGAAGAAGGCTCTGAAGAAGATTTCATAAGAGCTCCAAGGCGCGCGGGGCCAGCAAGACCAGCCGCAGCAGTAGCATCACCAGCGGCGCTTCAGGGGTTACGTATGGCAAGAGCAACAGTTCAAGAAAAAGCGTCGCCTGATGGGTCATGGGAAGGATGGCTTGATGTCCCAGAGAAAGGAGACAGGGTTCGCATTAAAGTTACCGGTAGTGCAATAGGGCGTCGTGGTTTAGGATTAAATCAATTTAGCAATTTTTATTATATTGATACAGCGGGCAATATACTACCTAAAGGGCTTTTTTACTGGCAGAGAGCACAAAAAGTAGCTCCAAAACCACAAGAAGGGGAAGCTCGTTTTGAACGTGGAGTATGGGTAAAATATAAATTCGGTGCCAAGCAAGGAGATAGAGGGGTTGAATGGAATGAGAGCAAAATCAAGGAAGAACACCCTTGGAAATAGTAAAATAATACTAAGGCTATACGCCTTTAAGGGTAGAATATAAGTATTATTTTAAAGAGATAGAAAGAGGTTGAGTAGCTGATATAAGTTGCTCAACCTCTTTTTTTATGCTCACTTTTTATCCTCAATTGTTATAGCATAGGCAATCTAAGTGTGCTTACTCTTTAATCTCTTCTAGCTATCTATCTATTGTGGGGTGTAAGTTGCTATTTGCGCAAACCATTGATTTCTATTTGAAATATTTGATATGCTAATAGTAACTGGGCATATCTGTATTTGAGTATATAGAATCTGGGTATGTCTTTTTTAAAGAGAGGGTTTATATTTTTATTTTTTTAAAAAAAAGGGTTTAGGATGAAAAAGTTATTATTATTAACAATGGCTGCTGTTTGTGGCCTGGGATCTGTGGGAATATCGCATGGAGCAGAAGCGCCGCCACCATCTTATGAAGAAGCAACTCAAAAAGCATGCGAAGCATGTACTTTTTTAAATAATTCAGATGCGCGTTTCTGTGCAACTTGTGGCACTGCTTTTGATCAAAGACCAGCTAGGGCAGCCAGAGAAGAAGACATGGTTCGCGCTATGGGCCGTATGAGTCTAGCGCCGAATGCTCGTGAAAGAAGGCCAGCAGATATGCCAGCAAGAGGGCCAGTTTTAGCTATGGGTATGGATTTTACTGATAGAGGAACAGGAGAAGAAGAACGTAGAGCGCAAGCAGCTATTCCAGGTTTGCTAGCAGAAATGCAAAGGCTTGGTGGTTTCGCACCAGCTTTACCTCCAATGTCAGCACAAGAAAAAGAAAAAGCGTATAGAAGTGCTTTAGCAGAACTAATGAAGAAAAAAGGAGCTATGCCAGCAGGACCAGCAGTTGTTCAGCTGCGTTTTGAACCTATTGAGGGTACAGGAAAATATTTTGGTCTTGGTTGGCTTTATTCTCCAACCCGTCAAGATTGGGCATTAGTAAGTTGTGGTGAAAAACAATGTTCGCCAGTACTCAATCAAGATGGCAGAAGAAACTTTACTTATGTGAGCCCTGGTGCGCCAACTATTGAATTGCCAAAAGGTTTATACTATTGGCGTTCAGGAGGAGCCTTTAAGGTAGATGAATTAGGTAAAACAGAAGAAAAGGGTGGAAAATATCTTGTTCAAGTTAGTAATGTCCCGCAAGGAGAACCTTTTAAATGGAGTTTAGGTAGTAAAAAATATGTTGATTTAGCAACTCGTAAGCAAGGATGGGAAATGAAGAGAGGCGATTATGATATGGATCAGGATATTTTAAGCCAATCTGCTTCTGTTTTAAGGCCAGTAGCCGCGTCTAGATTTTCAATGCAACAAGCGGGGCCAGCAAGAGCAGCCGCAGTAGCATCACCAGCGGCGCTTCAGGGGTTACGCACGGCAAGAGCAACTGTTCAAGAACAAACGTTTCCTGATGGGTCATGGGAAGGATGGCTTGATGTCCGAGAGCGAGGAGACATGGTTCGCATTAAAGTTACCGGTAGTGAAATAGGGCTTCGTGGTTTAGGATTAAATAAATATAGCAATTTTTATTATATTGATACAGCGGGCAATAGACTACCTAAAGGGCTTTTTTACTGGCAGGGAGCACAAAAGGTAGCTCCAGAACCAACAGCAGGGGCAGCTCGTTTAGAGGGTGGAGTATGGGTAAAGTATAAAGTTGGAGCAAGGCCAGGAGATAGAGGGGTTGCATGGGATGAGAGCAAAATTAAGCAAGAGCACCCTTGGAAATAGTAAAATTATACTAAGACTATACGCCTTTAAGGGTAGAATATAAGTATTATTTTAAAGAGATAGAAAGAGGTTGAGCAGCTGATATAAGTTGCTCAACCTCTTTTTTTATGCTCACTTTTTATGCTCAATTATTATAGTATGGGCAATCTAAGTATGCTTACTCTTTAATCTCTTCTAGCTGCAAATTGTCATGGGAGAGGTGATTGTTTTTTAAAAAGACCACAGCCTTTTCTCGGTTACAAACCTCCTGAGGGCAGAGAGTATGTGCAGTATTGAGTAAGTTTATTAAAGATATGGTTTCTCGTAATTGGTTATCGTTTTGGAGCATTTTTTTAGCACGGTCAATCCATCGTTTTTCGCTATTTTTTTCTTTTTCTTCAGCATCACTTTTTGCTTTTGCGGCAGCTTCGATTGTTTTTTTGTTTTCAGATTCTTTTGTTGCTTGTATATGATTTTCAAATGCTTGTTCTCTCCCGTAATTGGAGGCAAACCACATCATTTGCTTGGTAGGTGGAAATGTTTTTTCTATCACAAAGTCAGGCTCGATACCGGTTCCCTGTATGGTGGTGTCATTTGGTAAATAGTATAAAGAAGTGGTTAATTTGACAGCACAGTTATTGTTAACCGGAATAACTTCTTGCACCGACCCTTTGCCAAAACTTTTTGTGCCTACTAAAAATACCGCCATTTTTTGTTTTTGATCAGGTGATTGTTGTGCATATTTTTGTGAGTGAATTTTGAGTGTACCGGCAAGAATTTCTGCTGCTGATGCGGTATAGTTGTTGATCAAAATAAAAATAGGTAGGTCTTGGTTGGCGATCGGGTTTTTGGAGGTATGATAGAGTTCAATATCTTTATTGTGTTTATCTTTGGTTGTTGCTACAAGGCTATTTTTATCGATAAAGAGTCCAGATATATCAACGGCCGCATTTAAAAGGCCACCAGAGTTATTGCGCAAATCAAGAATAAGACCTTTATAGCTATTTTTGCTAGCTTTTTCTAGCAAGTTTTGAATATTTTTCATGGCATTTTCACTAAACATAGTGAGAGATAAATAATAAAGATTATGTTCTGGTATATAAAAAGACAGAGATGTTTGCTCTTTAACAATGTCTCTTTTTATATCAAAGGGGAAAAGGTCTTGCTGCTCAGTACGCATAACTTTGATGTTAACAGAAGTGTTGCGCGCTCCTTTCAGCAGAGATGTTGCTTCTTCTGTAGTCATTCCCTCAAGTGATTTGCCGCCAATTTCAACTATTTTATCCATCGGCTCTACGCCAGCTTTATCAGCCGGGCCATCTGGTATGGTATCGATCACTGTTAAAAATTTATCTTGCGCGTTGCGTGTATTGTCAATAACAATGCCAATGCCAAAAAATTCACCACTGGTTGTTTCAAGCATCATTTTATATGTTTTTGGTTCTAAAAAGCTTGAATGTGGGTCAAGATCATTTAAGAAGCTATTAATAGCTTTCATCATACACGAGGTTATATCTTTTATTTTGAAATGTTTGTCTTTGGCTAGTTGCATAACTTGCGCAAAGATACGGGACCATTCATATAAGTTTTCTTCTAATGATTGGTCTGTTTGAGCCGGGGTAAAACCAACTGGTGCATGCAGGCTTGTTATCAGTGTGGTATGTACAAAAAAGATAATTATAAGTGTGGTGCCTAAAAAAAATAAGCGATTTTTGTATATTTTTTGACTCATTAGATATCTCCTTTTTGTATAGTATGGTACCAAATAGTAGCATATGGCCATCAGCATTTGGTAGTTTTGTGTTAATAAAGGGTTAGAAAGATTGATATAGAGCGCATAAAGGGGATGTAATGATGGGTGCTAAGCGTTACTCTAAGCGGTATGTAGTGCGATTTTTTTTAGGAATAGAAATACTCACTTTTATCTGTTTTTATGTATGTGGCCCTCAGGGCATATATGAATTGATGAGGCTTCGTTCTGAAAATAGTCTATTTCAAAAAGATCTTGCTCGAATGCGATTCGGGTTGAATACGGTGAAGAAAGAAGTTGCGCGATGGCAGCACGATGATTTTTTGCGAGAAAAAATTGCGCGTGAAGAGCTGCAGATGGTTCGTAAAGGGGAAGAGATTTATTATTTGACCTCGTGATAATCAATCGTTAAGGTATGTTGTGTTACGGATACAATAAACATATACAATAAAAAACGAATAACAAAGGGTATTTATATGAAATATGTATTGCCATCATTGCCATATGCGTTTGACGCTTTAGAGCCATATATTGATGCGCGCACCATGGAAATTCATTATACAAAGCACCATCAGGGGTATGTGACCAATTTAAATAAAGCATTAGAAAAGCACCCAGAGCTTTCAGATAAGCCTTTATTTGAATTGCTACAGACATTAGATACTATTCCTGATGACATTCGTTTGGCTATACGCAATCAGGGTGGGGGGCACAGTAATCATTCATTATTTTGGCACATTATGCAAAAAAATGGTGGCGGGTTGCCACGGGGTAAAGTGGGGCAGGATATTATAAAGTTATTTGGCACGTTTGATGCATTTAAAGAGCAGTTTAATGCAACAGCACAAACGGTATTTGGAAGCGGTTGGGCATGGCTTTCAGTTGATGCAGCGGGTAAACTAGTGATTAGTTCCACGCCAAATCAAGACTCTCCCTTATCGCATGGGTTGCTTCCTATCATGGGGCTTGATGTGTGGGAACATGCTTATTATTTACATTATCAAAATAGGCGTCCTGATTATATTAATGCATGGTGGCACGTCATTAATTGGGATCAGGTTGAAGAAAATTATCGATCATTTATAGAATAATAATCAAGTAGCGTGTAGGTAATCAGTACTCGGTAACTGTACGTGTACGTGGGATGGTAAAAAAGTGAAGATGGTTTAAACTAATAAAGATACAGAACTTTTTAATTATTAATGTTGAGATAGTGTATGACTAAAAAAAATGATTTAGTTGAAAAAAATAACGCATCTGTTGGGCCAGAGCATAGTGATGCAGGGTCACAAGAACATCAGGTTCGTCTGCATAAAGTAGAACAGTTGCGCGCGCTTGGTATTGAACCTTGGCCAGCAGGTAGAGACGTAAATGCGACATGCAAGCAGGTGCTAGATAGCTTTAACCCAGAAGAAGAATCATCACCTATCTATGAAATCGCAGGACGTGTATTAGCGTTGCGCGAGCATGGCAAATCAGTATTTGCACATATACAAGATCGTACAGGTAAAATTCAGCTTTATTTTAAACAAGCTGATGTTGGCAATGCATTATTTGATCAACTTATTCACTTTGTGGATGTAGGAGATACTCTATGGGTTGCCGGTACAACATTTCAGACACGTATGGGAGAAATTACCCTAAAAGTGAGTTCTTTTGTGCTGCAAAGTAAATGCTTGCATCCATTGCCAGAAAAATTTCATGGGTTGATTGACGTTGAAACAAAATATCGGCAGCGATATCTTGATTTGATTGCTAATCATGAAAGTAAAGAGCGCTTTATAAAGCGTTCACTGGTGGTCAAAACTATGCGAAACTTTCTTGATGAGCATGATTTTGTGGAAGTTGAAACTCCCATGTTGCACCCAATTCCTGGCGGTGCGGTTGCCCGTCCTTTTGTAACGCATCACAATGCGCTGAGCGCTGATTTATATTTACGTATCGCACCAGAATTGTACTTAAAACGTCTTGTTATTGGTGGTATAGAACGTGTGTATGAAATTAATCGTAACTTTCGCAATGAGGGTATTTCAACCAGGCATAATCCTGAATTTACTATGGTTGAATTTTACGCTGCCTATCTTGATTACCATTATATGATGACTTTTGTTGAACGTATGATTCAAACCATTGCCCAAAAAGTATGTGGCGCAACACTGTTGCCTTTCGGCGAATATATGCTTGATTTTGGCAAGCCGTTTGCACGCTTAACTATGAAGCAGGCGGTGGCACAGTATGCTAACTGCTCGCAAGATGATTTAACTCCCGAAACTATTGATGCAGTGCTTGCTCAGCATAACATTACGCTAGAAAATAAAAATGCTACCTGGGGGCACAAATTATTTACTTTATTTGAAGAATTGGTTGAAAGTAAGTTAATTCAGCCAACTTTTATTACCGAATTTCCGGTTGAAGTATCTCCCTTGGCAAAAAGAAATAGCGAGAATGAGGCAATTGTAGATCGTTTTGAATTATTTATGGCCAGCATGGAGCTCAGTAATGGCTTTAATGAGTTAAATGATCCATTTGATCAAGCGGAGCGGTTTAAAGAACAGGCATCGGCACATGCAGGTGGTGATGTTGAAGCGCATCGATATGATGCTGATTATGTACGAGCTTTAGAGTACGGGTTACCACCAGCTGTTGGGGTAGGTATAGGTATTGATCGCTTGGCAATGGTGCTTACCAACACGACATCTATTAAAGATGTTATTTTGTTTCCGGCATTAAAAAATAAGTAGTAGTACGTAGTATAGTGTAGAGATAAAAAGGGGGTTGTAGCAAACTCCCTTTTTCTATTATAATCGCTCGCGCTGCAATTACATTCCCCAGACAGTAATAGTTTTGTTTCCTACTTTTTCTACTCTGGTATATATTTTATCATTCCAGTCTTTTTCTTGTCTATCAAAGATAACCAAGTGCCCTTGCGTGGCATTAGATCTATCCATATAATCAGCTGTTTGCTGTAACCCTTCGGTTAGTGTTTTTTTAGGGCTATGCCATATTTTAAGTTCAACAACAATGCGTTGTGTTTTCCAGATTATCAGCACATCAAGACGCGATCTTCCAAGTGCATACTCTCGATGAACTCTGCCGCCGCCATTAATAATGCGTTGAAAAAATGCCATAATAAGTAAATGTGGCCCAGCTTCTTTGTAGGCAAACTTATCAAGCCAAATGGCTGAATTTTCCCGATAAAATTGAGTAAATTCGGTGAGCATTTTGTGCATATTTAACAGGCCGTCAGGATTAATATACCATAATTGTTGTTGCGGCATGGTAAGCTGCGTTGAATACGTGAGCTCGCGGGGGAGCACTTCTTGATATATCGGGTTTGCAATCACCAGATTGTTGTTGCGACGAGCAATCAGGCCTAAATCTAACGCATACTGAATGTCATCAGATGGGAAATCAATAGAGGTGTCAATGCCCGTAATAATTGCATCAATAATATGTCTAACACGTGGTTCTTGAAGGCGATCAACAAGAACATCCAAATGCGTATCACGACGTAAAATGAGTGCTTCTTTTGCTTGTTCAATAATTTCTTTGGTGATTGTTTGTGTGCGATCAGTTACCATGACAAAGCATGCTTGATATGCTAACGCATTTACTAACCATGGTTGCCCTTGGGTAATTTCAAATGCATACGCAATAGCATCATCATCAAAGTGTTGTCCCGTTGCAGCAGTATGTTGTCGGTATAAATCACGTACTTGTGATTGAGTAAAATCGCTCAGACGTAGTGATTGAGCTTTAATATTAAACGCGCTTCCGCCTAAAATCATTTGCTGGTCTTCATGTGACCAAATACGATAATCACGCACGTCACGTACGCCAACCAGGCACACTGATTGTGGAAATGCATCAGGGCGTTGTGCATAACCAGATCGCAATTGTCGCAATACGGAAATCAGTGTATCGCCAACCAGAGAATCTATTTCATCAATAAACAGAACAATCGGTTTTGTGCTATTTTTTGACCATTCACTAAGCATCGTTTTTAAGGTTGCTCCAGTAATGCTTTTAACTTCGAGCAGGGTAGCAATATAGGATATAATATGCTCTTGGTCTGGTAATTGATTTTTAATTTGGTCTAAAAATTCTTCTAAAATAGTATAGATACCCTTAGTGTAGTCATTGCGTGCTGCTTGAGCTCCTTCAACATTAACATAGAGAGCGGTGTACTTGCCTTGGCTATTGAGTTGTTGAGCTAAATTAAGAATTGTTGATGTTTTACCTGTTTGCCGTGGTGCATGGAGGACAAAGTATTTTTCTTGATCAATAAGTTGATATAATTCTTGCTCGTTTAAGCGTGTTGACAGCGGAACATAATAGTTTTTTTCTGGCCTTATGGGCCCGGCAGTAGTAAAAAATTTCATACTCTCTCCTGAATGTATAAGTATCATATAACTCAGCATAACACAGAGTGGTAAATAATTAAAATGACATACTTGCTCCACGTTTTCCTCTTTAATATCCGTTATTCTGTGTGCCTATGCATAATTGATTCGTTTGTGCAACGTCACATGATGTATTGCGGTGTGTATGAGTAAATGCTATAATTCGCCCGTCATTTCAGGTACAAAACATGATTCATACCCTTTCAGGAGTCAGCAACATGAAAATCGTATTAAATAAAATAAGGCCTATTTTTAGTATAGGTGTAGCTGTTTTTTATAGCATGGTGGTAACTCTGCCGCTGGTGGCAGCGCAAGAATTGTTGCCAGTGCCAGTGCAATCAGCTGAGAAAGTGTATACGGTAGAAGAAATTGCGCAAGCATCTTGTCAGTTAAGAAGTGCGGCGCAGGCAGGGGATATAGAAAAAGTTAGGCAAGCATTAAATGCGGGTGCAGATATAAATGGATGCAGTAGCATTAGCGGCGGCTATACCCCTTTAATATTTGCTGTCGGTCAAGGACATGCTGCAACAGTAGACATGTTAATTGGGGCAAAAGCAGAAGTTAATCAAGCTAATGAGCATAGCTATCTCTGGACCCCATTAATGCTTGCTAGTAGCCACGGCCGGGCTGATGTAGTAGGCATGTTACTTAAAGCGAAAGCAGAAGTTAATCAGGCTAATTCATGTGACTTGACCCCATTATATAGGGCTGTCTACAGAGACCATGCTGGTGTAGTAGACATGTTAATTGAGGCTGGTGCTGATGATAGTAAGCTTGATGATATAACTATAACACCAGAAATGAGAGCAGTGATAGATGTAGCAAAAGTAAAAAGAGATGTGCTGCAAGCACAAGCGGCAGAAGTTGAGCAAGCACAAGTGGCAGAAGTTGAGCAAAGATGTGCGTTGCAACAACAAGCGGCAGAAGTTGTGCAAGAAAAAGCTGTTCAGGAAAAAGCGGAAGAAATTAAGCAAGATGTGCTAGATGTACAGAGTGAGTTAGAACAGGTTGCATGTATAGCGGTAGAATTAGCGGGTGAATGTAAATTAGAAGCGAATGAGCAAGAAGATTGGTTACTTCTTGTTTTACAGGATTTAACTGAAAGTATGGGCCAATAAGGGCTCAGGTTTACCTGCTTGTGCTAAAAAATAAATTACATGAAAAGAAATAGTATCGTAATTAATAATTAAGTCGGGAGTGAATTATGGAAGTAAAGTTGCGCGCAACACATAAGATAGTTGCAAGGGTGGGTGTATATGTTCGTACATATATCTCGCTTGCGTTTGTGATTGTATTATGTCTTTCAGGGAGCAAAACTCAAGCTATGAAGCCAGTAAGTAATAGTGCTGGGTGGAAAACAGTAGCAGGGTGTTCGCGTGGTGTTTTAAAAAGCGGACCGGCTATGTTACGAAACAAGGCAGGTTTGAGAACGATCAATACTTCTAATAACTATGGCGATACCCCATTGCGCACCGCTGTCAATAATGGCCAAAAGGTTGATGATATAAAACCATACATGAGAGAAATCATAGAAGCTGCAAACGCAAAAAGAGCTGCGCTAAAAGAAAAAGCTGCAGAGGTTGAGCGGGAAAAAGCAGTTCTGGAAATGATGCTAGCAAATGAGTGGCTAGCCGCAGCGGTGCGAGAAAATGACGAAGAACAAATTAGACAAGCATTAAGCGCAGGAGCAAAAGTTAATCAGGCTGATCAATGGGGAGATACCCTATTAATGTTTGCTAGCAAAAAAGGCCATGCAGCAGCAGTAGGCATGTTACTTGAAGCTAAAGCAGAAGTTGATAAGGCTGATATTATTGGCTGGACCCCATTATGTTGGGCTGCCAGTAGAGGCTATACTGATGTAGTGGGTATGTTAATTGAGGCGAAAGCAGAAGTTAATCAGGCTGATTCATGTGGCACAACCCCTTTAATGTGTGCGTTAAAAGGTGGCCATGCCACAATAGTAGGTATATTGCTCGGGGCGAAAGCAGCAGTTAATCCGGCTACAGACACTGGCCTCACCCCATTAATGTATGCTATCCGTGGTGATCATACTAATGTAGTAAAAATGTTAATTGAGGCGAATGCAGAAGTTAATCAGACTAATATACATGGCATCACCCCATTAATGTCTGCTAGCAACAGCGGCCGGGTTGATGTAGCAGCAATGTTAATTGAGGCTGGTGCCGATGTTAGTAAGGTTGGTGATATAAAACCAGAAATGCGAGCAGTGATAGATGCAGCAAAAGAAAAAAGAGATGCGCAACAACAAGCGGCAGAAGTTGAGCGGGAGTAAAGCAGTTAAAGATGTTATGCCTTATTTTGATTAATGAGGGCCATCTGCTTCATCAGCGGGGCATAGATCGGCCAGTTGTAACAGGTTGAGTGTGCGACCATTAAAGCGTATTATCGGATTATTTTTTCTATTCCATGCAGGATTTTTCGTTTCGCATAAGGTACAAACAGGATTTGTGGTGCGATTTTCAAGTGTGCATGCAGGGCAGAAATAGGTAGCTGATTGTCGAACAGTTCTAGCGGCCACATGTAATGGTTGAGCTGGTCTAGCTGCTACATGTAATGGTTGAACAGTTCTAGCGGCTACATGTAATGGTTGAGCTGGTCTAGCTGCCACATGTAATGGTTGAGCTGGTCCGCCTATCGGCTCTAAACTCATTTGTATGGCTAGATGCAGTAATTCTTCTTCTTCACTTTTGTTTTGTTGCTCTGGATTTACCCGATGCCAAGGTAAGTTAGGCTGAGTTGCCTTCTGTGATGCTTCTCGTTGTTTTTTCTGAGGGCTGATGCCTCTCATAACACCTTTATTGTGATGGTGCGGCATGTCGGGTGTGTCTTGTGTAAGCGGGCATTCACAGACAGCACATTTCTTTAATTCAAGTTTATTTTCAAAGCAGCATGTGGCGCATATAATGCTTTTTTCTGCAACAATTCGGGGGGCGGCAACAACAGCAGCAACTTCAGTATCATATTTACATTCTTCTTTTTGTTTACTTAAAGGTTGCATGGCATAGAGAGGAGCAGTCGGAGCCAAGCAGGTAAGCGTCACAGCAAAAATAAGATGTTTAGTTTTTTTTATCATTGTTCTCTCTTTGTGTTTTATGTTTGTGTTTTATAGTCAAGTGCGTGTTTTCAATTTTAACATAGGTTGACCTATTTGCCTATGCGTAGTTGATTTTTCGTGATGTGATGTAGCCTCTTTAAATGCTTGTGCTAAAAATAAGTTACCTGTATTTGTGGTATTACTAAAAAAGCTCTGCAGTTGTATGCAGAGCTTTTTAGCGATATGCTTTTAAATTAACTTATTTAACTCTATTTATTGCGCACCTTCGCACATTAGCATTGCTTTTATTACAGGATAGTTTTTAGCTGTAGCCAAAGATAATGGGGTAACGTGTGCCTTGTTAGGCTTGTTGACATCTGCGCGACCTTTAATTAACGCATCCACTGTTTTATCTTGACCTCTTAATACGGCTAAATACAAAGGAGTGGAGCCATCAGCAGCGGCTTGATTTATATTCGCGCGGCCTTCAAGCAGAATCTGTGCTACTGAATCATGGTTATGTAAGGCAGCCATGTGTAATGGGGTTATGTCACGCATGCCAATTGCATTTACTTCTGAGCGTTTTTCAAGCAAAAGACGTACTATTACATCATAACCTTGTTCGGCAGCTAAATGCAAAAGAGACATATTATTCTTCAGGGGCTCACTGATCAACGCACCTTGAGCAAGAGCTTGTTTAGCTAGTTCCACATTATTTGATTGAATAGCTGCAAGCAATGCAACTTGTGCCAGCTCTATGCGTGCTAGCTCAAATTCTTTCGCACTGAGTGGTGCTGCTTGTACAGCCCCTTCATTGTTACTTTCTTTTTGTTTGTCATTCATTGCATACATACTGGCAATTGGCCCGAGGACAGTTGCTAAAGTTGTTGCTATAATAAATTTTTTGATCATTGATTTTCCTTAGGTGAAACGTTTATTTAAAAGTATAAAGCCATGCTCTGTGTTTTATATAGATTATACACGGGAAATGACACAGGTGAAATTATTTAATATGTTTTTATGTTTAATAATTGTCACCGCTCCACGTATCCATTAATTGCCTTTAGTTGCGTTTTTTATAAAATTGCCGTATGGTAAATGAGTAAAAAGTGTTTTTATTATGTATTTCTTATGAAAGGAATTTATGTTTATTTCTGCTATCCAGTATCTTTTAAGGCCAATATTTGGCACCTTTGAGCGTGAGGAATTTAAAAAATTCTTACGTATGGGTTTAACGTTTACATTTGTATTAGGTGCTTATTGGACACTGAGAACATTAAAAAATTCAATGTTCGGTGTTCTTATTGGCCCAACGCTTCAGCCAATGGCTAAAATAGTATCTGTTGCTATATTGATTCCAATCGTAATGTTGTATACCAAAATTCTTGATTATTATTCTCGTGAAAAAGCATTCTACGGTATTTCTCTTTTTTATGGTGTCATGACTCTCGTATTTGCAGCCTTATTGGGCAGTGAATTTATTGGTGAAGCATCAGATGCGGTTATTGCAGCGCGAACAGGTACAGCTCTTTACGGAACCAGAATTTTAGGTTTTGCATGGTATGTGTTTGTTGAAAGCTATGGTTCTTTGGTTATTGCTTTATTTTGGGCAATCGCTTCAGACACCACATTGCCAGATTCAGCAAAAAAAGGGTTTTCTTTTGTTGTTGCATTAGGACAAATTGGTGCTATTGTTGGGCCTGGATATATTTGTTCACTACCTCGCTTGCTTGGCTTTGAAACAGGAGCTTTGGCTGTTGCGGTTTCAGCTTTAATGATATTTGCATCTATTGCAGCGTTAAAATTTGTGATGAGTGCAACTCCTAAAGAGCTACTTGTTTCTTTTCATGGTAAAAATGAAGCAGTTGTTGAAAAAGAACAAGAACCAGGTTTGCTTGAAGGTTTTTGGTTGTTGATACAGCATAAATATTTGCTTGGTATTTTTGGTATAGGCTTTTTCTTTGAATTTATTATAACAGTTATTGATTTGCATTTTCAGACAATGGCAAAAGCGACGTATTCAGGTTTAGCATATCATGAATTCTGGGGAAACTACGGCAGTTATGTTAACATGGTAGCATTTGCGTGCCTTTTATTAGGGGTAAGTAACATTACGCGGTATTTAGGCGTAATGGTAGCATTATGTATGATGCCAATCATTTTTGGTGGTGCTATATTTGGCTTTCAGACTTATGCGAGTCTTACGTTCTTATTTTGGCTTATGGTTGGTTCAAAAGCGATCAACTATGCACTTAATGGTCCAGCGCAAAAACAATTGTATATTCCAACAACTCATGACGCTCGCTTTAAAGCGCAAGCATGGATTGAAACATTTGGATCACGTGTTTCTAAAGGAGCAGGTTCAGGGTTTAATATGTATTTAAATCCATTACAACAAAGCCTTGGCAAAGTTGCCGGCGCTGCTCGTCACGTTCAATTGTTTTCAGTTATTGGCTATAGCATTGTAGTAGTGTGGTTCTTTGTTGCACTATTCTTAGGCAAAACATTTAAAAAAGCTGTTGATGAAAAACGGGTGGTTTGTTAATTCAAATCCCTTTTTGATACTTTTAAAAGAACGTCCCGGTAACTCGGGGCGTTTTTTTAATGGAAGGAATCTATGTTTGTTTCCACTATTCAGCGTTTTTTAAGGCCAGTGTTTGGCAGCTTTGAGCATGAAGAATGTAAGAAGTTTTTGCGTATGGGTTTGTTATTTTCTTTTATTTTAGCGGCTGTTTGGACGTTAGGAACATTAAAAAATTCAATGTTGGGTATACTCG
Source organism: Candidatus Babelota bacterium (assembly GCA_026388985.1). Classification (GTDB taxonomy): domain Bacteria; phylum Babelota; class Babeliae; order Babelales; family Vermiphilaceae; genus JAPLIS01. Next base: position 23,914 of record JAPLIS010000013.1, on the reverse strand, counting down.
TTGGCATGCATTTTTTACCACTAGCCAGAATAGCCTCTATTGTTGTATTGATTCCTATCGTAATGGCGTATACCAGAATTCTTGACTATTATTCTCGCGAAAAAGCATTTTATGTCATTTCTTTTTTTTATGGCGTTATGACATTAGTTTTTGCTGCTTTATTAGCTCATGAATCAATAGGTGAAGCAAGTGAAGCGGTTATCGCGGCACGAACAGGCATGGCACTCTATGGCACAAGAATGTTAGCATTTTTGTGGTATATTTTTGTTGAAAGTTACCTTACGGTGATTGTTGCATTGTTTTGGGCAATAGCATCAGATACCACATTGCCAGATTCTGCGCAAAGAGGGTTTTCTGTGGTTGTGGCATTGGGTCAAGTTGGTGCTATTATTGGGCCAAAATATATAACCCAATTGCCTTATATGCTAGGATTTCAAACGGGCGCTTTTGCTGTTGCCATAAGTTCTGTGCTGATATTTGCTTCTATATGTGCTTTAAAGTATCTGTTGGCGGCTACACCAAAAGAGTTGCTTGTTTCTTTTCATGGTAAAAATGAAGCCGCTATTGAAAAAGAACAAGAGCCGGGATTGTTAGAAGGTCTTTGGTTATTGTTACAGCATAGATACTTGCTTGGTATTTTTTCTGTAGGATTTTTCTACGAATTTATTATTACGGTATTTGATTTTTGTTTTCAAAGTGTTGCAAAGGCACATTATTCTGGTCATGCGTATCATGCATATATGGGGAACTATGGTAGTTGGGTTAATGGCATAGCTTTAATCTGTCTGTTATTAGGGGCGAGTAATATTACTCGCTATTTAGGGGTAACTGTAGCTTTATGTATGATGCCACTTATTGTTGGCGGTGGGATATTTTGCTTTACGTCTTATGGCCATTTAGAGTTTTTATTTTGGTTAATGGTTGGTTCAAAGGCTATTAATTACGCGCTTAATAGTCCTGCATTAAAATTGTTATATATTCCGACTAGTCATGATGTGCGCTTTAAGGCGCAAGCTTGGATTGAAGCCTTTGGATCACGTAGCTCTAGGGGCTCTTGTGCAGCATTAACTTTTTTATATGGCTCTTTGCAGCGTTTTTTTGGTGCGTCAGCCAGCATGGCTATAATTACCTATAGTGGTTATGGTTTGGTAGCGGTGTGGTTCTTTATAGCACTATTTTTAGGTAAAACATTTAAAAAAGCTGTTGATGAAAAACGAGTAGAGTGTTAATTTAATTATTTTTTTGATACTGTTAAAAGAACGTCCCGGTAACAGAGGGGCGTTTTTTTATGTTTATTTTTTAATGAATTTATAGGTAGGATTGTATATTGAGATAGTATTAGATAGAGAGTAGTTAAAAAAAGAAGCAAGTAGGAGTGCAGTATGAATAGTAATATAAGAGCATATAGTATTGTGCTGTGGGTATTGTTATCTAGCAGCTTTGTATGGTCAGATACGATACAGGTACATAATAAAATTACACCTATTGAAGCATCAGAATTAATGGGCGTAGAATCAGATGGCATGTTATATGCACGCATTTATTACTATAAAGAGGTTGATGAATATCTTATAAGCAAGGATGCACAAGGGCGTATGCAGCCCATAGTAGCCATTCCATCTCAAAGCAGTCAGTCTATAGAAAGACCTGACCGCTGGCGGTATCAACTCTATCCTTATCCTAAAAACTTTGATCGGCAGTTGGTTTTTTCATTTAATAAAGAAGATTTAAAAGATAATTTATCTAATATTGAGTATCAAAAACTCGGTGCAGTGAACATTGGTAATGCAAAGGGTTGGGATTTTTATATAGTTGAGCGTGACTTTAATGTAGAAGGGTACAATGCGGCTGAATGGCATATTATTAAGCCCTTGAGAGAGACTAAGGAAAAAGCTGAGAATATGATAAAGCAGTTGATAAAAAAAACATTTTTGACATCTGTGCCTAATGCACATGAATTTGAACAAGCTTTTGTCCGTAAGGGTAATGAATTAAATGAAGGCGAGCGTGCTTTTCTGGCACAAAGAACACCGATAGTCCAAGAGACACTAAAAAAAATAGCAGGTAAGTCGATAGCAGCAAGGGTAACTCCCACCATTGCACTCGTGGCCAGTGGCGGCGGGTATCGTGCAATGTTGGGAACGGTGGGTTCATTGGTAGGTGCACAGGAAACAGAATTGCTTGATGCAATTACCTATATGATTGGTCTATCAGGTTCAACGTGGGCTTTGGGTAGTTTAGTAACCAGAAATGTTACCCCAGTACAACTTAAAGAGACATTAATTGCGCTTATTAAAAACAATATAACAGATATAAATACTGAGGAAGCACGATTAATCAGTGAAGCATTATTACTTAAGTATGCATATAGCCAAAATCTTACCATTGTAGATATTTATGGGGCTCTGTTGGCAACACGATTGTTAGGTGACTATCAAAAGAACAGACATCAGGTATACCTATCGCAGCAAATAGATAGTATCAAAGATGCGCATATGCCATTTCCATTATATTCAGCAGTACGTCGCGGTGTTGGCGTTAAATCAACCTGGTGGGAATTTACCCCCTATGAAATTGGCAGTGCGGCATTTGGTATGTACATACCTTCATGGGCGTATGGGAGAAAATTTTATGCAGGTAAGTCGCTTGATTTTGCCCCAGAACAGAGCTTGGGTTATAATTTAGGGACATTTGGGTCAGCTTTTGCTGCTGAATTTAAAATTATATATAGTGAATTGGTAAGTAGTATTGATGAGCCATACAAAGGAGTTATTGAACAGATTACTCATTTTATTGATACAAAGATGTCACAAGGTGCTCTTACCAAGTTTAGTGATAAGCGTACTAAATATTCGTGGGCAACGGTTCATAACTTTATGGCAGGTATGCCAGAGAGTCCTTTGCGCTATGAAAAAGAAATACGGCTTGTTGATGGAGGTATTGATTTTAATCTGCCCTATCCATTGGTGAGTAATAAAAATAAGCATAGAAAAGCTGATATTATTATTTTGTTGGATTATTCGGGAAATATTTCAGATCTAAGCGCCCTTAAAGGGTGTGAAAAATATGCGCAAGATAATGGTTTATTATTTCCGCCCATTGATTATACCGATATAACAACAAGGGCCATTACTGTATTTAAAGATGATACTAATCTCGCGGTTCCCATAATTATGTATATGCCTTTGGTTAAAGATCAGGCAGTGTGGCAAAAGCAGAAAGCAGATCCAGCTTATGCAGCGTTTGTGCCATTGCTTGACTCATTTGATCCGGTTACATGTGAACAGGCAGGGTTTTGTAAAACACAGAATTTTGCCTATCAAGCTGATCAATCAGTTCGTTTAACCGGCCAGACGGAATTTAATTTTAAGGCATCGGCTTCTATTATTAAAAAAGTGATAGTTGATTGGGTTGATAGCCATGAGAAAAAAATTGATAAATAGTAGGTGGTAGGTGGTAGGTGGTAGTTTAATTATAAAAACGCCTGCTAAAAAATAGTATTTCGAATCAAAAATACTATAGTATACTATAGTTATACTATAGATAGTATGACACATGAAATTAATCAGTTAAGGAGAATGCCCGTGAAATTTCTTGATCCTAAAATTGATATGGCGTTTAAAAAATTATTTGGCTCAGAAGATCATAAACAGGTGACTATCTCTTTTTTAAATACCATGCTTGAATATACTGGTGATAGAAGAATTGAAAGTATTGATTTTATGAATAATGAACAATTGCCTGTATATCTTGATAAAAAAGAAAATATTTTAGATATTTTTTGCGTAGATAAAGGTAAACGAAAATTTATCGTCGAAATGCAAAATGCGTGGATGGCATCGTTTGAAAAGCGTATTGTCTATTATGGTACAAAGGTGTATACCAACCAATTAAGCACCGCAAAGCCATATAGCGATCTTGATTCGGTTACCGTGGTTGCTATCACAAAAAAATTTAATGTGTTTCCCAAAAAACAAAATTATAAATCAATTCACACCCTTGTTGATAACAAAACGGGTGAACATGACATAGATGATATTACGTTTGCTTTTATAGAGTTGCCTAAGTTTGTTAAAAAAGAACATGAACTTGTAACAGACGAAGACAAGTGGCTTTTTCTTTTAAAAGAAATTGGAAGCTATGACCATGTTCCTGAACCATTGCAAAAGAATGAATTTCAAGAGGCATGCCAACTTTTAAATCAGCTAACACTCTCTGAATATGAGCAACGTGTGTATGAAAAAAAAATGCTTGATGCTCAAGCGCAAGATACGCGAGATAAAAGATTTCAAAATGCTGAATTGAATGAGCAAAAAGCAATGGAGCGTGGTTTAGAAAAAGGCTTAGAGCAGGGCTTAGAGCAGGGCTTAGAGCAAGGGCGAGAGCAGGGAGAAAAAAACAAAGCCCTTAAAGTTGCCCAAAAAATGCTCTTTCGGGGGATTGACATTGAAATAATTGCGCTCACTACAGAACTTAGTATAGAAGAGATCTTGCAGCTTAAGCAAAGTAAGTAATTCCAGAGCAAGCGTTTTTATTATTAAAAAAGTGATAGTTGATTCGGTTGATAGCCATGAGAAAAAAAGTGATAAGTAATAGGTGATTAAACGCAGATTTTGAAGTACTATGTGCACACTTTTAATTGCCTGTTTGCCCCAGATAAGGTACTTTGGTTAGAGTATCAATTATCATCTAATATAAAGTGTTTTTTCTATGAATTATCAATGTGTGCAAGGTAGTAAGTATTTGTGGCTTGTGCCACCAGCAGATGGAAAAAAAATAGCAGATCTTGCCGCTCAGTATTCTATTGCATTTCCGATAGCACAGACATTGCTGACGCGTGGATTTACGTCAAAAGAGATGATTGATGCCTTTTTGTTTAGCTCTTTAGAAAAAGACGTTGCTCTTGCAACAGGCATGAAGGGAGCGCTAGAATCAGTAGAGCGTATTCTATCTGCTATTGCCAAAAAAGAAAAAATACTTGTTTTTGGGGATTATGATGTTGATGGTATTACGTCATCAGCTTTAATGATGATTAGCCTGTTGCCACTTGGTGCAGACATTAACTTTTTTTTACCACATCGGGTGCATGATGGCTATGGACTTTCAACAAAAATTGTGGAGCGGGCAGCACGTAATGGGTATCGTTTAATTATTACGGTAGATAATGGTATCACCGCTTTTGAACCAGCTATACGCGCAAAAGAGTTGGGTGTTGATTTGATTATTACCGATCACCATAGACCACATGATGCGGTACCAGAGGCTTTTGCCATTGTTAATCCTAATCAGGCTGATTGCACGTATCCCTTTAAATCACTTGCTGGTGTAGGGGTAACATTTAAAATCCTTTCATTGCTCTATGAACAAAAGGGGTTACCATTACCAGCAAAAGCATATGAACTGTTATTGTTAGGTACTGTTGCAGATGTGGTTCCTTTGGTTGGAGAAAATAGGTTTTGGGTTCGTCATGGATTGAACTATATAAACAAAACAGAAAGTCTTTCTTTAAAAGTGCTTAAGCAAAATGGTCGGGTGACCAAGCCGATACTTTCATCAACAGACATTGGTTTTTCAATTGCACCACAAATTAATGCTTTGGGTCGCCTTGAAGATCCCCGACAGGGAGTTAAGTTTTTAATTGGCTCTGATTGGGGACAAGTCCAAGAGGTGGGCAAAGTTCTTCTTGATTTGAATGAAGCACGCAAAGAAATTGAACGTTCTATTTTTATGCAGGTTACACAAGAAGTTGAAAGTAAGCGCATAAATCTTGAAACGGAAAACATCATTATTGCGGCAAGTAAAGGGTGGCAGCCAGGAGTTATTGGGCTCGTTGCTTCTCGTATTGTGGGGGCATATGGCAAGCCAACTCTTTTATTGCATCTTACCGGTAAGGGATTAGCTAAGGGCTCGTGTCGATCAATTGCCGGATTTGATATGTTTCATGCATTGGATAACGCACGCGATCTGTTAGAGCAATTTGGAGGTCATGCTATGGCAGCAGGATTGTCTCTTAAAATTGAAAATATTCCTTTGCTTAAAGCGTCTCTTGAAAAGCAAATTGCAGATCAGCTCACCCCCTTTGATTTAAAGCAAAAACTTAAGATTGATGCAGAATTAACATTGCCAGATTTAACCAAAAAATTGGTGACAGATATGGAACATCTGCAGCCATTTGGTAATGAAAACAGCGAGCCGGTATTTCAGGTAAAAGGAGCTGTGTTGTTGCAAAAGCCAACAGTGCTTAAAGATGTGCATGTTAAGTGCGAAATTTTTTCACAGGGAGTAACTAAACCGGTTATCTTTTTTAATCGACCAGAGTTATTACCGTTATTGCAAGCTCAGGGTGAAAACCCATTTGATTTGGCCGTTAAGGTAAGTGAAAATCATTGGAATGGGCGGGTGTCAGTAGAATTGCTCGGGGTTGATGGTGCCTTTAATCCAGAGTAAAAAAATAGAAATTAGATGTTAGCTAAGCGCTGATATACAAAAAAAGAGTGAAAAAGAAAGTATATAGGTTTTCTTTTTCACTCTTTTAATTTTCAAAAACAAAAATGCGTGTATTCGCTTTTTATTTTATCATATTTTTAGCATTAGTAGCTGGTTTGCCATACCCTTTACCTGATTGTTTTGGCTGTGCTTTTTTGCTTGAAGTTTTTTTTGCTTTTGTGTTTTTCGCATTGTTTTTTGCGGTTTTTTGAGTTTGTTGAGTTTTTTGAGTTTGTTTGCCGTTTTCTCTTTTCATACAAGCAGGCGCTGTAACAAGTGCTGCAAGACACAGCATAACCAATAGATTTTTGTTCATCATATTCTCCCTTAAACATAGTTTGTATAAATTTAGTACACAGATCAGTCTATACAGGTTCTATCTTCTTTTTCAATGATCTTATGGTAACGTGATTTCGAGTTAAGCGCTTAGAGACCTAAAGCCTTTTAAAGGCGTGCACAATTGTTAGATAATGTGTAAGTTAATAGTAATATCTGCTGACAGTTGGCCATTAGAGAAGGATGGGTTTAATTGAGATATGGTGGTTGCTTTAATTTTTTAAAAATACATGCCCACGTAAGATTATGAGTGCCCTCTCGCACGTCATTCGCGGTGAAAACGAGATATGGTTTCTTCCACGTTATCGTGGCAATGAGCAAAAGATACTTGCCTCCAAATAGGCAGCAAAAAGCCCCTAGAATTACTTTTAGGGGCTTTTGTTATTACTCTTAGAACTTATTTACGTTTTCTTCTTGCACTTGAGTTTTTTCGGTTTCAACAGCTACTTCAAGTGGGTTTTCAGCTGGAGCTGATTCAGAAGGTGTTGTTGTTGAGCAGGCAGTAGACTTGTTACAGCATGAATTGTTTTTATCACCCATGCAAGCAGGTAAGGTGATCAATAAAGCAGCAGATAATAAAGAAATAAGATTTTTTTTCATAAAAAGGCTCCTTAGGGTAATATAATAAACTATTTTTTGGGGTAATATAATAAACTATTCTTTAGTTTTTTTTGTACTATTTTTTTTGAGAGCCGTCTTTTTTGTTTTCACTTTAGATTTTGCTTTTTGGTGTAACTTCTTAGCCCAGGTATAGGGGTTTTCTACAAAAGCTTCCTGAAGCACTTCATCCATCGTGCTTACAAATGTTAACTTAATAGCATCAAGATTTGTATCTTTTTTGATTTCTTCAATATCATTAAAGTTTTCTTGAGGTACTATTACTTGCTCAATAGCATACTGTTGTGCCGCAAGTAATTTTTCTTTTAATCCCCCAACACCCAGCACTCTACCTTGAAGGGTAATTTCACCGGTCATGGCGAGCTTGTTTTTAACCGGATTTTCAGTAAAGGCCGAAATAAGAGCAACACACATAGTTATACCAGCAGAAGGGCCATCTTTAGGTGTAGCGCCTTCGGGAATATGCACGTGAAAATCTTTTGTGGTATAAAAGTTACTTTTAATGCCCAATTCGGTGCTACGTGATCTGATATATGTCAATGCGGTGTGTGCCGATTCTTGCATAACATCGCCAAGTTGACCAGTAAGAGTCAATCCCCCTTTTCCGGGAATAACACTTGTTTCAACTTCAAGAACGTCGCCACCAACTTCAGTCCAAGCCAGTCCAGTTACAATTCCTATGCGAGTGCTATTGGAGGTAAGGTTAGTTTTTCTGAAAGTTACGTGTCCAAGCCAGTCTAGAACGATTTCATTGGTTATGGTTACATTTTTTGCTTGCTTGTTTTTTAGCAAGTGTTGAATAGTTTTGCGCATTAATTTTGCAATAATTCTATCAAGTTGGCGTATTCCCGCCTCTTTAGTGTATTCATTTATTATATGAATAAGTAACTCATCACTTAAGATAAACTGAGACTTGTTTAGACTGTACTCTTTTAAATTTTTAGGAATTAAAAATTTTTTAGCGATATCAATTTTTTCTTCAGAGGTGTAACCGGAAAGGCTAATAATTTCAAGTCTATCAAATAATGGATAGGGAATATTATCCATTATATTTGCGGTAGCAATAAACATAACTTTTGATAGGTCATAATCAACTTCAAGAAAGTGATCTACAAAGGAGGCGTTTTGTTCCGGATCAAGCACTTCTAATAGCGCTGCAGCTGGGTCACCCTGCATATCTCGTGACATTTTATCAATTTCATCAAGTAAAATGACCGGATTGATGGTGCCAGCTTTTTTCATTGCCTGAATAATTTTGCCTGGCAATGAGCCCACATATGTTCTGCGGTGACCACGAATTTCAGCTTCATCGCGTACGCCACCTAATGAAATGCGCACAAATTTACGGCCTAAGCTTTGAGCTATAGATTTTACCAGCGATGTTTTGCCCACACCTGGTGGCCCTACAAGGCAAATGATAGGTGACTTATGAAGATTTTTAGAGAATTTTTTAGCTGCTAAAAATTCAATAATGCGTTCTTTTGACTTTTTGAGTCCAGCGTGACTTTTATTAAGAATATGTTCAGCCTGAGAAAGACTCAGCGTGTCACGCGATTCTTTAAGCCAAGGTAAAGAGATAATCCAATCAATAAAATGACGACTTACTACTGCTTCAGAAGAAAGGGCAGGCATTTGTTCAAGGCGATGAATTTCTTTGTTGACTTTTTCGGTCACTAAGTTGGGAAGTTTTAACCCTTTAACCTTTTTTTTGATATTTTCCATCTCAGAATCAAGGTCTTCTCGGCCAAGTTCTTTTTGTATAGCCTTGATTTGCTCATGCAGGTAGTATTCTTTTTGGCTTTTTTCCACCTGTATTTGCACGCGGCCACGAATTTTTTGCTCGGTTTGCAAAATAGATATTTCTTGTTTTAAGAAAGTAGATAGGGCCAACATTCTTTTTTGTAGATTCGGAAGTTCAAGAATTGCTTGGCGTTTTTCTAGGGTTAGCTTTTCAATGTGCATAGCAACGGTATCAGTAATATAATCCATATCTTTAGGGTCTTTAACCATAGATACGATATCCGCAGGTGCTTTATCATTTAGTTTAGCATACTTCAGGTAAAGCTCTTGTAGCTGACGCCATAGCGCTTCTAATTTTACGGTTAACGTGTCATGGGTGGTGGGAAGATCTTGATGTTTTACGGAAATAAAGCCATCTTTTTCTTCAAATTGTGTTATTTTTGCACGGCAAATACCTTCAGCAAGTATTTTAAGAGAACCATTGGGCATGCGCATTACCTGCAGAATGGTAGACCGTGTGCCATGACTAAATAAATCTTTTTCCACGGGAGACTCAATATTTTGATCTTTTTGCGTGGTTATAAAAAGCTGGCGATCACCCTTAAGCGCTTGTTCTACCGCTTGAATTGAAAGGGGGCGACCAACGATGATAGGAATAATGCTTTTAGGTAATATAACAACATTTTTAAGGGGTAAAAGAGGTAAAAAATTATCAGGGATGTTGTTGGCAACCTCAGCTTCTATCATGGTATAACCTTACTTTTGCTAAATTGTTTCTAACTACTACTAACAATACACCTTAAAACTTCTCAAACTGAAAATTTAAAACATAAAGCGCCGCTTTGGGGCTATGGATACGTTACCTATTTAGTGTAGTTTGTCGACGTATTTTGTCAATTTTATTACTTTTTTGTTAAATTTGCTATTAGCCAGATGAGTGTTAAAATGAACATAATCGAGGTTGAAATAAAGAGTTAAAAGGTGACAGTTGAAACCTATTTTAATGAAATGGTTTATTTTTACAAATGATGAATCATTTGTTAATCTATGTATGCGTATTGTTCGTAAAAAGATTTGTTTTAATAATATAGGCTGCTTTTTAAATCAAGAGGATTGTGCACATGGGTTCACGGCTTACATCGCTACCAGAAGAATTGCTTGAATCAGAACGATATGAGCGGTTGAAAGTTGTTTTTTTGAGTATTGCCTTTTTTCTTATTATTGCAGGCTACACGCTCGCAAGGGAGCTGAAGAGTTCCATATTTATTGCTACGGTAGGCAAAGATTTTGCCCCAATGGCAAAGGTTTTAGCTTTCATTGTTCTTACCCCGGCAATTCTATTTTACTCTAAGCTTGTTGATGCGGTTCGGCGCTATCAGCTTTTAATGTATTGTGCAGCTTTTTTTGGTATTGTGGGATTGGTTTTTACCTATTTTATAGGGCATTCAACTATAGGGATACAAAATACCAATGCCAATCCCTATCGTGTTTTTGGGTGGTTGTTCTATTTTTTTGTTGAAGGATATTCGCCATTTGTGGTGAGTGTTTTTTGGGCTTTTGCCAACTCGGTTACCTCTCCAGAAGAAGGTAAAAAAAGTTATGGGCCTATGGTTGCAGCTTCTAAGCTGGGCGGGGCTTTAAGTGCTGGTTTTGGTTGGGCACTTTTTACGTGGAGCGTACAGTTTAAAGAAATTATGTCTGGTGTAGCGTTGCATCAGTTAGTTTTAGGGATTTCATCAGCAATGATAGCGTTAGTCCCCGCAATAATTTATGTACTGATTAAAAAGGTACCAGGGCGCTATCTGCATGGGTATGAAGCTGCTTATCGATTAGAAAAGGAAAAAGGAGATGAAGAAACCGGTCCTACTATTGAACCTAAGAAGCATTCTAAACGCGATGGGGTTCTGGGCGGTCTTTATATGATTTTACGGTATCCCTATGTGCTTGGTATTTTTGGACTAGTGTTTTTTTATGAAATGATTGATACGGTTATTGGTTTTTTACGATTATCTATAGGGGCCAAGCACGCGGCAGATATTTCGGGGTTAAGTGCTTTTTTCTTTAAAACAATTTTTATTTCACATGTTGCGGGTATGCTTGTATCATATTTTGGGACTCGCGCGCTTCTTACCCGGTTGGGTGAACGGCTTTGTTTGTTAATTATGCCTCTTTTGAGCGGCATAATGTTATTGTACTTTATGCTTAATATGAGCGAGTGGTCATTAATTCTTGTGTGTACCGTATTGAAGTCTATTCACTATGGGTTTAGTTTGCCAGTACGCGAAAGTCTGTATATTCCAACGGTTAAAGAGATTAAATTTAAGTCAAAATCATGGATTGATGCATTTGGTAGTAAATTTGCTAAGGCGTCAGGTTCGACATTTAATCATTTTTCTGCAGGGCTTGGTTCAGCATTGTTTTTGCCTGCTCACGCGTTTCTTTTCGCTTCCCTGGTTGGGCTATGGTTTATAGCAGCATTCTTTTTAGGGAGACGTTTTGATCAGGCAGTAGCGAAAAATGAGGTAATAGGGGCGGACTTAGATTGAAATTGAATTTTTTGAGGGTATACTGAATTTTCTATTATTTTACATTGCATTTTTTTTGGTATTTGTTAAACTTTGAACGATATTATCGTGGTAACGAGAAAGGATTTTTGCATGATAGATTTTCGAGAGCTTATTAAAGCAGGTTCTCACTTTGGCCATCAAACATCGCGTTGGTGTCCTAAGATGGCACCCTATATTTGGGGACTTAAAAGTAAAGTTCATTTAATTGACGTTTCCAAGACAGCTTTTCATCTTGAAAAAGCAGCTGTATTTCTTGGTGAAATAGCAGCTCAAAACAAGCAAATTTTATGGGTTGGAACAAAGCGTCCAGCACAAAAAATAATTGAAGATATGGCTAAAAAATTTGATATGCCTTATGTAAGTCACCGATGGATTGGTGGAACTTTAAGCAATTATGAGCAAGTCAAAAAATCAGTAACTCGTCTCTTGCATTATGAAGATGTGCTTGTTAAAGCAGAAACCCATCCATATTATACCAAAAAAGAACTTAACGTGTTCCAAAAGTTGGTACATCGCTTAGAAAAAAGCGTTGGTGGTATTCGGACATTAAAATGGCCTGTTGGCGCTATAGTCTTGATTGACGTAGGCAAAGAAGGCGCGGCATTGCTAGAAGCCAATGCAATGGGAGTTCCTGTTGTGGCAATGGTTGATACTAATGGTGATCCTACCTTGGTAGACTATGTTATTCCAGCTAATGACGATGCTCCTCGTTCAATTCAAGTTATAGTTGATTATTTAGGTGCTTTTGTTGAAAAAGGCAAAATAGAAGCAGCTAAAAAAGCAGCAGCGGCAGCAGAAAAAGCGAGAATGTTAGCGGCTGAAAAAAAAGCAAGCACTGATAAAGATAAGCCAGTGAGTGCTACAGCTGATAAAAAAGTTGAAGTTCAAAAAAGCAGTGCTGTAAAAAAAGAAGTTGCTGTAGAAAAAGAAGTTGCTGTAGAAGAAACAAAAGACAGTATAGCAAATTAAGATAAGTGCCAAACTCAGGCGCTCTATGTGGAGAGATGTCTGAGTGGTCGAAAGAGCACGATTGGAAATCGTGTATACTCCGTAAGGGGTATCGAGGGTTCGAATCCCTCTCTCTCCACCAAAATGGTCTTTAAAGTTTGGGGAAGTAGATAAAGAGTAATTGCTCAACCTGTCAGGTCTGAAAAGAAGCAGCAGAAGTAATGATTTCTTGTATGTGCTTCCCCCTATGTTTATAAAAAGCATGTATATACACAGTTTCTTGACTAAAAAATTATATGTATAAAAAATGTATGTATAAAAAGTTTCGTGTTTTGGAGAGTTATACGTTTTTAAATAATGTTTGGTTGGTTGCCTAATGATTGACACGAAGCTTAATCTTGCTCGTAAATTGCGAGCCAAGAATTTTGATCAGATAATTGGTCAAACTTTGTCTGTTCGAATGCTCAAAAATAGTCTTTATTTAGGTCATTATTTTCCGGTCTATCTTTTTTCTGGTCAACGAGGATGTGGTAAAACCACAACAGCACGAGTATTTTCATCAGCCTTAAATTGTAAAGATCTTGAAAGTTTTCAGAAAAATCCTAAAAAATATACACTTCCGTGCATGGTATGTGATTCATGTAGTGCGATGCTTGCCGGTACTCATCCTGATTTTATAGAAATGGATGCAGCTTCTCATACCGGTGTTGATAATGTGCGTCAGATTATTGATGCGGCATCTCTTTTGCCTATTATGGGGGTGAAAAAAATTTATTTAATAGATGAAGCCCATATGCTCAGCAAGGCTGCTTTTAATGCTTTATTAAAAATTTTAGAAGAGCCACCAGCAAATGTTGTTTTTATTCTAGCAACAACAGATACACAAAAAATTATTGATACGGTTAAGTCGCGATGCTTTCAATTACTGTTTAAAGCAGTTGATGAACCAATACTGTTGACTCATTTGCAGCAGGTATGTGCAGCTGAAAATATACCCTATGAATCGACTGGTCTTTCATTAATTATACATGAAACGCGAGGGTCAGTGCGTGATGCATTAAATATTGTCGAACAGGTTCGTTTTTCAAGTGGCTCGGTAACGGCACAAGCAGTTTTGCGTGTATTAGACCATTTAGATACTGGTAGTTTTGTGCAGATTATAGAATTAATTTTTACCTGTAATGCACGGGACATGCTGGTGTTTTTAAAAAAGAGTAACCTTGAGCACTTTTGTGCAGAATATATATGGCGTCGCTTTATAGAATTAATGCGGTCATTACTGTGGCTTAAGTATGGAGTTAGGCCTCATGAGCATGAAGATTATAGCATGCTTGAAGGGGTTATTCATATGTGTTCACTCAAAAGACTGAACGATATTTTGCAGCACATATATAACAATGAAGAGCTTTTTTTTAAAACAACCGCACAGCATCTTTTCCTTGAAATGTTTTTTTTACAATTATGTCAGGATACTGATGGTAGCCAAGGGGGTTCATCTATGCCACCCCACGCCACAGTGTCTTGTCCAGCAGTTATGCCATCTGATCAAGTGTATAATGAATCAGAAATCGATGATAGCGATGATGAGATGAAATCTTTTGGCAGCATTATACAAGAGGCGCACGATGCACCGTACGATGCGCACGATGTGCACGATGTGCAAGATGCGCACGATGCGCACGAGACGTTACCGGCAAAATGGCATCGTTTTATAAGTACGCAAGAGATTCAGCAAGAACCTTTATTGCATTCTATATTAAGCCAGGGTGCTTGCATGCGTATTGATGCTGATGGAGTAGTTGTGCAATTTGCAAAAGAATTATCGTTTTTTGAAAGTGTAATACACGATGAACGCGCTCTTTGGAGCCCTCATTTTCATCGTATATTTTCACCTAACGTGCATTTTATTATGAATTTTACCGGAGAATCTAAGGCGGTTAGTGAGCCAAAAATAGCCGCAAAGATAGAGATAAAAAAAATTGAACAAAAAAAGGTAGAGCACAAAAAAGAGCCTTTTGGCAAAGGGTATCAACGTGAACAGCGCACACCATTTGTAGAGATGGGTGCATTGGATGAGCAAAGCAGTGCTATAGATATTTCAGATTCATCTGTGTGGAAAACAACACATATGGTGTTACACCATTTTCCTGGTTTGGTACGAGAGGTACAGCAATAATGAATAAGCATATATTTCCTAAGGTGGTAATTGTTGGTAGAACAAATGTTGGTAAATCAACATTGTTTAATAGGTTATCTGTGGATGTTAAAAGTATTACCCTAGATCAAGAAGGAGTAACGCGCGATCCTCTTAAAGATGTCGTGTTATGGCAGGGGCATTCTTTTCAACTCATTGATACTGGTGGTATTAGTTTACGCAAAACACAAGATATTATTTTAGAGCAGACTCGCAAGCAAGCATTGGCACAACTTGAAAGCGCCGTTGTTATTTTATTTATGTGCGATGGCAAGGTTGGTGTTCTGCCTGAAGATAGAGAAATTAATACTTTATTACGTAAGTTAGGCAAACCGGTATTTTTGGTTACCAATAAGGTTGATTCTCATGTAGCCAAAGAATTGCTTCATGAATTTGATGCACTTGGTTATGAAAAACATTTTCCTATTTCGGCCCAGCATGGAACAGGTATTGCAGATTTATTAGAAGAGATTGTAATTGCGATTGCTGATGAGCCCATACTGTTGGTTCAAGAAGAGCCGCAATGCCGTGTAGTGATTTTGGGAAAACCAAACGTTGGGAAATCTTCATTGCTTAACCTATTGTTAAAGCAAGAGCGTTCTATTGTTTCTAATATTCCAGGTACTACGCGTGAACCAATTAGTGAAAAGCTTCAATTTTATAAAGAAGTAATTGAGTTAACTGATACGCCAGGTATTCGTAGAAAACGAGTTATTACCGATCAGCTTGAAACTATGATGGTCAAAACAGCTATGGGAGCATTAAAAGATGCCGACATCGTTTTGTTGGTCGTTGATGCGGCAGAAGGCAAATTAGCTGATCAAGAGTTAAAGTTATTATTTTATGCGTTCCAAGATCAGTACAAGGCGGTTATTCTATTATTTAATAAGCAGGATATTGTGCAAGAGTACGAGCATGAAACAATGGATTCTAGCCTTGATGAATATGATTATGTAATGAAAAAAGTTGCTCGACTCGATATATCCTGTAAAACGGGTAGAAATATTGGGCATGTTTTGCCTCTTATTGAAAAAGTAAGACAAAAATACTCGCAGACATTGCCAGATGATGAGCTGACCTTTTTGTTTAAAGAAGCACTGGTTCATAAGCCACTTTATAAGCAGGGGCTTATGTTACGTGTAGCGCGTGCTAATCAGGTGCAAACATCTCCCATTACCATTGTGTTACGGGTAAATTTGCCACAATTTTTTGGTCCAACACAATTTGGTTTTTTAGAGCAAATGATGCGTAAAAAATATGATTTACAAGGCGTACCAATTCATTTTATTGCACGTAAACATTAATTCTTTTCTTTGAGTGTTGCTTTAAGGTAGGATAAAAATGTTTTCAACCTACTTTTAATGTGCAATTCAAGGAGAGAGCTATGCAAAAGCGTATTGTTTTTAGAGGTGTCGATCATTCTGATATTGCTGAGCAATATGCTCATAAGCAGTTGCAAAAAATTGAAAAATTTTTAGAACATGAGCCAACCCCTGTACATATTGATTTGATATTTGAACCTTCAAAATTAAGGCAGCATAGTCGTATTGAGTTACGTGTAAAAAGTCCTCATTATGATCTTGTTTCTCATTATGAGCATGAGGGTGTTGAGTTTTATGAAGTACTTGATCGGGTAATTGACTGTATGTATCGGCAGTTGCATGAAGAAAAAGAAAAAAATCATGACAAGCTTAAAACTGTTGGTAGACATGATGAGTTTAAAAAGCAGCGTTAAGTAAGTAGATACACAGTAGGCTGATGCCGATAAGTGCGCTAAGTACTGATTTGATATAAGTTAAGCGGGTAGAGGAATGTTTCTCTGCCCGCTTTGTGCTTACTATGGTACTTATTATTCCCACTACTATAATTAACAGCGGATACAGCGCTTGCTTGTAGCCGGGTGATAAAAAGTCAGGTCTGTTCTGTGTAGACACAGGTGTTGGTTTTTTTTTGATAGCAGGTTCAATTGCTTTTACGCTCATAACTGATTTTTCTGTCACTGCTTGTAATGGCATTACAGTATGATCCTGTTTTTGAGTAAATATAAGGGGTAACAGTTGATGGGTAATGTTATTATCTGATTTTTTATAATAAATACAGTGCAGATTAGGCGTTTGCATAGAATGGCGATTGTTGGTTTTAACCTGTGCCGTTAAAGTCAGCGTAAAAGGCTCTATATATACAAGTTTGTTTTTTTTAAAGAGCACATCGTATCGTTCTATTGGCTCACCTGAAGAGTTCCAGTCTGATAGCATGATATCTGGCGAATCGGTTGATAAAGAAATATAGTCATGATATATGCAATCCCCCTCTTTTAGGGGAAAATGGAGATTAAGAGTGTAGTCATGGCTGTTGTTGCCATGAGTCTCTTGAGTTTCTGGGTTTATGGTTTGTATAGCTTGTATAGGGTGTATAGGGTGTATAGTGAGTATAGGGTGTATAGGGTGTATAGGGTGTATAGTGAGTGAAAGTTCAGCATGCACAGGTACTGTTATGAATGCGAGTAAGTAGAGTATAATAATAGGCATATATATATGTCGCTTGTGTTTTTAGGGATTTTTTTGCCTGTTGAGTAAAATCTTTTAGTGGCATCTTACCGTGTAGATAAGAAGCAAAAATAATTAATTCTTGTATCTAGCTTACTCTATTTTTAATAAATATTAATGTTTAACGTGAGTGCGACTTAAGCGCTTAGAGATCTATCTTTAGAATCTTGAGAATTAAAAAAAAGCTTTTAGTGAAATGTGAAACAAACAGATTGAATAGGGTTATTGCGAGGGTATTTTTTAGACAAGCGCATGTCCACGTAAAACAATGAGTGCCTTTTCATCCGTCATTCGCGCAATTAGCAAAATACACTTGCCTCTCACGTCATCCTTGCAGTTAGCAAAATAGGCTTTCTTCCACGTCATTCTCGCGAAGGCGGGAATCCATCCTGATTTTAAATTATTTGAAGAAAGCTGTGTCTGCAGAAATTCAAAACCCTAAAGCATATTTGATTTTAATGTATTGAACAAGATGGATGCCGCTATGACGGTTGAGCCCGCCTTCGCGAGAATGACGTAGGAGGGTGTCATAATTTCTATCAGATAGTTACTCTGTAATCAATATTAAGTGCTTAAAAGCTTCGTGTAAAAGTAGATTTTATATTTTTAAAGCTGGTCACTTTATTGACTAATCAAGAGCTGTTCGTTAGAAGGTGCGAGTGTAGCGAGCCTCGAACCATCTACCTTTGAATTAGCAAAATATTATACTTTCTTCTACGTTGTTCTCGCAATTAGCAAAAGATGCTCACTCCCACGTCATTCGCGGTGAAAACGGGCTCAACCGCCATAGCGGCAACCAGGATTAATGATCTTTGTTTTTTCAAATAAGTCTGTAAAAATAAGCACTTATGTAATCTTAAGATGGATCCCCGTTTTCACGAGGATGACGGATGGAAAGGCGATAATTATATTGCGTGGACATGTATTTCAAAAAAACAAACCCAGGATATCCTGATTAAATTCACGCTTCTCTAAATGCCAACTGTTTTTTGCAAATTTTACTAAAAAATTATTTTTTAGTTGAAAGCTCACCACGTACGGGGGAAACAGCGGTTGAACGAGGCTCACTTGCGTTCGCGCCTCCCCGCGAAGGGGATCAAAATAAACAAATAATAAGAACTTTTTTTAGATACCAACTGTTTATTTCACATTTTACAGAGAGCTCACTTTTAATGGAGCTTTATTTTTACAATTTTCTTAGATCGAACTTACGTTAATGTTTATTGCCACGCATGCGTTATTTTTTATAACGTTCAAAAAAGAGGGAACCACTATGGCTCCCTTTTTTTTATGCTTTGTTTTTTTATGCTTTGGCATGTAGCACGTTATTTTTTTCTTTTAGGTCTATATGTTTCGGGCAGACTTGATGGTGGATTTAATTCATCATTGCCTGGCACCGGCACCGGCATAGTGCCCATCTGATTCCCACCACCGCTTGTAGTATCAGGTGCTGGTTTAGCTGGTTTTGGGTCTTTTGCTGGTTTATCTGGTTTGGCAGGTTTATCTGGTTTAGCTGGTTTATCTGGTTTAGCAGGTTTATCTGGTTTAGCAGTTTTATCTGGTTTAGCAGGTTTATCTGGTTTAGCAGGTTTAGCTGGTTTAGCTGGTTTAGCTGGTTTAGCGGGTTGTCCGGTTGATAGATCCGGTGCCGGTGCTGGCTGAGTAGTAACAGGCTGATCAGTTGTTGGTTGATCTGGCTGAGCAGTAACAGGCTGATCGGTTGTTGGTTGATCCGGTTCTGGTTGTTGTGTAGTCGGCTGATCCGGTTCTGGTTGTTGCGTAGTCGGCTGATCTGGTTGTGGTTGTTGCGTAGTCGGCTGATCCGGTTGTGGCTCTGTTGGTATTGGTTGTGTAGTCATATCTGGCTCAGTAGGTTGATCCGGTTGTGCCGGCGTTTCACCAGGTGTTGGTTCAGGTTGTGTTGTTATTGGCCGTTCAACTGGTGGAGGTGGTAGCACCGGAATAGTGATTGCTGGTGGTGTTGGTGCAGGTTGTGTAGGTTGTGTAGGTTGCGTAGGTTGTGTAGGTTGTGCTGGATTTGTTGGTACTGGTTGAATTGTTACTGGTAATTCAGTTTCATTCGGTGTAGTAGGTATAATAGGCGATTGAGTGGTTACTTCTGGAACAACGGGGGGGATGATGGGGAATACCGGTTGTATTGTTACTGGTTGTTCTGTACCAGGGCGTGTCGGCTTAATTGTTGGGCTGTTTATACTCTTTCTTTTTAATTTCCATACAAACTCTGTTTTTGCATTTGCTTCCATTAACGATTCAATTAAAGAAAGTAACACTTTTTTTGCAGCATTTTTTTCAGCGTTAGTATTTGTTCTAAAAAAAGAGGTCGTTGTGAATGTTGTGTTTTTTACTTTTTCACGTTTAGAAAGAAGTGTACGCTTTATCCGTGCAATCATTGTTTCAAAGTTAGTATTTTGTTCTTTGGTAAGCGCTTGTGTACTGTGTATACTGGTAAGCATTAATTCAATATTGCGTTTTGCGGTTTCGCATTCTAGTAGAGCGTTTGTTAAGATAACACTTGGTGGTGTTGTAGTCGCATTATTTCTAACAAATTCTATGGCAGGGGTTATGCGGCCAGCCAAATCATTAAATTCTAAGAACTGTTGTGTATCACTTGTTTGTTTCGGGATAAGATTATAAAAATCTTTCATAGATTGTACATAGGTTTCAGCATCTTGTCTAACATCAGCCAGTATGATAACGCCACTGTTGAGCGTTACTATGCTGAGTATCAGTATTTTTTGTTTTAACGTTTTCATATTCTTTCCCCCGTTTTTATACTATTTTCTTTATTGCTTCTTTATTACTTCTTTTTATTCAACTCTTTTTTATGGTAAGGGAGTAGTAGTTTTCACCACCACTCCCTCTATATTTAGATTTCAATTGTTTTATTAAATTTAATCCCAGTCTGTTTTTTATTCTTCTTCTTCATCATCTTCTTCGTTCATAGCGTCTAATGTTTTACGTAATTCTTTTGTCGTCATCTCGGCAATTGTTTTTTGAGCCTTTTTTTCGATGTCGGTAATGGTTCGTCCTGAAGTTTTTAACATTGCTTCTTTGTCTGTTAAATCTTTTGGTGTTTGTTGTGCAGCAGCCGCTACTGGTGTCCCCGTCCCCGTTTTTTTAAGCGTTTTACCTGCCCGTATTGAATCCAGCAAATTTACTGCCATAACTGGAGATTTAACTGGCGCGCCTTGTGTTACAGGCGGTTGTATAGAAGGTGTAGGAGCCGGTTCTACTTTTGAACCCATTTTCCCTTCGCTAGTATCTTCTTTTCTTCGTGCTTGAATTTGGCTAAGTAAATCACTTCTTCCCCCTGTCCCTGTTTGCGTCGCTTTTCCTGCTGCTTGAGCTGGAGCTGCTGGTGCTGCCGGAGCTGGTGGTGCCATAGGTGCTGGTGGTGCTGCTGGTGCCGGTGGAGCTGGTGGTGCTGCTGGTGCCGGAGCTGGTGGTGCTGCTGGTGCCGGTGGAGCTGGTGGTGCTGCTGGTGCCATCGGTGCTGTTGGAGCTGGTGGTGCCATAGGTGCTGTTGGAGCTGGTGGTGCCATAGGTGGTGCTGCTGGAGCTTTTGGAGCTGGTGGTGCCATAGGTGGTGCTGCTGGAGCTTTTGGAGCTGGTGGTGCCATAGGTGGTGCTGCTGGAGCTTTTGGAGCTGGTAGTGCCATAGGTGGTGCCATCGGAGCTTTTGGTTTGGCCAAGAGACCAGAAAGCGGAGACGATCTTTTGAGGTCCAGCTTTATGTTTTCTATAATATAATCTAACTGTTTTTTGAGCTCATAGAATGTATCCCTGGCAACTATTTTGGCATTAAAATGATAAGGCGTTTTGCTTATTATTGTTTCATCCGCATTTAGTTGTTTTTGAATTGCCTCAAGATTTGTAACCTTTTCTTTATTTGATGTATTAATTATGTCCGTAATCAGATTGTTTGCCATTTCGCAATCCTTAACACCCTTTGTTAAAGTATCACTAGATGGAAATGAAGATGCATTTTTACTGATAAAGGGCAACAATTTATTGTTTATAAAATCAGTCCAGGTTCCAGGAACCATGTGTCTTGTTTTAGCTGTAAAAATACTTTCTTTGCCAAAGACGGTAGTAGAAAGGTTTTCACGCTCTGTTTGTAATTGTTTTACAAGATTTGCTTGCGAGGCATGCGTAGCAAACCCCACGCTTGCCAATAATCCCAGGCTAAGCATCAGTATTTTGTTTTTTAATGTTTTCATATTCTTTCCTTTTTTATAGTATTTTTAGGTTATTCTCTTCACTTTTTTTTCTTAGGTTCTGTAGCCTTAAACTCTCCAACTGGCTTTGGCATACCTGCTGGTTCATAAAGAGGAGCAGGTTTTTGTTATGGAGCTGCTGGTGGTGTTACTGGAGCTTTCGGAGCTGGTGCTGTAGCTGGTTGGGTTGCAGCAGCGGGCGTTACACTTGGACTTTTTCCTTTGTCCGATCCAAGCAGTCTACGTGCATCGTCAGCCATTTTTTTAATATCAGATGGCTTTAAGGGAGTATCTGCTTGTTCTTTGTTTCGGTTGTTAAATATTTTTAGAATTTCTGGGACATAAGCTTGTTTTTCTCTATTTAATTTTTCGATGTCCTTTGTTTGCATTGAAGATGCATTTTGTGCAGTTGTTGTTGCACGGTTTTTTACTTCTAATAGTTTAAAGTTTGTAATTATTCGTTGCAGAGCTGTTTTAATAACGGGTATAATTGCTAGCGTTAATTTTTTTGATGCCTCGGTACCATAAGTCCACATTCCTACACCACTGACCGTTGCAAATTCTTTTGTGAGACTATCAAGCATGGGTTGGACGACTGTGGGTATGAGAGCTGAAAAAAAGTTCACTTTATCTGCTAAAGTGTCGTCTTTTTTTTCATTAGCTATGGTTAAAGTATTTTGTATTATAAGGTCTGCAGCGCGAATTTGATTCCAGGCTTGCTTTAAACTAGCACTATTAGGTGCATATTTTTTTAAATAGCTTTGAGCTATGTATAGATCTGGAGTCCAACCTAGTCGAGGACCTGTTACCGCTCCGGTTGTTCTTTGTACCGTGGCATTGGGCATATCGTTATCCCCATCAAGTACATTGGTGGTTCGTTTTTGCGGATCAGATGCAGACATAAAAATAGATTTGGCGCCTGCAGCACCAGACCATTTTGCGATTGCTTCCCCAATACATGCGCCTAGTTGTTTAACTTCTTCGCTAGTAAGCCCTCCAGCTTTTTTGCGGAGCTCACAAGTCATAGCTTTAATATCTGCGCCACCTGTTAGCAACCCTACTCCCAAGAGTAGAACTGCTGATCTAACTAATGTAATTATTTTCATACTATATCCTTTTTTTTTATAATTTTATTAAAGCTACCTAGGTAATTATTAACTTAAAGAGAACCTTTATAGTTATTGTGCTTTTCTTTCTGCCGTATTTATCACATGAGTAGATGAGGTTTTAGCATTTGCACTACTCATCGGTTTGTTTAACCATGCTTTAAATGCTTCATATTTTTCTGCAAACCATTCGGTAATAGATTGATTGCTTTTAGCGGCAACCTCTTTGATAGAATCAGTTGCCTGTTGGGCTGTCTGCGTAGCTGTATTTTGAACTGTCTGCGTAAGGGCAGCGCTTGTATCTACAGCCACAGGCGTACTTTCTGGTACGGCCTTTAAAGAGAGCGAAGCGCACGATATCAATAATCCTAAGCTCATCAAGAGCATTGTTTTGTTTTTGATTGTGTCTGTTTTCATAAAATAGCCTTTCTATGTGAAAATTATTATATATATGTATACAATACTTAGGATAGCATAGAGTCTGCTTGAAAAACAACAGTCTGAAATATTTTCTTATTTCTTCTTCGGTTTCGTCTTATTGCAGGGGCGGGGGGTATAAGCATATAGTATGGGTAGAATAAGGGAAAACTGTTTTTTTGCGAGTGTATTTAGTTGAAGCGTTACGTAAATAGGGGTATACTATGTTTTATATTTGATTTAATATAAGAATATAAGGGGCTATAGCTCAGTTGGTAGAGCGCATGCATGGCATGCATGAGGCCACCGGTTCGACCCCGGTTAGCTCCACCAGATTATAAAATAAGAGCGGTATACATGAATTATTATGTATGCCGCTCTTGTTTTTATCTATGATATTTGATTGGGGCTGATTTTTTATTGTGGTTTTACAGGTGCTTGTGGTGGTGCTAGTGGTCTTGGTCGCCCCGCATGTGCTGGTGGTGGTCCAACTGGTCGTGGTGTTTGTTTTTGACCAATGTACACTGGTCGCGCTACAGGTAATGCTTCAGCATTGTTTTCTTGCGCAGCTGATTGAGCCGATTCTTGTTCTTGTTGCGCCTGTCTTGCGATACTTTCTTGATTTTCTTTATCTGCCTGTTTTAGATTGAATTCATGTATTTTATCGATTTCGCGCATTCTGCTAGTTAGCGCTGCAGCATGAATAGCAGCTTGGCGA
>JAPLIS010000023.1 GCA_026388985.1 Candidatus Babelota bacterium | reverse complement strand
AAAAAAATATATCAAAAAACGTACTTGCTACTACATTACTTATATCAGCATTAAGCACTTGCCACCTTTCATGGGGCTACGATGTTGCTTTACGCAACGACGTACCCGGTGACGTGGCTGAAAAAGTAGTAGTTACCGTTCACAATGCATCAGCATTTTGTAAAAATATTAAAAAAGAGCTTGCACCCGAAGGAACATACAAAGAAGGCAATGGTGCGTGCAACGTAACAAAAGTTACGGCTGAATTAAGAAACGTATCACTCATACCAATGCTAGATAACCAAACACAGCAATCAGGTGGATTTAATAATTTTCAGCAGGAAACAGGTGGATTTAATAATTTTGAACAACAGCCCTATTTAAACAGTTTACAAAATCAGACTAGAACAAATAATCAAAACCAACAAAGTGCTTCTGGAAACAGACAAGGACAAGTTAAAAACATAGTTATGGCAATAGAATATAAAGGTCCTCGTACTGGAACCAGCACTGATACGTATGTTGTCAAAGAAAAACAAGATAGTAACGGTAACCCAATACCTTTATTTAACAAAAATAATAAAGGAGAGTTGGTTAATCTCAATGGTATGGTAATAAGAGAACAAACAAACTCTCCTATTACAGAAAAAGATGGCTTATTTTTTATAGGCGATAAAGATATTACGAGTCAAATTTCAGCTGCTATAAAACAACAAATGGTAGCCACTCGTACATTTGAAGTTATACGTGAATAACGTTTTATATAAAAACGAGTTTAGAGAGTTTAGAATTCGAGTTTAGAGAAAGTTTAGAATTATAAAAAAGGGGCCTATTATAAAGCGGGCCCCTTTTTTATCTTTAATGTGTATCTTGTTAATATGAGTTCGAAAATTCACCTGCAACATATAATAAGAAATCTTTTAACCGGACACTATATCCCCATTCATTGTCATACCAGCCAAATACTTTACCTAAAGTGCCATTTACTTCGGTTAATAATCCATCAATAACTACTGAATAATTATTACCACTAAAATCACTTGATACAAGCGGCTCGATAGTCAGATCAAGAATACCCCGCATGCGATTATTTTTAGCGTGCAATAAAGCTGCATGAATAGTTTCAACAGTAAATAACTTTTGAGCGGTAAAGGTAAAATCTATCAAAGAAACTTTAGCAACAGGGACACGCAATGCCACTGCCTTAATTATACCATTAAGTTCTGGCATAACTTTAACCACTACTTCTGATGCCCCGGTAGACGTTGGAATAATATTTAATGCTGCCGCCCGGCATCTGCGCATATCATCATCGCCAACATCTAAAAGCACTTGTGTGTTGGTATAAGCATGTACCGTTGTCATAAAACCACCAGTTATTATAAATGCATCATGCAGTACTTTTAACAGGGTAACAAATGCATTTGTGGTGCAGCTGCCCATAGAAACAATAGTGTGCTTTTTTGAATCGAATAACTGCTCATTAACACCAGGAACAATAGAAATGTCTTCTTCTTTTGCTGGTGCAGTAATTAACACGTGGCGAGCACCTGCAACAATATGCTTGCTTGCATCTTTTTTATGCGTAAAGCATCCCGATGCTTCAACCACCCATTCAACACCAGATGCTGCCCATGGAATACGAGCAGGATCAGATTCAGTAAAAATCTTAATTATATAATCATCTATACAAAGATTACCATCTTGTACTCTTATATTCCCCGGATATATGCCCATCAGTGTGTCATATTTAAACATATGAGCAACACAATCAGGCTTTCCTGGCCCAATGTTAATCGCAACCACCTGCAGCTTACGTGCTGACTGTGGATCTAGCAATACCGCTCGTAAAAAATTACGTCCAATCCGCCCAAAGCCATTAATAGCAATCTTCATACGTACCCCCTTTGTTAAAACCAGCTCCGCACTTTTTCTACTATTGTATATTCTTGCTCTTCTGCCATAATTGGCAGCTCGAGAAGCATCGGTATTGCCGCTAGTTGTGAATTGGTGGCAAAGCGCTTCAATGCTAACTCTCCAATTAATCCCTCACCCAACACAGCATGCTTATCAATGCATGAACCACATCCTTTTGATGAATCATTTAAATGAATTAATGAAACACGCTCAAGCCCTACCGCATCATCTACTAACTGTATAAACGCATCTTGTCCGATATCAGTACTCATATCATACCCATACACAAATGCATGCGCTGTATCTAATGCGAAGGTGAGCTTTTCTGGGTGATCAATTTTTTCAAGCAATAGCTTAAAGTCATTAATATCACTACCCACCGTCATTTTACCATGAGCTGTATTTTCTATAACCAACTGAATATCATGTTCATATTTTAAAATTTTATTTAATGCAACAGCAAAGGCGTCGATACCCTCTTTCTTGTGTTGTGCCCCTTTTGCTGATCCCGGATGCACCACCATATGAGTAAATGACATTTTTTTTGCTAACTCAATTTCTTTTTCGAAAGAACGGTATCCATTTTTTTTAATACCAGCCAAATTAATCCAGTATGATCCATGCAAATAGAGCTCTGTAAAGTGTTCCCTATATTCTTTTAAAAACAATGCTATTTCTTGATCGGTAAACTGCATTAATGTGCCTGTATCTTGACGAGTAAAAAAACATTGAAAAAATGGAAGCTCTAATCGCACTGCTTTTTCTGCCGCTGCAGCTAATGACTCTACTAAACGAATATGTAAGCCAACACGACGTTTCATATATACCTATGCATTAAAAGTGTCTGTTAAATTCAATTCTGGCATAAAAGGCTGCAGTACATCAATAAAGTCATCTTTTACTTGCTGTAATCCACACGTATTGTGCCCCTCAAAACGAATGCTTAAAGCTGGCTGAGTATTTGATACCCGTACAATGCCCCACCCATATGCCATAGAAGCATGTACCCCGTCAATCGTAATAAGTTCAACGCCCGGCCGCTTGATTAATTCATTCTTTACTGCTTCCACCACGAAGTGCTTTTTGACATCTTCACAAAAAATACGAAATTCTGGAGAACTATACTTTTGAGGAAAAACAGCAATTAGTTTTTCAAGAGATGATGCTGTTTCACACAATAATTCAATTAAGCGTAATAAAGCATATACCCCATCATCATACCCAAAATAACGATCTTTAAAGAAAAAATGACAACTCAATTCACCGCCCAAAAGTGCATCATTTTTTTTCATATATTCTTTGATAATAGCATGCCCAGAAGGGGACATAATCGCAACACCCCCTGATTCTTGCACTATTTCACTTAACCCTGCAGAACTTTTAATATCAAATACTATCTTAGCTCCGGGATTATCTTTAAGAATATACTGTGCAAATACCGCAAGCAGCTGATCTCCTGGCACTAAAAAACCGGCCTTAGTCATTGCTGCCATACGGTCACAATCACCATCAAGCCCCATACCAACGATATAATCTGTTGTAGCTAACAGCTTTTTAACACAAGCCATGTTTTTTTCTACTGTTGGATCAGCTTCATGATGAGGATAGGTGCCATCAACCTCTGGATAGAGAAGCTTCACGTGCAACCAGTTCATTTTTTGTAGTAACTGTGGCATAACGGTTCCCGCTGCCCCATTACCACAATCTATTATAATTGGTAGATCCATGCCCTGTAGATGCTTAAAATGATCTACAAGCCAATCAGTATATGGTTCGATAATGGAATAATCAGTAAGCGATCCCTTGACCTGAGCTTCTATTCTTTTTTTTTGTATATATAAGTCACGAATAGCCTGAATCTCCCGTCCCCATACAGAACGAGAACCCAAACATATCTTAATACCATTATACTCTTGCCCGTTGTGAGATGCGGTAATCATTAAGCCACCATGAACAGGCATAGTATGTAATGTAAAATACAGTGCTGGCGATGTGCACACACCAATAAATATCACATCGATACCGCTATCCATTAAGGCTCTGCACATCTCTTGCTTAATAGCTAAAGAATGTATTCTACCATCCATACCAACAACAATAGTTTTTACATGAGAAGCTTTCTGTTTAAAATAGTAGGCAATAGCACAGGTGAGAGTATATATCTCATCAATAACTAACTCACTTGCCACTTTTCCTCGAATATCATATTCGCGAAAAATTGTATCATTCATTAATGCTCCCCCAGTAGATAAGTAATAGGCTGATTAATATCTTAATTATAATTATTCTTACTGTACTATAATGCTTATCTTATAAAAATTCCAAAAATATAGAAAATAGCTACTACCCATGCTACACTCTGCATAATTAAAAAAATCTATCCATACATATATTATACCAAAGCTAATACATCATATGATTCCTCTTACCCTGCAGATTAAAAATTTCTTGAGTTATGGTCCCGAGTTACAAACAGTTAATTTTGGCCCATACCCTCTTATTTGCTTATCTGGTAAAAATGGTCATGGCAAATCAGCACTCCTTGATGCCATCACCTGGGCACTATGGGGACAAGCACGTAAAACATTGGGAATGGTAAAACCAGATCAGGGGTTATTACGCTTAGGCCAAACACATATGATGGTTATTTTTGATTTTGAACTGGGAGGCAGCACCTATCGAGTACGCAGAGAATTTTCCGTTACTTATGGTAAGCCCACTGCCCAATTAGAATTTGGCATGCTCAATAAAGAAACACAAAAATTAATACCATTAACCAGCAAAACAATTCGCAACACGCAAGAAATAATCGAGCAAACTATTCATATTGATTTTGAATCGTTTACTAATTCTGCTTTTTTACGTCAAGGCAATGCGAATGAATTCTCTAAAAAATCATCAAAAGATCGCAAAGAAATTCTTGCCTCTATTTTAGGCCTTGGACGCTATGATCTGATTCGCAAGCGCGCAATGGACAAAGCTCGCACTGCTGCTGCCCAAAAGCAAACAATGCTTGCATTGCAAGAAAAACTAATGGGTGAAATTCAAAAAAAAGCATCTCTTGCTCTACAATTAGAAACTATTACGCAGCAATTAACTGCTATCTGCCAGATTGAACAACATCTTGACATACAAGCTGCCAAGATAGAGCAATCTGAAAAAGATAATGCCCAAGAGCAACAAGATGCTTCTCTTGTTTTATTTAAAGTGCAAGAGCTCGTCAAAAAGCAACACGAAGACAGATGTGCTTTACAAGAAAAATATAGCACATGGCGCACTGTACATAAAAAACAACTTTATGTGCCTGATTACAGCGCTCTACAAAATCAAAAAAGAGATATCATGGCTGCCATTGCGATATTTCAACAAAAGCTACAAAAGCAGCTTGAAATAAAAATGAAACATGTGGAGCTCACCTCGCAACTACATGCCCATACGCAACAATTAAATCAGACACATGTACTGGCCGTACAAAAAACAAATATCGACATTGAACGCATACGTATTGAACTTGCAAATATCAGTGAAAATAAAAAGCGATTAGAAGAACAAAAAATATCCCATGAAAAAGAAATTTCACAGTGTCGGCACGCCCTTGATAGCGTGCCATTAATACATACTGACATTGTTGAAATAGAGCTCAAAAAAGCAGAAAGCTTATTTGAACGCCGAAAAGAATATTATCAAATCTTTCGCACACGTGGCTCTTTAATACATAGCGAGTTACAAAACAGCATACAAAAACAACAACTTGTTCATGATAAAGAAGATCCAAGTTGCCCCCTATGCGAGCAGAATTTATCCGCTTTACAACGTCGCTTTTTACAACAAAAATTTACCCGTACCGAACATTTTTTAACTCACCAACAGACTCGCTTACTCCATGTGGTAAAAAAATTAAAAGATATGCTCATTACACAACATGAGCATATACAGCAATTGCACTCGACCATACAAAAGTCTATAGCCCATAAGTTACAGCAAGCCGAGATTGCCAAAAATAGTCAAAAAATAGAACTATCTCTTGCTCTTATCATGCAGCAGTTAAATATGTATGAACACAAAGAGCAGGATCTTGGTAAAAACTTAGTACTTGCCCAAAAGCAGTATGAATTATTTGATAGAAAAAAAATAGAAACTATAAGTACCGATCCCCGTTATCAACAACTCACCGCTTCTATTAACACACTAGAGCATGAGCTTGCCACTATTATTTATACTAAAAGGGAACACGAGGATGCACAAAAACGCTTACAGGAGATAGAAACACTATTATCAGAATATGAACATATACAACAAGAAAGCGTCCATCAAGAACAACGAAAAAAAGAAGTGTTTTACTTGTGTCATACCCTCAGAAATCTAAAAGCACAAATAACTGATCTTATGCAAGCACAGCACAAGTATAATGACCTCACTGAAAAAATTACTCTTTTGGTAGCAGAAAAAAAAGCCCTTGCAGATGCTCGTAAAAAATACATGCAAGAAAAAGAACTCATCTTACAAGAAAAGGGAAGTATTCACATTCAACAAGAAAATTTAAAGCTTATTGAATCTGAACACGCACAAAATCTAGATAAGATAAAAGAATATGATACTGCCATGATTGACTATCATGCGATTGCAATAGCAACGGGAAAAGATGGCATTCAAGCATTATTAATCGAAGATGCTATTCCTGAAATTGAACAGGAAGCAAATGAATTATTAAAAAAACTTACCAACAATCAGGCGCATATTTTTATCGAATCTTTACGTGATCTTAAAAAAGGTGGCACAAAAGAAACTCTCGATATTAATATTTCTGATGCAACCGGCATTCGCCCTTATGAACTCTTTTCTGGCGGAGAAGCCTTTAGAATAGACTTTGCCTTACGTATAGCGATTTCTAAATTACTTGCCCGCAGAGCAGGAACCGCGCTACAAACTCTTATTATTGATGAAGGATTTGGATCACAAGATGAAGAAGGACTAGGGCTTATCATGGATGCGTTACATATAATACAAGACGATTTTTCTAAAGTAATTATCGTATCACATCTTAATGCTATGAAAGATCAATTCCCCGTACACTTTGTTGTGGAAAAA
>JAPLIS010000021.1 GCA_026388985.1 Candidatus Babelota bacterium | reverse complement strand
TTAGTAGAATGTTGCTTTTCTAAAATGAAGCAATTTAGGCGGATATTCTCACGTTTTGATAAAACTAAGCGTAACTTTTTATCATTTCTGTCATTTGTAGGAGCTTGCTTATGGTTGCGTTAAAAACTCAACAGAACCTAGATTTTTATGTGATAGGCAGTGGTTATTAGATTTTTTAATTAAAGGAGTTGAATTGTTATGATTACAGATAAACGGTTGTCTTTTGGGGTGTTTGGGCCATTGTCTTATGGAGTGCAATCATTTGTTCATAAATGGCGATTATCGATCAGTTTTGTGCTCTTGTTTTTCAGCAGCTTGTTGGTAGGTGGGGTTATTATCGGTGTTATAGATAGAGTTGCAGACTATTTTGGTGTAGCATTTGGCAAACTTGATTATATCAAGTATTGGCTATTTTCTGAGCACTATCCAAAACCATTAGGCTCTGTTATGCCTGCAGTACTGTACTTTTTTTTCTTATCTATCTGTGTGACTATATGGATTGGCTGGCTGGAGGCTACCTTGAAAAAGAATGTGTTACGTATATATGATGGTTCATCTGATCATGCTATTCGCTTCTATGATAAAGCATTGTCAGTAGGCTTAAAATTAGCGCCCTTTATGCTTTTAATAGTAGTGCATATAGCCGCATTATCTGGCATATCAATGATGAGCGCACAGCTTGGGTTAGCAGTGTTCTATTTTCTTAAGTCTCTAGTAACGCTTTTTTTTGTGTATCTGTATTCACGCTTTTCATGTGTAACGGTGCACATGATAAACACGGGGAGTTCTTTGCTGCCGGCCATGCAGGCAAGCTCGCATTATACTCAGATACACTCAGTTCATATTTTTATAGCATATTTAATCGCGTATATGGCCATTTGGGCCTGCTTTACTTATATTCCTTTTGCCGGCTTAGCTCTTTCATTTTGGCTGTTTTGTTTAGCAGAAGTTTTTATATATCGCCATATTGTTAATTAAAGGAGTTTGTCGCCATGGAAAGAACAAGAAAAATACCATTTTTTAATCCCTATGAGCCGTTAAAGTTTGCATTACGAGCTTTGGTGAGTCAGTGGCATATTGCCCTTGGTTTTATATTATTTTCTGTACTTTTTACATTAGTTCTTGGAAAAACTACCGCTATTGATCTGGCACAAAACAACCTTGATGTGGCTACAAATAACAGTTTTTTGTTTTTATTTTTTAGGATTGTTTTTAGCACTTTTAGCAGTATTTTTCTTATTGCCTCAGCATTGTCATTATATAAAACAGGTAAGATATATTTGCGTAATTTTTTTTCTGCTCCTTTAAGCGCATGGATGGCGCTCTTTTTGGTTGGATCTTTAGAGCTCATACTTGTACAGTTATTTAATGCGTCTTATGCAGTATCACTGATGGTGTTATTGCCTACTGCGGTACTTTTTATTTATTTGGCTTTTAAGACTATGTTTGTAGTACCCTATTTGATAGATAAAAAGAGCTCGCTTATAGAATCTATTAAAAAAAGCTTTGAGCTTACTTATCGGTATAAATGGAGATTTATTGAGTCTCTTTTCTTGTATACAGCTTTTTTTGGCGCAATTATATTGGTTGGTATACCAGTAGGTATATTTGCTCTTGTTGCTTTGTTTTTTAGCATACCATTTGAACAGGTTGAACAGTGGATGGCTATTTTGGCAATAGTGAACTCGCCAATAGCAGTGTGGATAAGGTGTTTTGCAATGACCTATGTATATTGCAAGATTATGGCTGATTATGAAAATAATGAGCAAGAGCGCATTGGCGATTCAGTTGATCAAAAATCAGTTAACGAATAACAGAGAGTTGTAAAAATATGAATACTGTTAATCATGGGCCGTTTAGGCCGCTAGATCCGTTAAAATATGCGTGCAAAGCGTTTTTTACTCAATGGGTATTGACACTATGTTATGTGCTATTTTTTGTATTTATTTCTTATTTTTTGTTTATCGATCATAGTGATAAATTTTATACATTTGATATGGCCAACACCAAAGATTATTTGTGGGTATTTTTTTTATTTTTAATGTGTGCATATGGTTTAGCTGAGAGCTCACTTAATTTATATGATACAGGGAAAATTTTTTTTCAAAAAAGTAAAAGTCATGGGCCTATATCTTTATTTCGGGGTTCACTTTCTATGCCATTATTGTTTTTCCCAGAACTTTTTATATTAGGCTTTATTGTGGTTATTTTTTTTGATATAAAAGTAGCTGCATTTCGATTTTTTTTATATTTTATGCTGTTTTCTTGGAGGCATTTAGCCTGCTTAGCACCTTCTGCCATGTACCGCGAAACTTCTTTAATTGATGCTGAAAAAGAAAGCTTTCAGATTTGTAGTGAGCATGGTGGATTATTATTTTCAACCTATTGTATTCGATTATTTTTCGGTGTTCTTGTTGCAATAGTTTCTTTTCTATTGGTTTCACATATCAGTACCTTTTTTTATGGTGAGCATGTTTTATCAAAAAAAGAGATTTCAGTAATTATTTCTTTAGCAGTAATGATCTATATTTGGGTTGTATCTTTTTCTGAAACATTTATGTACCGAAAGTTGGTTGATTACAAGGGTATGCTGATGGGCAGGGGTGATAATGAGGGTGTTAAGCCAATAGGTCATCAAAAATCAGTTAACGAATAACAGAGAGTTGTAAAAATATGAATACTGTTAAGCAGGCGCCCTTTAGGCCATTAGATCCGACACGATATGCATGGGGAATGTTAAAAGCGCACTGGAAAAAATTGTTAGCAATTCAACTAGCGTTGCTTATAATTCCACTGATTATTGGTGCCATATGCAGTGCCATAATTGTGCCATGTATAGATAGATTATCAGTTGAGTATATCGCATTTATTGATAATTTAAAGCACTCTCAGGGGGTGAGGCCGCATGAGATTATACAGGTATTTTTAGTGAAATTTTGGCCGTGGATTATGTTGGTAGGAGTAAGTATTTTAGTATGGATATGTTGGTATATATCAGCTTTAATTTCTTATATGTTTGAGGTGTATGACAGTAAACCATTTACTCTTAGGGTAATAGTTTCTTCTTTGCGTCATGTGCCAGCTCTGCTACTACTCATACTTATGCTTCAGTTTATTGGTCAGGTGATTGCTCATGCCCCATTGTTTATATTTAGTCGATATGAATTTTTTACGGTAGGGGTGGGGTATGTTTTTTGTATTCTGTGTCAGATAGTTTTAGCTTTGTTTGGTTGGTGGCTTATGCTTAGACTGAGTTTTTTTGCCTACTGTTTAATTGATACCAGGTGTGGGATGCTAAAGGCTTTTGCCTGCAGTTACCGCATAACCCGTAATAGGTTGTGGTTATTGTTTGGAGGGGGGTTGATTGGGCTTTTGCCTTATCTGGTATTATGTATACCCTGGATTTTAGTGTGGTGGCTAGTCGGCATCTATATGCAGGTACGTGTATTCAATTTTATTCTAATGCTTGGTTTATTATTATTGTTTTTTACGTATACGCCATTAACATCTGTCTATATGTATCGCAAGTTGGTCGACCATCAAAAGTAAGTGCGGGGCAGGTGAAAAAAATCCAAGGCAAACTCATGAGTTAGCTTTGTTTTTATATTGTTAGTTGGTTGTTATATTTTTATAAAAACTATTGCTTTTAATCTGTTTCTTTTGCTTATTGCTGTTTATTTTATTTACTGTGCTGTAACTAAAACAAAAACTCTCTTGTGCTTTATATAAAACAAAAGAGAGTTTTTAGTTTTTTTTAAAAAAGAGCTTTTTTGCATGATTTGCTTTCACTCTTTTGAGGTAAGACTATTTATAGAACTAACTAAGCCAACCTTTCTTTTCAGAAGTTGCTTCTGCAGAAGATCTTGCTGTCTTATTCAGTTCTTAGACGTTTGTATTCCGTCTACTATCGTCGATATTTTGCTTGTCTAGATTCTGCTCGGTCTATTATCGCTTGTTCTAGTGGAGATTTTTCTCTCTCTTCTTGGTAGTCTAGTTCTTCAACTGCTAAGCGCATTTCTTCTTCTTGTCGAGATTTTTCCCTAGCTTTTGCTCGTTCTAGTCTTGCATTGAGCATTTCCTCTTTGTGTTCAGCTTGAAGACGCCCCGCATCTCTTGCAATTTTATCTCTAGCTGCCCTTGTTAGTGGTTTTTCCCAATTCATGCCGTAAGATAAACCTGAACACCCCAACAAAGTAATGGTTAAAAATAGTTTTTTGTTCATATTGAACCCTTTCTGTAAAATAAAATAATATATACTCTCTATTATTATCATAGCATTTATTACAAATAGAAATCAATATTTTGCATAAAATAGTTACAATAAGGGCCAATTTATATCTGGTTGCGTGGCGACTATCTAGCCTCATATTTTTTTGTTAAAGATAGGTAAAATAAACGGTGGATATGTATCGTAAGTTGGTCGACTATCGAGAGTAAGTAGGGGGTGCAGGTGAAAGAAAAGTAAGCTCGTATGAGCTAGGTTTGGCTACATTTTTATAAAATTTTTATAAAAATTATTGCTTTTAATATGTTTTTTATGCTGTAAACAAAAACTCTCTTGTGCTTTATATAAGACACAAGAGAGTTTGTATGTTTCTAAAAGAGCTTTTTTGCGTTACTTGCTTTGACTCTTTTTTGTAAGACTATCTATTTTTTTCCAAATAACCAACTAAACCAACCATCATTTGCAGGAGCTGCTTCTGCTGCTGCCGGCGATCCTGCTGCTCGTGCTGCTCGTGCTGCTCGTTCTGCTGCTCGTGTTGGTTCTTGCTCGGCTGCTTGTTGATCGCGTTCTACTTGTGCGCGTCGGTTAGCCAAAGTTTGCTCATCTTGTGCGCGTCGGCTAGCTGCTATGATAGGTGCTAAGCGTTTTTCTTCTTCTATTCGGGAGGCGGCTCTGTTTGCTTGCCTTGCGTTTTTTTCTTGCTCAAGCAGAGGGCTATTTTTATACCTATCTATTGCTCTATCCATCTCGTTCATTCGTGCGCGAGCATTTTCGCGTTCTGCCAATTCCCTATCTTTCATCTCATCATCATTCATGCCATAAGATAAACCTGAACACCCCAACAAAGTAATGGTTAAAAATAGTTTTTTGTTCATATTGAACCCTTTCTGTAAAATAAAATAATATATACTCTCTATTATTATCATAGCATTTATTCCAAATAGAAATCAATAGTTTGGGTAAAATAGTTACAATAAGGGCCAATTTATATCTGGTTGCGTGGCGACTATCTAGGCTCATATTTTTTTGCTAAAGATAGGTACAATAAATTGGTAAGCAGAAGAGTCTCACGTTACTTTTTACGCTTAATTCTTTTTTCTATCTCATCAAGTGCAAGTAAAAAGCCGGTTGGTCTACCATGAGGGCAGGTAAACCGATTTGATGTTTTGTGTAGACCGGTAAGAATTGTTTGCATTTGTTGGTGCCCCAGGGTGTCTCCCGCTTTTACGGCAGCCTTACAGGCCATTTGTGCATGCATTTTTTCATTAATAGTTTTGAAAAAATCAGCATGATCAACCGCTCCATATTCGTGAATCCATCCAATCACCTGTTGTATGATTTCTTCTATATTTACATTTTTTAGGTGAACCGGCGTTGATGTAATAATCAGTTGATTGTCGCCAAATGGTTCGATAGTTATGCCATTATGTTGAAAAATATTCAAATGCTTAGTAATAGTTGCATAATCATTAGAGCTAAGCTCTACAATAGATGGAAACAGAAGGTTGATGGTTGCACATTCAGCAAATCGGTTAGAA
Source organism: Candidatus Babelota bacterium (assembly GCA_026388985.1). Lineage (GTDB taxonomy): Bacteria > Babelota > Babeliae > Babelales > Vermiphilaceae > JAPLIS01. The sequence goes on along the minus strand of JAPLIS010000021.1, from coordinate 77,657 downwards.
AAAATTTCATATAAAATACGTTCATGTGCGGCATGTTGATCAACCAAAAAGAGACCATCTTCTTGTTCGATAAGAATGTATGTTTTATGTAGTTGTCCAATAATGGTAACGGATTTTTCTAGAACAGTACTTTGTTGTGTTTGGTTCTCTGTTCTATCTTTAGGATAGGTAGAATACAGAGAGGGCTCTTGGTCTATCTGAACAGGCTCATAAGTAGGGGGGGTTGCTTGTTGAGTAGGAGATATGAAGGGATTGTGAATTTCTTGTTCTATGTGCACCGTATCTGTAGTCCAGTTAGAGTATGCATTTGATACAGTTGGTTGTGCTGATACAGTTGGTTGTGCAAAATCAGTAAAATTAAAGGGGGTAAAAACAGGTGATTTTTCATGCGCAAATTGTGTTGCATCTGTTTTGTGTGCAGTTTGTTGATATGCAGTTTGTTGATATGGAGCCGTTGGTTGCTGCGTGGTGATATGGGTAGAAACCAACTGTTCAAGCGCTTCTTTTACGCCACTCGTAATCAGCTGAGTAACTTTTTGTGGATATAAAAAAGCAACTTCTTCTTTGCGTGGATGAATATTCACGTCAATGAGTGTGGGATCTATAGTAATTTTTATACAGGCCATCGGATATTTGCCCGCAGGAATTAAGCCTTGATACCCTTTAAGTAATGCGTTTGCAAGGGCAAAGTTTTTTATCCAACGATTATTTACAAAGAAAAACAGCGCATTACGATCATATCTGTACTGATTGTGGCAAGCTGCACCGGTTACTATTAAGGTACCATCAACGCGTTCGCTTGCTATAGGTAATAAATGATGCTGTTGCCAGAGTTGAGCAAAGCGATCGCCAATAGCGCTAACGGGTGGACAATTATGAACAATAGTGCCGTTGCTATAGAGTTTAAAATGTATGTGCTCAAAGGCGAGGCAAAAAGCTTGAAATAGTTGTACAATATGTCGCCATTCAGTTTCTTCTTTTTTGAGAAATTTTTTGCGTGCAGGAATGGTATAAAAAAGATCATGTACACTTATATCTGTACCAGTAAGAGCCGATACTGGTTGAGTTTGAGTGATTTGGTTGCAGGCGACCGATACTTGTAATCCTATCAACGCATCAGCTTGTTTGGTTATCAGCGTTACGTGGGCCACAGCAGCAACGCTTGCGAGTGCTTCACCGCGAAAGCCAAAAGTGTTAATTGTTTCAAGTTCATCTACATGCGTTATTTTGCTGGTAGCATGTTTATTAAAACAGGCATGTGCATCTTGTTCATCCATGCCACAGCCATTATCAACAACACGAATAAGTTGCTTGCCCCCATCTTCAATATAAAGAGTTATCTGCGTGGCAGCAGCATCAAGAGCATTTTCTACAAGCTCTTTAACAATATTTGCAGGGCGCTCTACAACCTCGCCGGCAGCAATTTTATGGGCTTCGTGTGGTGAAAGTTGTTGTATTTTAGGCATAATATACAACTTTATCAGATAAATGTTTTTTTGATAAGAAAAATAATATATATGTTATTTTTTAATATCACTCGTAATAGCGCACATGAGTGCTGATTTTTGAGTTCCCCTATCTATCGCCTTTTTTTCTATAGAGATAAGTGTGCTATTGGTGAGTATTGGCAATTCATTAAGGTCATGAATGAGGCTAAGGGCATGATCGGGTTGGGTGCACAGTCCACGCATAGAAAGTTGATGTTTTTGTATGGTAACTGATTCTAAAGTAACATTATTTTTTGCACATGCCTGGTTTAGTGATTGTATGAGTGTATGGGGGTTTTTTGGTCTGTGTAAGTGGGTAGTAATTTTATGTGCTTTTTTTTCATATTCTTTTTTTGATTCCATCACTTTTTTCTTACGTTCATCTGCTGTTGCGTGATTGAGTGTATGCTTGGTTAGTGCATTTTTTTCTTGTTTTAGCGTATCTATAATCCATATTTGCTGTGCAGTAAGCCAACCCATAATGCTCACGCTGAGTATGAATAGTGCTGTTGAAAAGATGATCCATTGTTTTAAGGCAAGGTGACATTGTGGCGGTACTGTTTTAATAAAATTTATCTGCTTCATTCTGTTCTTTCAGATACAAAAAGACCGCACATGGTTAGCAGTGACGATTTTTCTTGTGCGATTACTATGGGTATATGTGGTGGTATGGTTATTATACGGTTGAGCATATCAGAGCTAAAAAGGCGTTCAGGGTTATTGTTGCAACGTTGCATATCAATGCCTAGTTGTGTTGAGCGGAAAGCGTTACCATAGGCAAATCGATATAATTGCAACAGAGCCGCCGTTTGAGACGTAGTAGTTAAAAGAGGAAGCTGATGTTTAATGGCCATAAGTTTATACTGCAATAAAAATGGTTGCGTTACTGCACATAGGTAAAAAACATATTCATCCGTATCAGTTGGGTATATGTACTGATAATCCCATAAAGCATGTTGAGTGTGGGTCATAATTAATGTACCTGGATGTGGCGTTGCATGTGTTTTGGTGGTTAACCGTTCAGTAACTAAAGGGCTGGTAAAAGCGCAAGAAAGTGTTGGGTTTGGTATGCAGTATTCTGTTAAAAATGATGAAAGAGCAGTTCCTATAAAAGTAGGATTAAAAAATCCCTGAGCATCAACATCCCCATTGAGATCTATTTTTTTATAAGCGCGCAAGATGAGCATATGTGTTGTGAGAGACTTTTCAAGCCACCCGCAGGTAAGGCTTTGCGTACTTAGTACTGCTGCAACATAATTAATGGTTTTTGATTGTCTAAACCAGCCCATGAACTCTCCCACATGCAACACGATCTTTGTGTGCTAAATCTTTTTTTATAGAGATAGAATTATATCTATAGTTCATCATAAGGGCATGGACAGATATCCCCTGCTGATGACCAATTTCAATTAGTATTTGTGGAATAGCGTGCTGTTTTAACTCTTTATTTTCTTTCAGATACTGTGGGGCTATTTTTAGTATCTCTTCAATAATGGCAAGCCCGTTTTCAGGGGCAATCAGCGCTTTTTTATCTTCCCATTCAGAGACACTGGCCGCAAGAGTTTCCCATTCTTTTTGATCAATATAGGGTGGATTTGCAACAATAATATCGAACTTAAAAAGGTCAGATATGGAATCAAAGAGGTCTGAGTGCAAAAAGGTTACATTGCTAATTTTGTTATGAATTGCATTTTTTTTAGCAAGTTCTAACGCCTTATTTGAAATATCGGTTGCATATATGGTTGCTTTTGGGAGTGCCTGTGCCAGAGCAAGGGCAATGCATCCAGAGCCGGTGCACATATCTAAAATTGTTAATTTTTTAATTTCTGCTTTTTGTAGTTGATTTATAAGATCAAGACACCACTCTTCTGTTTCCGGACGAGGAATAAGTGTGGGTGGTTCGACCAGTATGTCTAAGTCGCCAAAGGGCACAGATCCGATAAGGTATTGCAGTGGCATATGTTCATAAATGAGTGCATGTAGCCAATGTTCTAATTGTGCATGCTGCTCTGGGGTTAAAGATATGTTGTGCTTGGCAATCAAATGAGCTCTTTTTTTACCAGTAATTGCTTCAATAATCCACCATGCATGTTCTTCTGGCGGGGTAAAATGACCGATGAGTTTGTGGGTTATTGTTTCTATTAATAACCCAATACTTTGAGATTGTATATGCATTATGTGCCTTCTTTTATATGTCCCTGTGAGTATGGTAATAAAATTGAACTACATAGTCCATAGTTTCATACGTTATGTGCAAGGGCACGCTGAATTAGTTTTTTTATTATACGTTCTGGCTGTTTTTCAAGAAGCGAAACACATTCTTTAAGCGCTACCAGTTTTTCTGGGTCATTCTCTTTTGTTAGTGATTGAGCTGCCAATGTAAGAGCGGTTTCTCCAAAACAGGTAGTACTTTCTGCGCTGGCAATAGGGTAAGATTCGGTTGTATGGTTTATTATGGGATGGGCAAAAAGATCAAGAGGCGAAAATAGTGTAGATAGTATGCCTTTTTTGTGATTTTGTACTAATGGTGTATCCCTATCTAGCCCTTTATAGGCAATTATTATGCTAATAATTTCAGCAGATAGTGATGTAGAGATTGTTGCTATTACGTTTATTTTTTTAAGTTCATTGTATGGCTCTTCTAGTCCATTAAATTCATGATTTAATAAGATACATAATGCTTCAGGGTGTCCTCGTCGTGCAGCGTAATGCACTGGGGTAAATTCATTAGAAGTGTGAACATTGTTGAACGCTCCACGTTCAAGCAATAGCGACACTGTTTCAGCATGTCCATTGTAAGCCGCAACATGAAGAGGTTTTGTCTTTTCGTAGTCTTGAGCATTAATGTTGGCTTTAAAGTCGAGCAAGAGTTTTACCATTGAGGTATATCCGTTAAGAGCAGCTAAGTGAATGGGTTCTCGTCCCCGACGATTTTTGATAGTAAGACTAGCGCCATTTTTTAAAAGATGCTGGGCTCTGGCTACATTATTTAATGAGCAGGCATCCAATAGTTGTTCATTTTTTACGCTTGATAATAAAAGGGCATAGTCAGATCTCTCTAATTCAGTTTCTTTCCAGATAGGGTCTTGATAATGGTGAGGTGCTTGAGAGGCTATGACAGGCAAAAAGATCATATTAAGTAACCATAATCGACTGCTTAACTGTACCATGCAAAGCCCTCCTATTAGCATGTTTTTTGTATATGTCATCTCGTATTATGCTAATAAAATTGGTCTTATAAAGTCCATGGTTTCAGGTACACAGTGTTTTTGATCTTTTGATTGCAATATAGGGTATTTTGAGTTGATTGAGCTTTTAACCCAAGATATTTAAAATAAAGCTGATGTGAGTTGAATGGTGCATTTTTAGTAGGTCTGAAGTATTCAGAGCAAGAGTCGTTACTTTTAGATTTAAAAAAAGATATTCCTACTTTTTGTTATTATTACTAAAAGTAATCACCATAGTGCTTGTATTGGTATATTGAGTGTTTTTGCTACTCTTTTATTGATTTCCATCCATATCATATCAGGGTCTTGCCAGGGTGAGCAGGCTATGAATTGGAATTCTTCAGCTTGCTCATGAAATGAATTGACAGATTTTTTAAAATCAAAAAAGCTATTATCTATATTTTCAAAAATATTTTTTTTTGATTTATTTAGGTCTTTTAATATAGTTGTATAGAATAATGAATCAAACAAGCCGTTATCTTTTAATGTTAAATTTGAGTAGCTACAGATTGGTAATGATTTTATTTTATATTTTATAGTGATTTTTATTAAGTTTAATAATTCTTTGTGCATTTCTCGGTCTTTATATTCTTGATGTTCTTCTGAAATGGCAAGGCGGCGATTTTCAAGTTCGTCTATTTTTTTGTTTAATTTTTTTTCGTACTTGTGATTGAGGCATAGGGTGCTTACCGCATAAGAAGCTTTTGCTAGTATTTTTTCATACAGATATAGGGTTTTAATAGATTCAAGGTTATTTTTATTTATTTCTATAATTAAGCTATCTATTATGTTTTTATCTATATATTTTTGTTTTTTTATACCTATTGTGCTAAATAGTTGTTCTAAAAAAATCATTTTTTTGAGGGGAGGCAAAGAAGATATCGTGCTACTGATAGATTCATACTGCTCAGCCTGAATGTCTTTTAATTTTTCGTCACTTGGAAGATGTTCATCAAACAAGAAGGTTAAATCAACGCAAGCACGATGTTTTTCTTCTGTAGCGATATTAATAAGTTTTGTTATCTCAAGTCTATTGTCAACAAGAGGCATAAGCTCTTCAGCTGCTATCGCAGAGAAAAAAGAGAAAAAAAGCATAGATGACCAAAAAAGAAAAACTAACATAAAACCCTTTATGTGACTAATGCTTTTATAACTATAAAAGATTAATCATATACAAGACAATGAAAGATTATAAAAAGTTAAGAATTTAATAATTCTTCTAGATAGCTTTCAGGGTCAAAAGGCGCAAATTGATTCGCTTGTTCGCCAAAAGCAACATATGCAACCGGAATAGTAAGTTCTTGTGCTATGCCAAAAACAATGCCTCCTTTGCCTGTTCCATCCATTTTTGTCAATACAATGCCATTAACATGGGTGCTTTCTTTGAATATTTTAGCTTGTTCAAAAGAGTTTTGCCCTAACATAGAATCAATAGTAAGCAGAACATTAATCGGTTCACCCGGCAGCTGTTTATCGATTGTGCGTTTTATTTTTGCTAATTCGTTCATGAGGTTAGCTTTTGTTTGCAAGCGGCCCGCTGTATCAATGATTAAAATATCAAATTGCTCTTTTTTAAATTGTTCGCATCCAGTAAAAACAACCGATGCCGGATCTTGATTTGGTTTGCCCAGTACAATGTCCACACCAGTTCGTTGAGCCCATTGAGTCAGTTGCTCTGGTGCAGCAGCTCTAAAAGTGTCGGCGGCAATGAGTAATACTTTTTTATTGTGTTGTTTGTAGTAATGAGCCAATTTGCCGGCGAAGGTTGTTTTTCCACTGCCATTGATACCGACTAGTAGATGAATGCGACTATCTAGTGTTGGTTTTGGCACAGATGTTAATATAGTATGAAGAGCTTTTTTGAGCGCTATTTTTAAATCAGCTCCTTTTTGCAAATTGCCGCGTTGGCACTGTTCTTTCAGTGAGGCTATAATTGAACGGGTAGTTTTAACGCCAGTATCGGCAGAAAGTAACAATATTTCGAGTTCTTTTAGACTATCCTCATCAATATGGGTACGTCCAAAAAGGGCAGTCAACTTGGAAGTAACCTGTTGGAAAATTTTTTTAAAGGTGTTTTTAAAAAATGAAAACATTCTATATATTCCTTAGTTATAGTTTTTATTTTTTATGATAGCCAGTGCTTAAAAGTCAACAGCTATCACGCACCCGATGGTTCTATTGCCGGTGAATCTTTTACCATTAAAGGGAATACGTGCATACAGCGAGACATAGGGTAGAGCATGTTTTTTATGCCACGTGTGCACTGCAAAATCATAGCTTGCATTTATGATAGCATGATGAGCTGTCCAGTCCTTTAAGCTTTCGGCAGTGTTGGCTATTGTGTCAGAAAAGGCATTGGTGCGCAGAGCTAAGTGATCTGTGCCGTGTTTTAAGTATTGATAACCTACTAAGCAGGAAAAACCTTTTAGGAACTTATTCATTTCAACGTACAGATTAAATCGTTGGGTAAGCCCATAATCTTTATAGGCACATGTTTTTTGTAACAGAAGGAGCTCTGTCTGATTGGTATCAGTTTTTATGCGATATTCACCTACAGCGCCAAAAATGTGAGTCAGTTGCACATCAAGACCAGTTTGTAAGTAGCAACCAAGCATAACATCAAGTCCTAAGCCAAATGGCACAGCATAGGCGCCATCATAACCAAAGGGTAAAGCAAATAATTTATCAAGATCTGCTCGTTTACCCGTTGGCATACTTAACCCAACTCGCCAGTTAATGCGCGCATTTTTGAGGACTTCTTTTGCTTGTGGAAAATCACGATACCAGTTTAACAATAGCGCCAGATCACCAACGCCAGATCTACTCCAGTCAGATACATCAAGGCACCCTAACTGACGTACATTGGCTGCAAAATTATCAGTAAGAAGGGCTTTTACCCGAGCATCGGCATCATTGTTGTTTTCTGTTTTATCGGTAAAGTGTACATTTTTTAATCTGATGTGATAGGCAGGTAAGTGAATGCTTACAAACCAATTATCTAAAAAGAAAAAACGAGTATTAAATGCCGCAGCACAGCGAACATCAAGATCTCCGCATACTGCAAATCGTCCTCGTATCCCATCATTATTAGCGTTAAGGCGATTGCTTAGGCTGCCAATAGGGCTAGCAGGATTAAATCCTTTAAGCATTGCAATACTATCTTGTTCTGTTTGCCAGATATGCAAGGGACTACTAGTTAAACCGTCTTGATTAAAGCTTTTTGAGCCAAATCCGCCTTCTAAAAAAACGTTGGTATGATAGTTTAAGTGTCTATCATAGGGAGGACGTAATAATGTTTCAGCTGGCTGCAGTAGATTCATGCCATGCATAGATGAATTATAGGCTATGCACATAAATAAAAGTTTTTTTATACTGTTTTTAGTACTGTTCATAAGCGAAGCCTTTGTGTGCCAATTTGTGTCTTTAAATTATTATTCATGGGTGGCTATTCGTTAGTATATACGCCTTTTTCATTTCCGATAAGCCAGGTACCTAAAGAGCTGTTTTGTATCATTGATGGAATGTTGTTACCTGCACTTATACCAGAGCTAATCAATCTATGAGGTGCAATTTGCAGGTTAGCAGGTACAGAAAATTCTGCTGCTCGAGCATTGAAATTTAAAGCTCCATCGGTGGCAAAAAGATCTCTAAATTCTCCAAAGTTATAAGAATAAGAAAGTATTTTTGTATGTGGCTCAGCTGCTGTGTTCCTAAAAAAATCGGGTAATGGCTGTACGGTTTGATCATCAATGATAGTAGGGCCACTGACCGCTGCAATGGTAAAGCGATTTATTTGTGCTCTGTTTCTGCTACGATCTGCGCTGAGCACATAAAGCTGTCCATCAAAGTTATTACGAGCTACATCTTGGTCGCGGCCCGAGCCACTTTTTGCATACAGATGAGTAACCGGGCCTGCAAAATTTTCAGGGATTTCAACAGCTGTCCAGTCAACACTTTTGCTGTCAGTTGCTTTTGAAATATCGTTATTATTGCCAACACGGTATAACCCATTGCTTGTTGCAATAAGTGAGAGTTTATCTGAAACTATAAGATCATTAAAAAATGAACATGAAGCGGCAAAAGGTGCTTGGTTGGCATTGGCAAGCTGAGTGATTTCAACTCTGTCGGAGCTTAAGTTGTCTGTATTAATGACAATACGATCCAGTGATGTATCGGTGAGCACGTAGAGATAATCACCATCAATAACCAATTTTTTTATAAATGTATAGGTGCCTAATTGTTTAAAAGACATGCCTGCTGTTAAGCCATCAAAGCCTTGCCTAAGATTAGTCCATCCAGCATTATTTGTTGTTGAAAGAACGGCTAACCCATTGGTTCCCCCAACAAAGAGCCATCCGTTAGAGCCCGATTTGCCCATGGCAACGTGGGTAAGTGGGCTTATGTCTGAAAGAACGCCCCCTTTAATAGTTACTAGTGTTGAGTTAGTTCCTAGGTTTTCAGGTATGGTGCCATTATCAAAAGTTTTAGAAGCAAAGGCATCACCAAGAGTCGGTAGTATGAGTCCATTACTAATGGTACCAGTTTGAGCAATCGTTATTTGATCGCTATAGGTAGCGGCAAGAACTGAAATTATGTTTAGTCCTGGGGTAACAAGTGCAGGAAAATCAAATAGCTGTTCAACCGGGCCAATGGCGCTTATTAAAGGTCCTGTTTTATCGGGAGAACCTTTACCCCATTGGGTATGGCTTATTGTAGAATCACTATTGGTGCTTGCTAGTGTAGTTACATTTCCCGAGTATTGATCAATCGCCACACCAATAGTAGATTCTGTTAAGCCTGCGTATCGTTGCCATTGTGTCCAGCGTTTGATCATGCCATTGTTGTCAAAGAGTGCTTGTGAATAAAAGACACCGCCACCAACGCCATTGTTTTCTGTGGTTGCTGCAAATACCGTATCGTTAACTACCCTAATTTCAGAAATTATACCTAACCTTGCAGCTAAAGATCCGCCGCCCACTTGCGCAGCAGGATCAGTATTAATGGTCATTTGTTCAGGAGTTGTTGCGGGTTCTTGCTGTGAGGGCATATTTTTTGCAGCAATAGTGCCAACAAGTGCTTTGTTTTCATGATAGCTCACTAACGGTAATGCATACACGCTATTGCGTGCTTCAGGGCCAGTGCCAGTGTCGCCACGCACTAGTAAATAATCTTTTGAGGTTGAAGTAAGCTGTGAGGTAACTTCATAGATAGAGGTAGTTGCGTTGGGGGCTAAAGAACCAATAATCTTATTGTCGCCACCATTAAATACACTGTCAGGAGCTATAGTTTCAAATGTTAGTTTGCCGTTATCTGCATGCGCAACTATAAGGGAGCGGGCACCGGCATTGGCACCAGCGCGTACCTGTAAACCTATAAATAAACGCTTTAACCTATCGTTCCAATGCATTGTTGCTGCATTGTTAAGTATGGCAGCTAAAGTACCGCCATTGTTGTTATAATCGATTATTAATTGTTTAGTATTAATATCAAGGGCTAACACTGGTGATGTGTTTGGTTGAGATGTTGCATTGAGCAACATAAAGGTGCGTGGCAGGCCATTGGTAAATAGTGCCAGCGCGACCCCACTTCCGATATCTCCAAAAGTAGAGCCCTCAGCAGATGGTTTAATGGCAGCAAAGACAAGCCCTTGGGGGGTTGTGGCTATCTGCACAATACCAGATGTTTCTTGTAAGGGGTTAATAGAGGTGTCAGGAATCTGAGGAATACTGAGTAGTGATTTATAGTTATTATCAAAAAGATACAGGGATTTCGTGTTTGCAGTTGGCACTGCAACTACAAGCTGTTCTGTGGAAGGGCCATTGGGTTTAAATACGGGTAGTTCTATGAGTGACAACAGTTTTATCTGAGTGTTAAAGAGAGGATTTGGTTGATCTTTGATATTATTAAGGGTAATTGTTTCAGGGGTAATACCAACAAATACGTTTTCTTTTTTTGACAGCATTGAAATGGCGAATTCCTGTGCTCCTGGTGTGTCTGCCCCTACATATAAGGTGCCTTCTGAAGGGCCGGCAATATGAGCCTTAAGGGGAAAAGAAAAGCTAGGATTTCCCTGGTTGCCTGGCACAATAGTGCTGGCTATCCCGAAGCTAAAAGATAAAAAACATGCGGTAAAAATGAGTGTTTTGATGGTGCGTGCGGGTATCATTAGAGCATCCTTTTTATGCATAATAATAGATTTTTACTGACAAATGAACATACAGATGTCACTACAGCACTAGTTTACGAGGATTTATAAAAACTGCCACAGTCAATATTACCTATTTTAAAAGACGGCAATTCGTGGTATTATTTAGTAAGTATATTATTTTGTTATTTTGATATATTTTCTCTTTGAATTTAATTGCTTGTGGTTATGTGGTGAGTAGGTTGCAGATAGGCTGAAATTAAAGTGTGAAGTTATGGGTTACTAAATGGTTGTTATAGTGGAGGTTATTATGAATGGTATAAGTACTCGATTTTTACGTGCATCTTTATTTGTTGTTATTTTGGGGGGTATAAACTTTTGCATGGCGGCTAAGCCGAAAGTCAAAGTCCAGGGAGTCAAAAAAGTAGCAGTTGCTAAAGTGCCCGCGGTTAAAGCACCAGTTGTTCAAGCGCCTCAAATTTTAGATGTTTCTGGGCTGCTTATTCAGGAAGTTGCCAAGGGTAATAGCTGCTCTTTAGAAAAAGTGAAAGAATTTATTAAGGGGGGCGCTGATGTTAATGCTAAAGATGAAAAGGATGGAGCCACGGCTCTTATGGTGGCGTCATTTTTTAGCAATAGTGAAGTTGTAAAGGAGCTTTTACGCGTTAGTCCTAGTTGTGTGAATATAACAGATGAGAATGGCAGCACCGCTTTATTATACGCATTATATCAGAGGGTCGTTATATCTGGGCAAGATACAAATAAAATTATGGAAACAGTGAAAGAACTTATTAAGGCGGGCGCTGATGTTAATGTCAAAGATGAAAAGAATGGAGTGACCGCTCTGATGCTAGCCTCATTGTTTGGCTATAGTGAAGTAGCAAAAGAGCTTGTGATGGTTAGCACTAGTGGTGTCAATATAAAAGATAAGAATGGCAGCACCGCTTTATTATATGCGTTACATGAAAGTTCTGGTCAAGATACAAGTAAAATTATGGAAACGGTGAAAACTCTTGTGCAAGCAGGGGCGGATGTTAATAGTGAAAATGCTTCTGGCCATACACCACTTATATTAGGTTGTATTTCGCCTGTTATTATGAAATATCTTATTGATAATAAAGCAAATGTTAATGCACAAAATAAATATGGCAAAACAGTTTTAATACATGGCGGCTATATAGCTTTGAATACTATTAGATTATTGAATGATCCAAAGCATCCTTTTTTTAGTAAGCCTGAAAATCAAGAAGCAAAAAATAGATTATTAAAACAAGTACAAGATAACGTCTTAGAGTTCATAGCTATTCTTATTAATGCCGGGGCTGATGTTACCCTTAAAGACAATAACGGTGTAGATGCTTTGATGATCGCAAAAGAATGTGACGTGCAAGAATTTATGTGGGCATTACAAGGTTCACGTGGCGGCTTATTCGGGCCATTATACAGCAGTATGGCATGGGCAAAAGTGAAGCTTGGTTTTAATAAGAAAAGCTCAAACTAAGAAATAGAACTAAGAACTAAAGCTAAGCAATAGAGCTAAGACCTAAAACTAAGCAATAGAGCTAAGAGCTCAAGCTAAGAAGTAGTAGATTATATGTTTAAATTAAAGACCCTCAAGCACGTGAAGAGTTAAGTTATAATGTATGCACATATTTTGTCGGCCACAACGGTTGGGGTTAATGCACGTATTGTGCAAGTAGAAGTGGATGCAGCTTTTGGCATGGTCAACTTTTATATTGTTGGCTTGCCAGATGCGGCTATTAGAGAAAGCAGCAAGCGTATTTTAAGTGCATTAAAAAATAGTGGCTTTCGGTTACCCAATAAAAAAATAACGGTTAACTTAGCTCCTGCTGATTTAAAAAAAGAAGGTACGTTATTTGATTTGCCGATAGCTATTGGCATTTTAATGTCGATGGGTATGTTAGAAATTACTGAACAAATCCGCAAAGAGACCCTTTTTTTAGGTGAACTTTCTCTTGATGGCAGCATTCGTTTTGTCAAAGGGGCGTTAGCAATTGCCTATGATGCGCAAAGTAATAATATTAAACGTATTATTTTGCCTAAAGCTAATGCGCCGGAAGTCTCTTTGATAGAAGGAGTTGAAGTTGTTGGTGTTGACCATTTAACTGAGCTTGTTGCCTACATGCGTGGTGAAATCACCATAGAACCAACGCGGGGTGATTTTAATAAATTGGTTGAGGCCGCACACTCTTTTGGGGTAGATTTTGCACAAGTTAAGGGACAAAGTCAGGCAAAACGAGCTTTGCAGATTACTGCAGCGGGTAGGCATAATATTCTTTTTATAGGTTCACCTGGATCGGGTAAAACGATGTTGGCAAAAAGATTGCCAACCATTATGCCAAAAATGAGTTTTGAAGAGGTTCTTGAAACAACAAAACTTTATTCTGTGTGTGGTAAGCTTGATGGACAGGCATTAATTACGCAACGTCCGTTTAGAGCACCACATCATACTATTTCTCAGGCTGGTTTAATTGGGGGTGGGACTTATCCTCAACCAGGAGAAATTAGCTTATCTCATCATGGTATTTTATTTTTGGATGAACTCACTGAATTTAAGCGTGATACTCTTGAATCATTGCGGCAACCGCTTGAAAGTCAAATGGTCCATATTGCGCGCGTGCATCAATCTATTAGTTTTCCCGCATCATTTTTATTAGTTGCAGCTTTAAATCCATGTCCTTGTGGTTTTTTTGGTGACAAAAATAGACTGTGTACGTGTACTACTGAACAGGTTGAACGTTATGCTGCAAAATTATCAGGGCCTTTGCTTGATCGCATTGACTTGCAAATTAGTGTGCAATCTATTGAGTATGACACGATTAAAAATGCACAACAAGAATCAGAATCATCAGCTGAAATGTTTGCTCGCGTACAGCAGGGTTTAGATATGCAATTTAAACGTTTTGGTTCTGCAAGAAAGTTTAATAGTACTATGACGCCAGATGAAATTGAACAATTTTGTGTACTTACTCCTTCTGCAGAAGCTATATTAAAAAGAGCTTTTGATAAGTTGCGTCTCAGTATGCGTGGCTATCATAAAGTGCTAAAGGTTGCCCGCACCATTGCGGATTTAGAAGAGGCGGCTGTTATTGATGCGGTGCATATTCGTGAAGCAATATTGTATAGGTCTCTTGATCAACACGTAGAGCAGCAGCGTGGCTAATGGTTTTGTAGTAGGCATAGTTAATAAAAACAAGAGAATAAAAAGAGTAGATATAGTACTATAGGTGATGCAAGTGTCTGTTTAATCAGAAAAGGAGAGCATATGTGTTTTTCAGCAACTGCAAGCTTTACGGCGAGTAGTGTATTGGGGGTAATGGGCATTGTTGCTTACACGCACATGAAACATAAAAATCAATTTTTATTAGCATCAATTCCATTCTTGTTTGCCATTCAGCAGGCCGCTGAAGGTATTGTTTGGCTTTCATTTACTCATGCTGCATTTGAACCCTGGCGCACCAGTGCCATGTATACTTTTTTATTATTCGCGTTTATTGTGTGGCCTGTATGGATACCATTGTCGGTATATTGTATGGAAAAAGACGATCGCTCTTCATGGATGATAGGTGCAATGGTGATTGTTGGGGCATTCGTTTCAGCTTATTTAGCTGCAGGGCTTGTGCGTTATGATATGGCCGTAACTATGTTTAATTGTCATATTCGTTATTTCTTACCACTTGCGACAGCTAATATATATATAAGTTCTCTGCTTTATCTGTGTGCAACTATAGTGCCCTTTTTTATTTCTCGCCTGCCTTATGCGCGTATTTTTGGTGTGCTATTTGCCTTGTCTTATGCGATAAGTTATTTTTTTTATTATCATGTATTCGTTTCAGTGTGGTGCTTTTTTTCTGCTTTACTCAGTATCTCTGTTATTGTTATGTTGCATGCCCAAAAACGCATTAATTAAACTAAGAGCCAATTAAGTAATGATACTAGGTATTGGTATAGATTCAGTAGATAGTAGTCGCTTTGCGCAGTGGCATACGTTTTCTCGTAAGCAATTAGAGCGTATTTTTTCTGCGCAAGAGATTGATTACTGTTTGGCTGTTCCTGTTAACAGTGCACAACGGTTTGCAGTGCGTTTTGCTGCCCGAGAAGCATTTTTTAAGGCGTTGGGGCAGAGCAACAATCAACACATATCTTTTTTAACTATGTGTAAAAACGTGAAAGTAATTAATAGCAGTCGCGGAGTTCCTGAGTTGCAGGTAGATTGGAGCATGTTTCCAGCTCTATCTCATCAATCTATACAGGTTTTTATATCCCTTACTCATACAGATTCAGTGGCCACCGCAATGGTGCTGCTTTCTGCTGGATAGATTGACTAATTTTTTAAAAAAGTTAGATTGATTTTAGTGGTTTTTTATATATAACAACAGGAGATCGTGTATGAATACTAAGAATAACTTGTTAATAGTAATGGTAATGGTTTTAGGGACAGGGTGTATGATTGTTGGTGCTTCTGAGGCGTCTAAAAGCAAAGACGTACAATCTAAAAATATAACCAATTTGATTGCCGATGGCAAAACTGACTTGAAAATTCGGTTTGTTGAATCTTTTGATACTATGCGTCAATGTGAACAGGGTGTTGAGTGCGGTAAAACTCTTGAAAAAACGCGTGAACAGTTAAGTAAAGCAATTCAAGAAGATGAACAAAAAATAACTCAAAAAATGACAGAATTTCAAAGTAAAGCTTCAACCTTGAGTGCGTCTGCGCGTGAAAATGAAGAAAAAAAATTGAGAAAAATGAAAACTGAGTATGATACCAAGTTGCAAGAAAGCGAATATGAAATGAAGCTTGCTATGCAAAAGACAACTGAAGAGTTGGCTCAGGATATGGAAAAAGCGGTAGTAGAAGTTGCTAAAAAAGAAAAACTTGATGCGGTGGTTGATACAGTAACAGGTCGTGTGTTATATGTTAACCCTTCATTAAATATTACCCAATCGGTAGTCAAAGAGATGGATAAGGATTATCGCATACAAGTGGCTAAAAACAAATCAGCTAAAACTGAAACAGTAGTTGCGTCTAATGCAGGCAAGGTATCAGCGGCAGCGTAATATATTAGTTTATTGTTAAAAACTATAAAAAAGGCCAACTGAATAAGTTGGCCTTTTTTAGTGCCATTTTTTTAAATCAATAGAAAGGTGTTGCTTTTTTTGTCCATTAATTATTACACTTAGAAATATAATAAATAAGTGTTTTGACTTTTTATTTACATAAAATAATTAAGGGGTAGTGATGGTGGGTAAAAAAACAGGTATTATGGTCGTCGTGATGGGTCTCTTTTTTGGGGTGATGCCTTTACTTTCTATGCAAGGTGATCCCGCTGGGACAAAAGATATTTTTCATGCCATTAGTAAAGGTAACATACAATCTGTCAAACATTGGCTGGACACAGAAGTCGATATTAATGCTCAAGATAAATTTAGTGGTCAGACAGCTTTAATAAGTGCTGTCTTTAAGCGAGATGTCCAAATAGTTACCTTATTGCTTGCTCGTGGGGCTGATATTGAAGCTAAAAATAAGAATGGCGATACAGCTTTAATAAGTGCTTCGGGGTTGAAGGACAATGTGGAGATAGTTGCCTTATTGCTTGCTCGTGCTGCTGATATTGAAGCTAAAAATAAGAATGGCGATACAGCTTTAATAAGAGCTTCGGGGTTGAAGGACAATGTGGAGATAGTTAAGTTATTGCTTGCTCGTGGTGCTGATATTGATGCTAAAGCTAATGATGGCGATACACCTTTAATAAGTGCTGCGAGAGGGATGGGCAATGTGGAGATGGTTACGTTATTGCTTGATCATGGCGCTGATATTGAAGTTAAAAAGAATAATGGCGATACAGCGTTAATAAGTGTTGCGGGATGGAAGGACAGCGTGGAGATGGTTACGTTATTGCTTGATCGTGGTGCTGATATTGATGCTAAAAATAATAATGGCGATACAGCGTTAATAAGTGCTACGAGAGGGAGGGACAATGTGGAGATGGTTACGTTATTGCTTAATCGTGGCGCTGATATTAAAGTTAAAAATAATAATGGCGATACAGCGTTAATAAGTGCTGCGAGAGGGAGCTACAATGTGGAGATGGTTGCCTTCTTAGTTGATCGCGGCATTGATATTGAAGCTAAAAATAATAATGGCGATACGGCGTTATTGGTGGCGGCAGATGTAGACACTGATCACTACTTTCAGGTAGGTTATGAGCTTTTGCGGCACGGGGCTGATATAAATGCAGTAAACAATAAGGGTACATCAGCGCTCATATTGGTGGTGATTAGCGGGAAAGGACTATCTATTATTGATTCTTTAATAACAAAATGGAACGCTAATCCTTATCAAGTAGATGAGTCTGGTTTAAATGCTTTTGACTATGCACGTGGCAATAAAGCTATAATTGATATTTTAAAAAAAACACAGCATAAAGCACCCGTTAAGCAGGAACAGGTAGAAAAATATCAGTCTGTATTGCCAAAAGCAGTTGGCCGGATGGATCATATACACAGAGCTATGGATCCAGAAAAGGCGCGGCTACTTGAAGCAGGGATAAAGAAAGAGAGAAAAGATGAGGCAAGGCAAGAGGCCGAAGAAGAAAAAAAAGAGGCAGAAGAAGCTGCTCTCTTTTTGACGCCAACCGAAGCTCACTATCAACAATATAAAAAAACAATAGAGCAACGGTATTCGGTCGTATTTGATAACGAGACTGGCGTATTTAATAACAAGATAGCACAAGAATGCTTAGAAAAAGAGCGTAAAGCATATAAAGAAGGCAAGTATGTATTTTATCGGGCTGAACCTGGAGAGTTGCGTGTATATGAATATTTTATTCAAGAGCTTTATAGAATAATTCGATTATATAGCAAGCAAGCTCCCTTTGTTTTTACTCGTTTTTTTAAAGATGCGGCAGCGCAAAAAACAATTAATGAGTATGTAGACTCTGTTGGCGGCAAGCTTCGGGATCGTGGAGAGCTTCCAAGTATGCTTTTATCGGCAAATATTCCCTTGTTTGGCAATGTAAATAAATTGGGAAGCTGTACCTGGGACTATTTTTTGCAGAATGCATCGGTAGAACACATTGATGTGCAAGAACTTTTTCAGCATATTTTTGCTATGTATCGCTTTGACCCAAAGTATCAAGCACAATTAGTTGAAATAGCTCAAAATATACAAAAGACAAGAATGGCTTCTTTGCAGCAGATTATCATCCCAAAAGAAGTTGTTGATAATGTTGCTATGCTAGCTCAGGTTGGCTATTGCGTACCGTGGGATGAGATGATAGATAAATCATGTTGGGATGCGCAAAAAGAGAGGCATACAAAGATATCACCACTTTTAAATAAGTATAAAGATCCAGGTTTTGCCATTGATGATGAGTGGCAAGTACGCATATTGATGAATGCAGTGTATGGCCTTAATCCAGAGAGTGGTATTGAATTTCATGTATATACTAATAATCCTGAAAATATACAGGTGAAAACTCAAAATCAGATAAGTGAAATTACAGATAAACTGTTTACTGAATGGCTAAAAAAAGAGTTAAGGCATAGAGGTGTGTCCAAAGGGGTTGAGGAAACAGATGAGCTTAGTAAAGTGTTCAGCTTTCTTGGTAAGGGTGAATATACAGTGTTACCACCAGAGAAACAGCAAGACATGCTACGTGAATATTATGGGGAGCTTATTGCACCAGAAAGCATACAAAAAAAAGTTGATTTGGGAGCGCAAGCGGCAGGTCAAGCGCGAGTGCAAGCGGTGTTTGGGGCAAAAAGTAGGTTGCAGCTCCATAAGCCGGCAAATATATGGGAAAAATATGCACAGCAATTGAGTGGGGGAGAGCGAGTTCTGCTTGATGCAGCCATTATGCAAAATTTATTTATCAGTGATTGTGCGCGTGATCAAGAACAAAATAAGTATATTCCAGAAAAAGATAAAGCAATTGCTCGTGTGGCAACGTATAATGTGCATAAATGGTTAGATCCTAAAAATAAAGATAATTATCAGGGGATTTTAGATACTATCAAAGCGATTAATGCAGATGTGTTAGTGTTGCAAGAAGTGGTGTTTTCTGGTGGCAATAACTTGCTTGCTGATTTTAAAAGGCTTGGTTATGAGTATCAAGTTTTTATGGATATGGGAAATGGTCTACACAATATGATTGTTTCTAAGTATCCATTTGTACAAGAGCCAATAAAAAAAGTGTATAAAGTTGATCAAGATAGTGAACTTAGAGAAAAGAGAAACTTTATTAACACCCGTGTGCAGCTTCCCGATGGTAATACTCTATCTGTGTATGGCACCCATTTAGATGTGTGGGATGAATCGGGTAAAAAACGAGAAGAAGAAGTTAAAGAGTTGCTGACCGCTGCCGGCGCAGATGAATCTAAAAATATTCTTTTAGCGGCCGATTGGAATGCAGTGAGAAAAAAAGATTATCAATACAAGGTTAAACTTCAGACTGAGCCCCAAAGTGCAGCAGCTACGGCAGCTGATATATCAGCATGGGATTTGCTAGGGGCAAACTTTAAAGTCAGAAATCCGAAAATATCACTTATACCGACTGATGCCCTTGATGCTATCGAAAAAAATGAGTTTCAGGATTCATTTAGAATGGCGAAAGTAGTAGTTAATCCTACCTATACCGTTTGGACAGGCACGGTGGTCGATTTTATTTTCTGTGCACCAACATGGCAACTGCCTGTTGATGGCAGCTATCTGTATTACAGCTCTGCTAGTGATCATGTGCCGGTGATGATGGATATTGAATTAAACCAATCAGGGGCAGCGGTGCAAGCAACGGCGGTAGAAGAAGCAGCAGAGTCAAAAGAATCGGCAGCAGAGCCGCAAGCAGCAGCAGTGCAATAAGAGAAAATAAAAGATAAAAAAACAGGTTAATAGAGTGTAATTTATAGATTTAATAAAAAAAGGGGAGATTGTAATGGAAATTAATAAAGTATCAATTATTTCAGTTATAGCGTTTTTTTTGTGTGGAGTGATGCCATTGTTTGCTATGCAGGGAGATCCTGCTGGGTCAACAGATATTTTTGAAGCCAGTTTTAGTGGCAATATAGATTCTGTTCGGTATTGGTTGGACGCAGGGGTCGATGTTAATGCTAAAGAAGCATTGAGTGGAGATACAGCCTTAATGAAAGCGATTAGGATGAGCCAGGTGAATAAAGCTGAGCTATTACTTAGCCGTGGTGCTGATGTTAATGCACAAAACCTCAATAGAGAGACGCCTTTAATGCTCGCTGCGATGAACAGCAATGTGGAGATGGTTGTTTTATTGCTTGCTTGGGGAGCTGATATTAAAGCGAAAAATAATAAAGGCGATACGGTTTTAATATGCGCTATGAGGTGGAATGATGATGTGGAGAAAGTTCGGTTATTGCTTGGACATTCGGCAGGTATTGATATTAACGCTAAAAATAATGATGGCGATACGGCGTTATTAGTGTTTGCAAACCAAAGTTATCATCGTGACTTTAACGCAGGTTATGAGCTTTTGAATAACGGGGCTGATATAAATGCAGTAAATAAGAAGGGTCAATCAGTTCTCATGTTGCTGGTCCCTCAAAGGAACACTCTATCGATCATTGATGTTTTAATAACAAAATGGAAAGCTAATCCCTATCAAAAAGATCACTCAGGTTTAAATGCTTTTGATTATGCACGTGGCAATCAAGCTATAATTGATATTTTAAAAAAAACACAGTTTAAGCAGGAACAGGTAGAAAAATATGAGTCTGTATTGCCAAAAGCCGTTCGCCGGATGGAGCATATACGCAGAGCTATGGATCAAGAGAAGGGGCCATGGATTAATCAACAGAGAAATGGTGGAGAGGGAGAAGAAGAAAAAAAAGAGGCAGCAGAAGAAAAAGAAGAAGCTGCTGGATTTCTGACGCCAACAGAAGCTCACTATAAAAAGTATAAAGAAACAATAGATAGATTGTATGGCCGTGAGGTTGATAACAAGGGTGTGCTTGATATCAAGATAGTAAAAGAATGCTTAAAAAGAGAGCGTAAGGCATATAAAGAAGGCAAGTATGTATTTTATCGGGCTGAACCAGGGCAGTTGCGTGTATATGAGTATTTTATTCAAGAGCTGCATAAAATAATTCGATTATATAGCAAACAAGCTCCTTTTGTTTTTACTCGTTTTTTTAAAGATGCAGCAGCGCAAGAGACTATTAATGAGTATGTAGATTCAGTTGGAAGCATTTACGGTCGTGGTAAGCATCCAAGTATGCTTTTATCAGCAAATATTCCCTTGTTTGGTAATGTAAATCTTCTAACAAGCTGTACCTGGGACTATTTTATACAGAATAAATCAATAGAGCAAATTGATATGCAAGAACTTTTTAAGCGTATTTTTGATATGTATGATTTTGATCCAAGGTATCAAGAAAAATTAGTTAAAATAGCTCAAAGCATACAAGAGACAACAATGGCGTCTTTGCAGCAGATTATTGTACCAAAAGAAGTTGTTGATAATGTTGCTATGCTGGCTCAAGTTGGCTATTGCGTACCGTGGAATCAGATGATAGATAAATCATGCTGGGATCCAAAAAAAAGCCGGCATACAAAGATATCGCCACTTTTAGATAAGTATAAAGAGCCAGGTTTTGTCATTAATGATGCGTGGCAAGTACGCTTGTTAATGAATTCAGTGTATGGTCTTAATCCAGATAGTGGGATTGAATTTCATGTATACACTAATACTCCGGAAGATATGCTGGTAAAAACTCAAAATCAGATCAGTGAGATTACTGATCAACTGTTCACTGAATGGCTGACCCGTCAGTTAAACAATAAGAAACAGGGCCAGGAGGTGCCGGAGTATTTACAACAAGAGTCATTAGGTACGGTATTAGGGCATATTGGTAAGGGTAAAAAGGGCCAGTTAGCTGACCAACAAGCAGTTGTTTCGCAACAAGAACAGAAACAAGAACAACAACAAGAACTTGAACAAGAGGCTGCACAAGAAGCTCCAGCTCGCATTAAGCCTTGGCTTAAAGATAAGCCCCTTGATCCTATTGAGACCTCAAAGCCAGGATTAAGACGTATATTTCAATCATACAAGCCGGCAAGTATATGGGCAGAGTATGCGCTGTTAAGTGAGCAAAAAAAATCTGTAACTAAAGCTTCTCAAGAAATGCAAGATTTATTTATGCAAGATTGTGACCGTGATCAAAAACAAAATGGATATATTCCAGAAAAAGATAGATCAATTGCCCGTGTGGCAACGTATAATGTTCATAAGTGGCGAAATCCTAAAAATAAGCGCAATTATAAGGGAATTTTAGATACTATCAAAGCGATTAACGCAGATGTGTTAGTGCTCCAAGAAGTGGTATTCCCTGATGGCAATACCTGTGCTGCTGATTTTAAAGAGCTTGGTTATGAGTATCAGGTTTCTAAAGATACAGGAAATACTTTACATAATATGATTGTTTCTAAATATCCATTTATACAAGAGCCAATAAAAAAAGTGTATACCGTTGATCAAGATAGTAGGGATCTAGAAAAGAGAAACTTTATTAACACCCGTGTGCAGCTTCCCGATGGTAATACTCTATCAGTATATGGTACTCATTTAGATGTGAGGGATGCATCGGGTAAAAAACGAGAAGAAGAAGTCAAAGAGTTGCTGGCCGCTGCCGGGGCAGATGAATCTAAAAATATTCTTTTAGCTGCAGACTGGAATGCAGAAAGAAAAAAAGACTATCAATATACATTTAGATCTCAGGCTAAGCCCCAAAGTGCAGCAGCTGCTGTAGATGATAAGTTGGTATGGGATTTGCTAGGGGCAAACTTTAAAGTCAGAAATCCTGAATTGGGGGCTATACCGACTGGTGCTTTGGACGCTATCGAAACAAAGGGATTTCAGGATTCATTTACAAGGGCAAAAGTGCCAGTTAATCCTACCTATACCGTTTGGACAGGCACGGTGGTTGATTTTATTTTCTGTGCACCAACATGGCAACTGCCTGTTGATGGCAGCTATGTGTATTACAGCTCTGCTAGTGATCATGTGCCGGTGATGATGGATATTGAATTAAACCAATCAGGGGCAGCAGCGCAAGCGGCAGCGGCAGAAGAAGCAGCAGAGTCAAAAGAAGCGGCAGCTGCACAATAAGAGAAAATAAAAAATAAAAAAACAGGTTAATAGAGTGTAATTTATAGATTTAATAAAAAATGGGGGGGGTAATAATGGAGTTCAAAAAAGTATCTATTGTTTCGGTTATAGCGTGTCTTTTTTTTGGGGTGATGCCATTGCTTTCTATGCAACGCGATCCCGCCGGGTCACGGAGTATTTTTAGTGCCATTAAAAGAGGCAATATAGAATCTATTAACTATTGGCTGGGCAGACCAGGATTTGATGTTAATGCTAAAGATCAAGATGGTGAGATGCCTTTAATGAAAGCTGTGAACCTTTATTATTACGTCAAGTTTGACAGGGATAAAAGCAAGGAGATAGTTGCGTTATTGCTGGATCATAAGGCGGATATTGAAGCTAAAGATGATGATGGCAATACAGCTTTATTAGTAGCAGCATGGAATGATGTTGAGATTGTTAAGTTATTGCTTGACCGCACGGCGGATATTGAGGCTACAAATAATCAAGGTGAAACAGCGTTAATGATTGCTGCTAGCGAAGGAACGGTGGATACAGTTAAGTTATTGCTTGAGCGCGGCGCTGATCTTTATAAAAAAAGTATTGCTGGTAAAGATGCTTTTGACTATGCCGAAAACAATAATGAAATACTAGAAGCTTTAGCATTTGGGTTACAAAGAGCCGACGCTCATGAGCTAGAGAAATTAAAAATGCCAAAAGCCGTTGGACGTATGCAGGCCATTGTTGATAGTAAAAGTGTAAAAAATAGAGTAAATAGAGCTGCTGCGATAGATGAAGAAGAAAAAAAAGAAGCTGGAGAGGTTGTAAAAAAAGGCCATACACCTACAGATATTCACTATAAACAGTTTCAAAGTCTCATAGATCATCAATATCCGAAAGCATTTGCTGATCCAATTGTTAAGCAGTGTCTGCAAAAAGAGCATCAAGCATATCAAGAAGGCAACTATGTATTTTATCGCTCTGAACCAGGAAAATTTATAGTTTATGAATATTTTATAGAAGAGCTGTATAGGTTAATTACGTTATATAGTAAGCAAGCCTCGTTTATTTTTACTCGTTTTTTTAAGAATGCTGCAGCGCAACAGACAATTAATCAGTATGTAGATAGTATTTCTAAAAGTTATGGTTTTTTGCCGGAAGCCGTTGGTGCAAATGTAGTATTATCAGCAAATATACCTTTATTTGGGAATATAAGTAATAAAACAAGCTGTACTTGGGATTATTTTTTAGAAAATACGTCATCGGAAAAAATTAGTTTAAAAGATTTATTTGAGCCTATTTTTGATATGTATGGTTTTGATAAAAAGTATATGAACGAATTGTTGCTCATTGCTCAACATATAGAAAAGCGTAAAACGGCATCTTTGCAACAGATTATTGTACCAAAGAATCTGGTTGATGATGTTGTTATGATTGCCGACACTGGTTACTGTAAGCCATGGCGAGAAATGATTGATGAATCATGTTGGGATAAGAAAAAAAGGCGGCATACGGCAATATCTCCTATTTTAGATAGATATGTGGGGGACTCTTCTTTTGAAATTGATGATGGGTGGCAAGTGCGCATATTAATGAATGCTGTGTATGGGCTTAATCCAGAAAGTGGCATCAAGTTTCATCTGTATAGTCGCTTACCAGGAAAAACCCTGCTTGATGTAAGGGGGCAGATTAAGCGCATCACAGATATTCTTTTTACTGAATGGCTTGAAAAAGAGTTAAGGCATAGAGGTGTATCCAAAGGGGTTGAGGAAACAGACGAGCTTGGTAAAGTGTTTAGCTTTCTTGGCAAGGGTGAACATACCGATTTAATGCCAGAGAAACAGCAAGCAGTATTGTATGAAAGTTATGGGCCGCTTGCACCAGAAAGCATACAAAGAAAAGTTGATTTGGGGGCGCAAGTGGCGGGGCAAGCACGAGTGCAAGCGGTTTTTGGGGCAAAAAATAGGTGGCAGCACCATAAGCCGGCAAGTATATGGGCAGAGTATGCACTGTTGAGTGAGCAAAAAAAACCTATCACTAAAGCTTCACAAAAAATGAAAGATCTATTTATCAGTGATTGCACGCGTGATGCACAACAAAATAAACGTATACCTACAAAACATGCTGGAGATTCGATTGCTCGAGTTGCAACATATAATGTGCATCAATGGGAAGGTCCTAAAGGTGCGTCCAATTATCAGGGGATTTTTGATACTATCAAAGCGATTAACGCGGATGTGTTAGTGCTGCAAGAAGTGGTGTTCTCTAAGCGCAATAACTGTGCTACTGATTTTAAAAATCTTGGGTATGAGCATCAAGTTTCTATGGATACTGGAAATGGTCTACATAATATGATTGTTTCAAAATATCCGTTTCAAGATCAAAGAACAACAGTGTATAAAGTTGATCTTGAAAGTAGAGATCTGGAAAAAAGAAACTTTATTAACACCCGTGTGCGCCTTCCTGATGGTAATATGATATCTGTGTATGGCACTCATTTAGATGTCCACGATGAATCGGGTAAAAAACGAGAAGAAGAAGTCAAAGAGTTATTGGCCGCTGTCCGGGCAGATGAATCTAAAAATATTCTTTTAGCTGCTGATTGGAATGCAGTAAGAAGAAAAGATTATCTCTATAGAGTTAGACCTCAGGTTGAGCCCCAAAGTGCACCAGCTGCTTCTGTAGAAGGTAATTTAGTATGGGATTTGTTAGAGGCAAACTTTAAACTCAGAAGTTGGGGATTGGAGGCTGTACCAACCAGTGCTTTGGACGCTATAGAAAGCAGCAAATTTAACGATTCGTTTACGCAAGCACGTTTAAGTGCACAAGAAAGAGCTAAGCTTTTTGGCTTAGCGTCACATGATGTTAGTGCGGATCCTACTTATACGGTTTGGACAGGCACGGTGGTTGATTTTATTTTCTGTGCCCCAACATGGCAACTGCCTATTGCTGGCAGTTATGTGTATTACAGCTCTGCCAGTGATCATATGCCGGTTGTTATGGATATTGAATTGCAGCCATCAGGTGGAGCAGTGGAGCAAGCGGCAGCGCAATAAGACAAAATAAAAAATAGATCGATAGTTTTTAGTAAATATGTTTAATAAAAAATGGGGATAGTGATGGTAATTAAAAAAGTATCAATTATTTCGGTTATAGCGTGTCTCTTTTTTGGCGTGATGCCTTTACTTTCTATGCAAGGAGATCCTGCTGGTTCAACAGATATTTTTGATGCTGTTGCAAAAAATAATATACATTCTGTTCAGTATTGGCTTGATAAAGGGGGAGATATTAATAAAGAAGGTCCAGGACACTATACAGTATTATCCTATGCATTAGAAAGGGAATCTGGGCTGTCACCAATAGTTGAGTTGTTGATTGATCACGGAGCTTTGGCTAATTATCCTTATCAAGCTCCTGAGAAGAATGTAGCTTTAAAACAAGCTGCTTACAGTGGCAATGCATCGGTTGTTGAACTATTGATAAATAAAAATATTGCTTCCAAGGAAGACATATATGCATTGAGGCTAGGGAATAATACTTTATTGGCATATGCATGTAGTAAAAGATTTTTTTCATTAGTGAAGCTATTATGCGATAAAGGGTTAGTGAAAAATATCAATGATATGGACATATTTGGAAGTACACCTTTACATATCATTGCAGGCTCTGATTTTCAAGATGACAATATTTTAAAAATAGCGCAGTTATTAATTGCTCATGGAGCTGATGTTAATAGTGCTAAAGAGGATTTCAGAACTACCGTATTAATGGAAGCGGTTGCCTACAAAAATATCCCTCTCATAAAATTTTTTATGAGAGCAGGAGCTAATCCTTATCAAAAAGATAAGTATGGTCGCGATGCTTTTAGTATTGCAAAAAAAAATACTGAAATACTAGAGGCTTTACTGGCAGGGCTGCCGCTGGCAGATACTGATCAGCTAGAGCAATTAAAAATGCCAAAAGTTATTGGTCGTATGCAGCATATTATTGATAATAAAAACGGAAGAAATAGATTGCATAAAGCTCTTGAGATAGAAGAAGAAGAAAAAAAAGAAGCAGGAGAGGGTTTTAAACAGGGCCATACATCTACAGATATTCATTATGCACAGTTTAAAGAACAAATAGATCAGAAGTATCCAAAAGCATTTGATGATCCAATTGTTAAACAGTGTCTACAAAAAGAGCATCAAGCATATCAAGAGGGCAAGTATGTCTTTTATCGGGCTGAACCAGGAGAGTTGCGTGTATATGAGTATTTTATTCAAGAATTATATAGAATAATTCGATTATATAGTAAGCAAGCTCCCTTTGTTTTTACTCGTTTTTTTAAAGATGCAGCAGCGCAAAAGACGATTAATGAGTATGTAGATGTAGTTAAAAGTACTTTCAGTCGTGGTGATCTTCCAAATATGCTTTTATCAGCAAATATTCCCTTATTTGGGAATGTAAATAATCCAACAAGCTGTACCTGGGAATATTTTTTAAAGAATGCATCGGTAGAAAAAATTGATGTGCAACATCTTTTTAAGCGTATTTTTGCTCTGTATCAATTTGACCCAAAGTATCAAGAACAATTAGTTGCAATAGCTGACTATATACAAAAAAAAGCAATGGCTTCTTTGCAGCAGATTATTATACCAAGAGATCTTGTTGATAATGTTGCTATGTTAGCTAAGACTGGGTATTGCGTACCGTGGCCAAAAATGATTGATGAATCATGCTGGGATGGTCAAAAAGGCTGGCATACAAAGATATCTCCTATTTTAGATAGGTATGTTGGTGACTCTTCTTTTGCGATTGATGATGCATGGCAAGTGCGCTTATTAATGAATGCTGTCTATGGCCTTAATCCAGAAAGTGGCATCGAGTTTCATCTGTATAGTCGCATGCCAGAAAAAATTCTTCTGGACTTAAAAAATCAGATCAAGAGCATTGTTGATAT
Source organism: Candidatus Babelota bacterium (assembly GCA_026388985.1). GTDB lineage: Bacteria > Babelota > Babeliae > Babelales > Vermiphilaceae > JAPLIS01. The sequence continues at coordinate 49,722 of JAPLIS010000021.1, read as the reverse complement.
TCTTTTTAGCAAATGGCTTGAAAAAGAATTAAGAGATAGAGGTGTATCAAATGGTGTTGAAGAAACAGATGGGCTAGGTAAAGTGTTTAGCTTTTTGGGTAAAGGTGAACATACGGTTTTACCACCAGAAAGACAGCAAGCAGTCCTCCGTGAAAGTTATGGGGAACTTGCACAAGAAAGCATACAAAGAAAAGTTGATTTGGGAGCGCAAGCGGCAGGCCAAGCACGAGTGCGGGCGGTGTTTGGGGTAAAAAATAGGTTGCAGTATTATAAGTCGGCAAGTATATGGGAACACTATGCACAGCGATTGAGTACAGGTCAAAAAATTGAGTTGGATGAAAACAGTATGCAAGATTTATTTATCAGCGATTGTGCGCGTGATGCAGAACAAAATAAACGTATTTCAAAAAAAGACACATCAATTGCTCGTCTGGCAACGTATAACGTGCATAAATGGTTAGACCCTAAAGGTACACCCAATTATCAGGGTATTTTAGATACTATCAAAGCGATTAACGCTGATGTGTTAGTACTGCAAGAAGTGATTTTTACTAGAGCCTCTATCTGTGCTGCTGATTTTCAAAAGCTTGGGTATAACCATCAGGTTTCTATGGATACCGGAAATGGTCTACATAATATGATTGTTTCTAAGTATCCATTTGTACAAGAGCCAATAAAAAAAGTGTATAAAGTTGATCAAGATAGTGAACTTAGAGAAAAGAGAAACTTTATTAACACCCGTGTCCAGCTTCCTGATGGTAATACGATCTCTGTGTATGGTACTCACTTGGATGTGTGGGATGAATCGGGTGTAAAGCGAACACAAGAAGTTAAAGAGCTACTGACCGTTGCGGGTGTAGATGGGTCTACCAATATTCTTTTAGCTGCAGATTGGAATGCTGTGAGAAAGAAAGATTATCAATATATGGTTAGGTCTCAGGTCGGGCCTCAAGGAGCAGCAGCGGCTGCTGTACATGGTAACTTGGTGTGGGATTTGCTAGGGGCAAACTTTAAAGCTAGAAATCGGGGCATACTATCTGTACCAACAAGTGCTTTGGATGCTATAGAAACAAAGGGGTTCCAGGATTCATTTACACTAGCAAATATCGTAAATCCTACTTATACCGTTTGGACAGGCACGTTGGTCGATTTTATTTTCTGTGCACCAACATGGCAACTGCCTGTTGCTGGCAGTTATGTGTATTTCAGCTCTGCTAGTGATCATGTGCCGGTGATTATGGATATTCGGGTGAACAAGTTGAAGTTAGAGCAAGCAGCAGCGGCAGAAGCAGGGCTGCAAGCAGGAGCAGTACAATAAGAAATAGTAGCGCGAGAAGAAAAGAATAAAAGATATTTATAAGACAAAAAGAGCAGGCTACTTGTATAGCGTCTGCTCTTTTTGTAATCACGCTTTAACTATTTTTATATGCTGGTCTGTAGCCATTCAAATTCTAGCTGTTTTTCTTTGAAGTTAACATTGATGCCAACCAGAATAATAGCTTTGTTTTTATGCATATATTTTTCATGATATTTTTTGTGCATAATCTGATCTAGGGCATCTTGCGCTGTCTTACTAAATTTAAACTCAAACACCATCACATTATCTGCCGTTTCTAGGACCAGATCAGATTCGCCCCGACTTGTCGCTTCTTCTGATTTTGGTTTCATACCCAGCAGGTCAAACATGAAGTGGAAAAGTGAGTGGTAGTATGCTTCTTTTGCAATGTGCAAGTTGTGGGGAATGCCCGCAAAAAGTGTTTTGACTGACAAGCAAAACTGTTCAAAGTTTTTGTGCGTTAGGGCACTTCGCATTTTCGCCAACTCTTTCTCAATTACTGCATTAGAGGCATATGAAAAAGCTTGCATCAGATAATCTTTAAAAGATTCGCGTATTTCTTTGTTTGGATAATCTAAGGTAAAGATCTCTGTTTGCGTATTGTAGTCAACAATGGTCAGATAGCCGGTTTGAAAAAGAAGCGGAAAAAGGGGAATATTTTGAATATCAATCGCATTCAAACTTTTGATTGATAGTTGAATAGTGTCATGAAGTTCAAGATCTATGCCATTTAAACGTAAAAGAGCTATTAGAAATCCCGGATTGCCGGTATTAAACCAATAATTAGACAGTCGTTTATTGTCTAGGCAGGCAATAACTGAAAGGGGGCTATACATTTGTTGCTTTTGCATATCGTCACAAAACCTATAGCCATCATACCATTCTTTCATGCTATCAAGCGTTGCTTGTCTGGTTATACCTAAATGCTCAGCAAGATTATCTATGTAGGTCGGGAAATAAGTAATAAGCTCTTCATGCGTATAGCCAAATAATTCGGCGGCTATTGGATCCATTGAAAGTTCTTGGAGATTATTAAGGCCAGAAAAAAGAGAGGTTTTGGTAAATTTACTTACACCAGTTATAAAAATAGCTCGCCAATATTCTTCAAGTGATTTAATTGCAGCATAAAAGCTATTAAGAATTTTTCGATTTTCTTCGGCAAGTGGGATATTGTCTATATGGTCAACGAGGGGTTTATCATATTCATCAATTAATAAGACTACTTTTCCCTGTAATGCTAATTTTACAACAAGACCATAAAGCATGTCGCTGGGGGTAGATCCTTTGAGATTTTCAATAGAAAAAGTTTCGGCAATGTGTTGCAACGTAAAACAAATACTTTGTTTTAATTCTTGTGCGTCGCTATGCGCAATACGGCTAAAGTCTAAGTGGATTACTGGGTGCTGTGGCCAGTCATATGAACTATTTTTGCCAATCCAATATTCATTAAATAACTCTTTTTTGCCAGAAAAGATAGCCTTGAGCGTTGAAATGAACAATGATTTGCCAAAACGACGGGGCCGGGAAATAAAGTAAAAATGTTCTTTATTTCGTGCTGTTATGAGTTTGTATATATGGTGCGTTTTATCAACATATATGCGATTATTTGTAACAAAATTTTCAAATATACTGCAATTGAGTCCGAGTTGTTTTGGTTGATTATTCATAATAAGGGACCCTTTTTTTATATGCTGTGCTGTAGCCATTCAAATTCTAGCTGTTTTTCTTTGAAGTTAACATTGATGCCAACCAGAATAATAGCTTTGTTTTTATGCATATATTTTTCATGATATTTTTTGTGCATAATCTGATCTAGGGCATCTTGCGCTGTCTTGCTAAACTTAAACTCAAATACCATCACGCTATCAGCCGTTTCTAATACCAGATCAGATTCACCCCGACTTGTAGCTTCTTCTGATTTTGGTTTCATACCCAGCAGGTCAAACATGAAGTGAAAAAATGAGTGGTAGTACGCTTCTTTTGCAATGTGCAAGTTATGGGGAATACCCGCAAAAAGTGTTTTAACCGCATTGCAAAACTGTTCAAAGTTTTTATGCGTTAGGGCACCCCGCATTTTTACTAATTCTTTATCAATAACTGTTGGAGATGCATAAGTAAAGGCCTGCATAAGATAATTTTTAAACGACTCTCGTATTTCTTTGTTTGGATAGTCGAGAGTGACGGTGTTCATTTCAGGATCATAGTTAACTATGGTAAGATAGCCGGTTTGCATCAATAAAGTGAGCAAAGGAATATCTTCTATATCAAGAGCATTAAATCCATACAGGCGAATTTCTATGTGTTCATTGGTTGCAAGGCTCATTCCCTTGGCCCGCAAAAGAGCTATTAGAAATTCCTGATTACCCCCATTACACCAATAATTAGCAAATTCTTTAGCCTTTAAGCAGGCAATAACTGAAAGTGGGCTATACATCTGTGGCTTTCGCATATCATCACAAAACCTATAGCCACCATACCATTCTTTCATGGTATCAAGCGCTTCTTGCCTAGATAAGCCTAAAGGCTTGGCAAGATCATCTATATATGTCGGGAAATAAGCAACAAGCTCTTCATGAGTATAGCCAAACAGTTCGGCGGCTATTGGATGCATAGAGAGTTCTTGCAGATTGTTAAGGCCAGAAAAAAGGGAGTTGTTGGCAAATTTACTTACACCCGTTATAAAAATAGCTCGCCAGTATTGCTCAAGTGATTTAACTACCGCATAAAAGCTATTAAGTATTTTTAGGTTTTCTGCAGCAATTGATAGATCGTCCATGTTGTCCATCATCGGTTTATCATATTCATCGACCAGTAAAACAATTTTGCCTTTGACTGCAACTTTTCTTACAAGATCTTGAAGCATCATTCCTGGGCTCATAGGCTTTAATTTTTCTACCGAATATTGTTGTGCAATATTTTGTAATTCAGCGCACAGGTTTTGCTCAAACTGTTCTGGTATTCTATGCGCAATATGGCCAAAATCTAAATGAATGACCGGGTGCTGTGGCCAATCATATGAACTGCTTTTACCAATCCAATATTCATTAAATAATTCTTTTTTACCAGCAAAGATAGCTTTGAGCGTTGAAATAAACAATGATTTACCAAAGCGACGGGGACGGAAAATAAAATAAAAATGCTTTTGGTTGCGAGCTGTTATGAGGTTATAAATATGTTGTGTTTTATCAACATAGATACGATTTTCTGTAACAAAATCTTCAAATATACTGCAATTGAGTCCGAGTTGTTTTGGTTGATTGTTCATAAGCAAGCGACCCTTTTACTGGTGATAAGCTTTTAAGTTTATATTTAATAGAGGTCTAAACAATTTTATAAATTCTATGCTTGCCAACTTTTAGTGTCATGCCCGCGCGCCAGGCTACTTCCGTTTTAAATGTTATCTCTGGATACCCATCAATGTGCACAGCTCCTGATCCTATTAACCTCTTTGCTTCTGATGAGCTGGTAATAGCATTAATATTTTTTAATAAATCTACTACCCATAGAGGGTTGGGCACATCTTGAGAAAGAGTAACTTCTTGCGCTTTTGAATAATCTTTTTTCTGAAATAACGCTACAAACGTATCACGCGCTGTATCAGCTTCTTGAACAGACCAAAAACGGGCAATAATCGCATGTGCCATTTCTTTTTTAAGCTCCATGGGGTTGCATGATTCATAGGCAATACGTTCTTGCATATCGGCAATTTCAGCCTTTGTTTTGTGTAAAATAAGATCAAAATACCGCCACATTAATGAATCAGGCATTGACATTAATTTACCAAAAGCATCATTGGCGCTATCATTTAAGCTGACATAATTACCCAATGATTTAGACATTTTTTGAACACCATCAAGACCTTCTAGTAGAGGCATTGTTATAACTACTTGTGGTTCTTGGCCCCATTGTTCTTGTAGAAAGCGCCCCATTAGCAGATTAAATGTTTGATCGGTACCACCGATTTCAACGTCGGCTTTTAGTGTAACTGAATCATAGCCTTGTAGCAGTGGATACAGAAGTTCATGAAGCCCCACAGTCTCTTGACCGGCAAGCCGTTTGGCAAAATCTTCTCTTTCTATAATGCGTGCAACGGTTACTTTGCCACACAATTGTATCATGTCAATGCTACTGAGTTTATTGAGCCATTCTGAGTTGTAACGTACTTCTACGCGACTTGCATCAAGAACTCGGCCCACCTGTTCAAAGTAGGTTTTCATATTGTGTTCTATTTCTTCAATGGTAATTGGTGGACGTGTTTTTGACCGTCCTGTTGGATCCCCTATCCGGGTGGTAAAATCACCAATTAAAAAAATAATAGTGTGGCCTAAGTCCTGAAATTGGCGCATTTTTGAAAGCACTACGGTGTGCCCTAAGTGCAAATCAGGAGCCGTTGGATCCATGCCTAATTTGATCACCAGCTTTCTACTTTTTTGTAGTTTTTTAAGTAACTCATGTTCGGGAATTACCTGAACAGTATTGCTGGTTAATAGCTCTAGAGTTTGATCTGCATTAAGTGTTTGATTCATTGGTTAAGCCTTATATGGGGCCATTATAGTGCCTGAGTAATGGCTAAACTAATATGGATTATGTTGGTGATCAATAAGATGCGCAATGGATGCGATAGAAATAAATAGAGAATAAGAGATACAAGCATAAAGCTATAGGTGTGTTCGTGGTAAAACGATAAATAAGATTCATCTGAGCGTTCTGCAGAGAGCAAAAAAGCCATATCGGTGCCATTCATGATGGTGTGCATGGCTCCCAGAATAACATTGAGATAGATAAAATTTATCAATATTAAACCAACTATGATCAGAAACGATGGTGTATGGGGGTATAGATCAGTTATTGATGTAGCCTGGCTATCAAGGCCTATAAAAGAGGGAAAAAGTAAGATCTTAGTGTCAAAGAGAAGTAATAATGCCACCATGGCACTTATAGATGCTATGATGTAGGCGAATACATCAGAAAATGTAGCGCAGAAAATACGTAGTCCTCGCCAGCGACCGACAATATTAAATGGATTTACAGGTACATGTGTTCCCCAGCCAAAACCCATAACTAACAGTAAAATTACGCCAAGCATATTTACATGGACAATAGGGTTAAGGCTTAACATTTCAAGAGATTCTGCCGTATCATCACCCATTTGTTTAGCTACCCATGCGCGGAATGCACCAGCTAGGGTTACTGACGCGCAGTACCCGATAAAGAGAGTTGCGGAGTTAATTATTAATTCTACCATGTGAGCATTAAACATAGATAATCCTTTAAAGTAACCTTTATTGAGCAGTGTAAAATAAATGGCCCAACCGGTCAAATTAGCCTTTGGGTTGGAGGGCTTTTGCAATAAGGAAGCGGTATGTTACATTGAATAATGAACTAAGTTGTTTTATTAAATAAGGTTATATCATGAAAAAATGTGCACAATTAATCATATTAAGCATATTTTTAGGCAATGTTTCTGTTGTTAGTACTGCTTCACAAGAAGAACTGAACTTTGGGGTAAAAAATTGTGTTTCTATTATGAAAGAATGTGTGGCAGATGCAGTTTCTGCTATGCGGTCGACTTTCAATAGAGTATTTAAGTTGAAAAAGGCACCGGTAACTATTTCAAGCGCTGCTTATAGTGTTGCTACTGAGCCTAATGTTCGGTATGGCGGGCGAATGGAAGATCGTTTTATTGTCGATTTAAAAAAAGGATTATGTGGTGTTTTTGATGGTCATGGCGGGCAAAGTGTATCTCAGTATATTGTTGATAAAGCATTAGATGCAGGTGATGCGCGCATTATAGCCTTATTTGATCATTATTTTTCTTTACTGGGGCGAGAAGATGTCGCGTTAAAAGCTGTTTTTGCTCATATAGAAGAAGAGTTATGGAAAAATAAAGACAAGTCTAATGTTTTTGGCTATAAAAAAAATGGTAAATTAGAGGTTTATGGGGATGCCGGATCAACAGTGCTTCTGGCAAAGCTGACCGATGGTAAACTTGTTGTTGCTAATGTTGGCGATTCGCGTGCAGTGCTTATAAGAAATGGTAAAGTAGTGGGGGCAACAGTTGATCATACCCCATCTCCTCACTCTGCAGAAGAGCACCGTATATTGAGGTCTGTTAAAAAGTATCATCTTTCTAATCCTATTTTTCACTATGGAGTGTGGCGAATAGCAGGATTAGCTATGTCTCGATCATTGGGAGATGTGAATCAGGTAAAAATGCATCCAAGTATTGGAGGCTGTAAGCATATTGGTCAAGAAATTGTTTCAGCTGTTCCAGATATATTTTCTTGGGATGTCTGCAAAGCAGATATATTAATCTTAGCTACTGATGGATTGTGGGATGTTATCAACAGTGATGAGGCCGCAAGCATAGCTAGTAAATCTACAAAAAATGACATGGCGACTATTTTTAAAAATACAGCGTTAGAAAGAGGCTCTAAGGACAACATTACAGTTGTGATTATTTTTTTATAGCATAGTTCATGGGAAATATGTTAAAAAGAGTAGGTATATAGATTTGATAACGACTTGTTACCTAAAGGAATCGTTATGAAAAAAAATAGTTCTACTCTTTTTGTTTGTATGCTTTTAGTGCCTATGCCGTTATGTGGCATGGAAATAACAAAATTGCCATTCACTATTTCTTTTAATGTTTGTCCAACCGCGAGTGCCATTAATACAAATCACGCAACAACCTCTCAGCAGCAAGATAATGAACAGCAGTTGGCAGCATCGCAACGTTTAATTAATGAGTTGCGGCAGACAAGTGAACAGCAACAAGCTGCATTGCAACGGGCGGTAGCTGAACAACAGTTACTGGCACGGCAACAACAGGAGGCGCGGCAGCGTCAGGAACAGCAAAATGAGCAGCAATTGGCTGTATTGCAGCGGGTAATCGCTGAGCAGCAATTGGCTGCACGGCAACGAGTGGAAGCTGAACAACAGTTGGCTGCACGGCAATGGCAGGAGGCAGTGGTGCATGAGCCTTATGTAGAGCCTTCAAGTTCATGGGGAACTATTGCAGTACCCGCTTTATTTTTTGTAGCAGGAGTGGCCTGCGTCATTGTTGCCGGTGGAAATCCGGTACCAGCAGCTTTGGTGGCGAAAGCATATCAGGCGCGGCGTCGGCTGAACAGGCGGACTTAGGTGGTATGGTACAGTGCTAACTGAGAGAATAGAAAATATACTTTTTTTATACATTAGAGCCTGTCTATATAAAGCCACTTTTTTTAGTAAAGCCACTTTTTAAATTAAAGCTTTTATAATCATTATGACAGAATTAGTTGCAAATACTCCTGACCAAAATATTTGGTATTCTTTTGCATCTTTAATGATAGCTGCTAGTGCTCCACCGACAATAAGAACAAGTACCCATTCCATGGGCATGAGAATACCACCAAGCACCATGATGGGATTCGTTTTAAACTCTTTCAAGAGGGAACCATACAGCGCACCTAAGGTCATAGCGTAAAAATCAAAGTTTTGAAACTGAATAGTTAAAGCTCTCGATTGACCTCTTTGAGCTATAAGACTAGTTGACCCAAGTCCAAATTTGGTAATTAAAATCCAAAAAATAATGCCTACAGATAATGCACTTACTATAAGTCCAAGCCATTGAAAGTTTTTAACTTTTTTTGATTCTAATCCACTCAATTGAGCTAGTTTTCTTCCAAATAATATATCAACAGCAACCCCACCACATACTTCTACAAAAGTAGAAATAAGGGTTAATTGTTCATAATTAGGATTAAAAATAAAAAGTGCGGGCATCATGACAAATGTTGCAAATCTGGCAACAGGAGCCATTCCCATTTCTCCACCAATAACTAACAGTTGATATGCGCATAGTATGGTAAAAACAACAAGATATAGTTGCAAAAGAATGCTGAATTTAAACCAAGTAAGGAATAAAAAGGTGATAAGTAAAACCAGCGCCCATTGAATATAAGAAACGTTGCCTGATGGCTTAAAGGATGTATGTCCTGAATTATATAAAGCTTTTATTTTTTTAATGATGCTGTTAATAAATGTGGGAATACCTAAAAGGCTGATAAGCGCTCCATAAAAAACCATGCCACTTATAAAAGCAAAAGAGAAATCATTGTAGTTGAGATACTTAAAAAAATGAGAATGAGCAGGATTTATTATTACTATTTTTGAAATCAGTCCAATAGCTAAAGGAATCATAATAAGACTTCCAGCGATAAATCCAATTGATATAAGCAATGGAAATTCATACGTTGGCATTCCTATAGCAGGTATGTTTAACCCTTTTATAGCGAACGATGAAGAAAAGAGTACTTTTTGCGATACAGAGTACATACTCATTATGATGCTATAGCCAGCACTTAAAACTGAGCCTGCAATAAGTTGATAGGTTTGAGACGCATTGTTTTTAAGCGCTATTAAATTGTAACTGAGTTCACCTATTGGAAATGGCAGTTTATCAACAGCAATAAGTTTATGTTCAAAAGTATCAGCAATTAATAACCCTAAAGCTCCAGCACTAAATGAAACAAGTGCCATAATTGCTATAAAGTATGGGGGATTATGTAACCATTCATTAAACATATCTTTATTAAGAAAATAAAGCGTTGGGAAAGCAAAGCCACATCCTGTAGCAAGAATTCCGCCGATTGAGGACCCTGCAGTTATCAAAGAAATAGATTTAATGCGGCTTTCTGATGATATTTTTGATCGCATACAGGAAAAAATAAGTGAGCTTGCAATCACTATAATAGAATGTATCCAGGGTCCGATCATAACGGCCATTGAGATATAACTTAATATTGCAGTAGAGAAAAGAGAAAACAGAATAGTAAGGATGATATTTAAAACAATCATTTTATTTTTTCTCTAACATTGATGTAAACGTTTATAAGGTCAAAGTATATCAATGAAGTGACTTGGAACAAAGTTTTAATTTTTTTAAAAAGTGTAAAAAATAATTATTTAGTTAAGTCTTTTTCACAATTAATTAAAAATATGCTAGAAAATGTTAGTCAGATGCATGTTGCATGCTGGTACAGCGAAAGATTACTACTTACAAACAGCAAGGGGCTCTCTCTTATGGCACAAAAAAACACTTTTATTTTTATGGGTTGTTTATTGTTTTTTTATAGTATGCATAGCATGCACGAGCTTGAGCCAAAGTTAATGGGGCAGCCGTATGGTGCTGGGCAGCCCATGACGTTTGTTTTTAATATTGCGTCACATGCATCTGCTGATAATAATAATGATAATGCTAATCACGCAACGCAGAGACAAAAATCTGACCAAAAATCTGACCAAAAATCTGACCAAATTGCTCTGCAGCGCTTAATTAATGAACAGCAGCAGATCAGTGAGCATAGTCTTGAGTTAAAGCGCTTGATAGGAGATTTGCAGCAAACCACTGAGCAAAAACAAGATATGGCCAATGAGCAGTTGCAAGCAATTAAACAAAGATTAGCCATGATAACTGAGCAGCAACAGGCAACTGAACAGCAACAAGTAAATCAGCAACAGCAGATACAGGCTATACATCTATTAACGGCAGATCCATCAGTAGAACATTTTTTATCTTCTCATAAATACAAATTTTTTTTTAGTTTGTGTGTGGCTGGCTATGTAGGGTTATATCGACGATTGGTAGCACAAGAAAAGAAATTAAAAAATATACAAAACAAAACAGGCAACATGAAGTCTGTGGCACAAGGGCATTCAAATACCCGTATAAAAAAAGAGCCAGCTTTTTTTGTAAAATACACCCAATGGTTAAAGAAGCTGTGTGTCGACAAGCTATCTCTTTTAACCGAGTGTAAAAAGTGGTGCATGCGTATCTGCAATAAGCGTATGGCATTTATGCCAAAACGTTTATCGACTAGGGAACATTGAGCCAGCGCCACCAGCACCAGATAAGCTTGATAATAGATATTTAATATCATCATCGCCAAAACGAATACCACCACCAATAAAGGCACTTGCATTACGCTTACTTACAAAATCATCAGCACCAAATGTTATATAGGCATTGCGTAATACAAACATGCTGTTATACCATTTGAGATGTGGTCGGCGATCATCGATACGGTTCCAGCCATTTAAATCAAAAGCTTCAAGGCTGGTAACCCAACGGAAATTGTTGTTATTAAATGGTAGGTCAATATCCACTGCAAGCCCAGCGCTACCTTCAAAGAGCCCTAATCTAAATGCAGCATTTTTAATTATTTTACCAAATTGGAGTCCAAGACGCATGCTGTTTCGTGTAAATACGGTATTTTCTTGGCTGAATTGATTTAAAATGGTATCACGCACTTGTGGTAGTTCTTTTCTATCATCTATGTTTATAGGGTTACGGGTAACGGGATCTCGATATACCCAGAACTGTTCATCTTGCGTTTTATATCCTTTTTGTGAAGTGGCAATCTGCACTACGTAAAAATGATCTTCATTTGGGTGAATGCGTATGTTAAAAAAGCCTTTTGAATCTTCGAATTCATAGTTTTCAGCAGGGCGATGCATGGTCTCAAAGTGAGAGTCAAACACAATTTGCATGCGGTCGATTTTGGTTAAATAGTTTTTAAATCCTTGAATGGCGACACGTAAGTCTTTATAGGTTTCATCTTCATTGATTAATTTACCTAATAATCCCTTACCTTCATCTATTTTTTGAGCAACTGAACTGATGCTTCGTAGTCCATCGCGTGCCTGCACTGATGCATCTTCAAAGGCTTCACCTGTTGATTCAATTTTTGAGGCAATACGATTAAAGTCACGGTCAATAGCGGAGGTAATGGTGGTCATACTGTCTTGCATGGTAGGTAAAATGTGGTGATCTAATTTTTCAATCACGTGGTGAATGTCTGTGCCAACGCGCAGTAGGGTGTCAATATTGCCTTCATTGCGTACCATTGAGCGTTCGAGCGATTCAGAAAATGAAGCCATGTTTTTCATAGTAACATGTAAGTTGTCAAATGATTCTTTGACAAGATGGGCTCCTTGTGCACCGCCAACCGCCTGCTTGAATGATTCAGTCACCTCTGCAACATTAGAAGCTATAGTTTGAAATTGTTGTAATAACTCATCAATAGCAACAGGCTTAATGCTTGGTTTACGTATTAAGCTGCCGGCTTGTAACTGCTGTAGCAAAGGGTCACCAGGAATAAGTTCAACATATTTTGATCCGAGTAATCCTTCTTGGCGGGCTATTGCATAGGCATCAGCGTATAAATGACACTCTTTTAAGATCATAACATCAGCTTCAACTTCTAAGTTTTTATTAGCAAGAAGACGAATGTCTTCAACCCAACCAACTTTGACCCCAGCAATTTTGACATCAGCTTTACGAGAAAGGCCTGATATATCAGCAAAAATCATCGTATATTTGTTATAATTGCCACGATCAAAGCGAAATGCTCCAACATGTAATCCCATATATACAAATAAGCCGATAGAGAGTAATACAATGAGGCCAACGCTTGTCTCTACATTAATTCGCAAAATAGTTCCTCTTTACAACCAATATAATTTTTTAAGTCTTACATTATACCGGATTTTATTCTTGTATGCATGTTTTGTTCGTTCAAGTATGGCAAAAAGTTGCTTGGTAACTGTGCCTGCCTGACCCACTGATATTACAGAAAATATCCGAGGATTAGCTGATGTGTCAAATATTGATTCAATATTTTTGGGTAAACTCAACAAATCTTTTTGATACATGGGCTGTAAAAGTAGTGTCCAGTCAGTTTTCCATGACTTTACAGGTCGAAAATCCTTGAGCCATGTTTTAATATTTTCAGTCCGTTCCTCTTTGTCTGCGTACTGTACTGGTGGTAATGAAAGTAGCTCCAGGAGAGCAGCTGAAAAAAACCATGGATTTATAGTTTTTTTGCCAGATTCGACGGTAAAAATATCTGTTAAATAGATGAATTTTTTTTCTTCTTTAGAGGCAGGGCTTGTTGGTGGTTCATAAAATTGATGTCCTCTAAATATGTTAAATTCGGGTATAAGTAACAATTCAGTAACATGGAGCACTTTGTACGAGCGGTTTTTCAAAAATGATTCAAGCGCTTTAAAGAGACCGCTGCCTCCCTGAGCGCGTTCAATCTGTTTACACAATTCTTCTAATATGGCAGCCCAATCGCCTTGAGGTTGGCCTTGCCCGTAAAATTTTTTATTTTTGTAATCATATATGTTGTTAATGTTTATTTTACCTTCTTCGCACATTAAGCAAATGCTCATCTGCGCATCTATACCATCAGTTTCTTCTGTCAGTGTGTACTGTTGCCATCTATTAATTGTTGGTAAAAAATCTTCTAAAAAAAGTTTGTCATCTTGATTTTTCTGCCGGGTGTTGGTCTCTGATTGTTGTGAGTCTGTTTGAGGATTAGCGCTTTTTGTTTCCGGTTCTTTATGCACATAGGCAAGTTGCGCCATAGCAACTTCAATACCGCTACGAGCAATAAGGAGTGCTTTTTCTCTATCTTCCATTGTACGCGCAAAGGGGACATAGATTGATCCGCGGGTAACAATATAGGTGGCAATAGCTGTGAGTGTGGCAATCATGAGTAGCGAATAAATAAGAATATAGCCCGGGGGTGATTGTTGTGTTGTTTTCATAGTTTATACCCGCACATGCTTTGTTACTGGTGTTATGGTGGTAGGAGTTTTTTTGGTATCTGCCCATGTAAGGCTCGATTTTGTTTCTTGTGTTCTAGGTAACGGGAAGTTGCCCTGCGGCATACTGGTACTGGTGCTGGCTGTACTGGTGTTAGGCGGGGTAGCCTGTTTTTTTGCTGGTTGTTTTTTTGGTGTATCACGCCACGCGATAGGATAAGCAAAAATAAAGGTAGTTTCTTTTGAGTGTTCGCGGTTCCATAAAGTCATTTGTACGGTCACGGTATGGGGGAGTCGTGGCATGGCGGAGACACTATCGTCTTCGTTTTTAGTCTCTTTGGCTTCTTGTATCCATTCGGTAAAATCTTTATAGTCTATTTCTGGTTTTTTTGGTTTTTGTGTTGCTTGAGTGTCAGTGTTATTGGATTGATTTTTTTCAGGTTCTTTTTCTATACCAACTTCATAGGTCATAACTAATTTTTTTATGTTTTTAACCAGTGCATAATTACGTGCATTATCGGTTTTATCAGAGCTATACGTATCAAAATTAAGATCCTGCCCTTCTTGGCGATATAACGTATAGCTATCAGGACGATCATTATCTTTAATTAATCGGTATATGACTCGTGCCACACGTGCTTTTGCTTTGCCCACTTTTGAGCCCCAATAAATTTTTAAAGGGCTTGTGGTAATCAATGTCAGTGTGTCCAGGTTGTTGTCACTGTTCTGAGTGCCATAGAAGATTTTTTTTATAAGTGGTTCGTCTTTTTTTTTTGCTGGCGATGCAGCTGTTTTTTGTGCGGGGGGAGTAGCTTTTTGGTCAGGAGTAGCATTTTTATCTGCAGGGGTGCTCTCATCTTCAGGGGCTATTAATTGCATGTCAGGAGCAAAGGCAGTGTTTATATCTTGTTCTAACTGGTGTTGTGCAACAGCTGCTTGGCTATGTATGTATACGGTGTCATCTATTTTGGCACGATACTTATTTGTTTGGACCAATGTATTGGTCAATACCAGGCCTACCACAGAAGCAATCGCCATTCCTATAACGAGTTCTATCAGTAAAAAGCCGGCATTATTTTTCATGAGTTTTCCTGCTCTTTTTCCGGTTCAGGTCGATAGATAAAACTGATTATAGAGCTGGTTTGTTTTTTGTTGTTAGTAGTATCTATTGCTTCAACCTTTTCGTGCAATAAGCCATGTACTGAGCTGAGAGCAGATGTCTGTGGGACCGGATTTAAGGTATACACAAGATCTGTTGCCGGATCAGATTCAGTGCCATTAAAGGTGAAGCTTTGAGGCTCATCTTTTTGTTCGCGACGAGCTATGAGTAAAAACCGTTTCATCAAAAAAAGCCGCTCTAATGCGCGTGATTTCTTTGCCACTTGAGTGAGTGCTGATATTTCCATAACAATAAGAGGAGTAATCATAAAGCCCACAATGGACATGGCCATGAGTGCTTCAAATGTTAAAAATCCGGCTTTATTTTTTAAATTCATCATAGGCTTCAAACTGTGCGTTAAAGGGGTTTAATACTAAACCTATGGGGCGGGCTTTTTTTGCAATACGATCTTTTGTATCAAAAAAATTAATGGTTACTTCTTGTGTTAATCCGTTGGGTGTTATATAAAACCATGTTTCTCGTGATTGTTTGTCTGAATGTTCTTTCAGTTCATCGCCACCTTCTATAACAAAGTTTTCCACCTTTAACATGTCAGGAATGGGCAGCGTGGTGCGGCCATGTTTGCTGCTGAGTGGTTCACAGATAGGTTCGCCTTGGCTGTCTGTGGTGCCAGTTGCAACAGCTATGCTTATTTTGCGCTTAGGGAAATCAAATGATATGCGATGCACTTTTCCTGATTTGATAGCATTTTGCCAGCCTACAAAGAGTAAGGCATTAAGCCGCGCTATGAGCGTTTCTCGCTCATAGCGCGGAGTTGATTGTCGCATGCTTGCCATTCCTAGTGCCATGATGGCAGCAAGAATGGCGATAGCTATAACAAGCTCAATGAGGGTGAACCCAGAATGTTTATTTCTCATCCCACACACTTAAATGTTCATTTTTAGTAGCTTTTTTCCCTTTTGGGCCATAAGAAAATAACTCATAAGAGTGTTCGCTGTCTTCTGATTTAAGGCTATAGTGATATTTTCTACCCCATGGGTCAACTGGAAGTTTTCCATTGGCAATATATGGCCCATTCCAATTTTTTGCGTTCTCGGGTTGTTTTATTAAGTCATTTAGTGATGATGGATAAGATCCTGTATCTGACTGATAGTTTTCAATATCAGGTTGCAGTTGCCGTAATATTAATTTAGCAGTTTTGAGGTCTGATTGCTTTTTATATTTATTTATTTGAGGTAAAATAAATGCCATAAGGCCTGCTAGAATACCAATTACCATCATAAGTTCAACTAAAGTAAAGCCTTTTTTTACCTGTATGGATGTTGTTATATTAGTGTTTGTGTTTATTTTTTTTAATTGTGGTGCGTTATTCATATTTTCCTTTTAGTTAAAGTTTCATATCTCCCATACTAAACATAGGCAACGCTATGGCTAGTATTATGCATAATATTACTATGCCTACCACAACTAACATGCCAAGACTGAGAGCAGACGTCAACTTGTCAATTGCTTCTGCCAATTCTGTTTCATAATTTTTTGCAACCAATAGTAACATCTTATCAAGTTCGCCTGTTTGTTCGCCAGTATTAATCAAGTGTGTTGCAATGGGGGGAAAAATATTAGTTTGTTTTAAATATTGAGATATGTTTCCCTGCTTAACAATTTTATCACGTGCCTCATTAAGAGTGTCAGCTAAAGTGCGATTATCAATAACGCCCACTACTATATCAAGCGCTTGCGATAAGTTAACGCCACCTTCAAGTAGCATGCCCAATGTATAGCTGAATTGGACCACTGCGTTTGTTTTGGTAACATAGCTAACCAATGGTATTTTTAGTTTAATTTCATCAATTTTTCGGGCGCCTGTAGGAGTTGAGCGCCAATAAAAAAAGAGACTCATGCTAGTTATTATGCTTAAAATTAATCCTATATAGTGGGATTTTATAAAGTCTGCAATGTTTACCATTGCCTTTGTTATACCGGGTAATTCTTGGCCCATACCAGAAAAAACTTCAGCCATCTGTGGCACTACTTTTACCAGTAATCCGGTTGTAATAATAACTGCCAGTACAAGCTGCACCATGGGCATGAACATTGCATCTTTTAGTTTTTTCTTAACCACTTCGCGACGTTCTAAATATTCATTTAAGCGTTCTAAAATAGCTTCTAGCTGACCACTTGCTTCACCAGCTCGTACCAATTGAACATAAATCGTGTCAAATACTTTGGGGTATTTTATGAGTGCGTCAGCAAGAGAAGTACCTTCTTTGAGTTCATCTTTTATGCTAATTAAAATCGCCTGAAACCGCCCCTTAAATTGGTCAATTAATAATTCAAATGCTTGTAATAGTGGCACACCAGATTTAAGTAATATAGCCAACTGCTTGCTGAATATAATTTTATCTTTTACTGAAACGCCACGCATAAATAAACGTTTAAAAAAACCATAACGGGCTTCTTGCGTTGCAGCTACAATAGAAATGGGAAACAGTCCTTGCCTGCTGAGCTGTTCTTTAGCACTTGTTAATGAAGATGCATCCAAGACGCCCTGCACCTGTTTACCGCCTTTAGAAAATGCTTCATACGCATAAAGAGCCATGCATAGTTCCTCATTTTTATGTGTGTTCTATTTTTAATCTTGTATCTCTTAATTGATCCATGTTAGTCTATATTTCTGTAATTATAAGTAACTATTTTAGCATAAGGCCAGAAAAAATGAAAAGCATGAGACTTTGTTTATTTCTTTATATATGCACTTCTCTAATCATTCATACTACACAAGCAGCTCATTATCAACCAAAAAATAGCAATGCAGACACTGTGCAGCTTTTTTCTATTGTACGTACAGAATTAAGAAAACCAGAATATGCACAGGATGTGCTACCTAATGATTTTTCTTATTTAAATCAACTATTGAGATATGGGCAAGGCATGCACAATCGCCAAGAATATGCGCGTTGTGTATTTGGTATTTTTAGTAAAGTTATGGGAGCAAGTCAGTATGTGAATGCGTATTCCTTTTCACACCTTGTTGAAGAATTACCACAGACATTAAATCCGTATTTTGTGAATTATAAATTGCGAGGTTCGCATCGATCAGCAATTGGACTTGATGGGGACATGTTTGATCGGTTTAAAGAATCAGTTACCAATACATTATATACGCAATTTAGTTCACAGTATGAGTCATTTAAATCAAGCCCAAGTCAGTTTTTTGATGAACTTTCTGATTCTATAGTGGAACTAGCCAAGCAAGAAATTGATGCTCAGCAGATGCGTTCTGCCACCAAGCGTTTTTTAGAGTTGGGCATAAGTAAATTAGTATGGAGCCCAGAAGAGCATACTAAAATATGGGGCAATGTAAAAAATATAGCGCAGAATCTTTCATTGTTAATGGAAAATGCTATTGTCGAAGATTCTAATGATCTGGATGATATGTATTGGACGCTTATTCATCGTTTTAACTATTTTCTTGATCTGATGGGAACTCATATACCATCGAGCTTTTATCAAGAAGTAAGAGAAGATATTGCGAGTAATAACTTATTGTTATTGAATCTTGCTGAACAGGATGTTTGTATCCAAACAAAAAAAGAGTGTTTGCAGTATGCGTTGCTTGAAGCTGAAGCGAGAAGTCGTGCATATGAAAAAGGCATTTTAACTTCTTAAAGATGATAACAAAAACAGTCATGGCGAATGTGAAGAAATAATGGCTGCATATGCACCAGCGGTAAAAAAAATAGCCAATAATTAACAGTAGATAAACGCAATCATGTATGTAGAGTTGATTGTTTGCAGTTGCTATTCAGCGTGAGTTCGGCTTGAGCGCTTAGAGACCTAAAGCCTTTTAAAGGCGTGAACAATTTTTAGATAATGTGTAAGTTAATAGCAATATCTGCTGATCCCGAGCCACTTTAGCGTAGGTCAAAACATAAATACATAGATGCATGAATGAATATAGAGCTATTCTTTAGAAGCTTGAGAATTAAAAACAAGCTTTTAGTAAAATGTGAAACAAGCAGATTGAATAGGGTTATTGCGAGGGTATTTTTTAGGCAACTGCATGTCCACGCAATATAATTATTGCCTTTCCATCTGTCGTCCTCGTGAAAACGGGCAACCAGGATTAATAATCTTTGTTTTTTTAAATAATCCTTTAAAAATAAGCATTTATGTAACCTTAAGATGGATCCCCGCCTTCGCCGCGAATGACGTAGGAGAGAGTCTATTTTTCTAACAGAGAATGGTGCTGGAGCAAAAGTATATCTCGTATATCTCGTTGGCCGCGAATGGCGTAGGCGAGTGTCATAATTTCTAGAAAATAGTTACTTTGCAATCAATATTCAGTGCTTAAAAGCTTCAGGCAAAAGCATTTTTTTATAAGTTTAAAATTGGCCAGTTTGTCGACTAATCAAGAGCTGTTCGTTAGAAGGTGCGAGTGTAGCGAGTCTCGTGCAACCGCTGTAGCCTTGGCGAAGGCTGCATCCATCTACCTTTAAAAAGTTAGTTGTTAGAAAATATCTGATGCCGTAGGTGCAGCCATTTATTTTTTAATCAACACGTTACCACTTTTGCGATGTGCTAATTCAAGAGGTAAAAAAACATGTTGATATCGATATTGTGATTATAGATGGCCTATATGCAACCGTTATAATCCATCATCGTCGAGCTCGAACTGGTCGTAGCCTGTATACTCGGGTTTAATGGGTTTTTTAGCTTCGCTAATCATGTCATCTATTATAAAGCATGGAGTAGCTACTATCGATCCTAGTAGGATAATGTCTCCAATGGTGAATTGTGTTTTTTTTTGTGGCGTTAAGTGTATATGTCGTGGATACGAGGCGATGGTATTATATAATGTACGAGGTGTGGCGCGCGATTGAGCAACAGAACGGAGCATGGCATAAGATTGATTATTAATCAGTAGTGAGAGAATGATGAGTGGTAAAAATCGATGTATAAGCATAATTTTAGTTTCCTACATAGTTAGAAGCTGATTTCTGCATGAGATAGTTTAAGTTTTTTAATAACAATACTGTGAACAATTTGTAGAAGATATTAGAGCAAGCATTGAAAAAAATCAAATTAATTAATAAAAAGCAACTGTCAAAATCTGAGCGCAAAAAAATTAAAAAAGGCGATGAGGCTAGAATAGATTTCTATTTGAGGCACCTTAAAAATGCGGCCTCAAATATATTGCATCTTGGGGGTAAAATACATGGTTGCTGATGCTTTTTTTGCAAAAATAAATATGTTATGGAGTCTTTGCTTTAGGATTGCATGTCATAAGTAAGCTACGCAAAGATGCACGGCTTTCACGTATTTATGAGGGCCCTCATAAGTCGCGTGGAAGAAAGAAAATGATCGATAACAGTAAGCTAAAAGATGAAGACTTTAAAGATTCTACTATTGTTAAAGTTGGCGATGAAAGCATTGTATTGCAAAGCTGTGTGGCATACAGCATATTATTAAAACGAAAAATCAAGGTTGTGCGGCTAAGAAAAGCCATAAGCAAACACTCTTATCAAGAAGCCATTTTGTTTTCAACAGATACCAATGTAGACATACTTATGTAGAGTTGATTGTTCGAATCTATTATTTAGCCTGTTTTCGAGTTTCATAAAAAGCCACGGCTGCAGTAATTCCCATAGCAGTTCCTGCCGCTAATCCTAGCAAAACTCTATTTTTTATGTAATATGGTTGTGATGCAAGCGCTTTTCTGCACAAATGTAATTCTAGGGGTCGCAAGTCAAGGCCTGGAGGCAATGTTCTACATTTATTTCGAGTTCTACTTAAGCTGAGTGTGATTGCTTGTGGGTCATCTTCATGATTAAAAAATGAAGTTACCGGGGTTAAGTTGCCATCAATAATAAATGGCTGAGTGTAGTACTTTTCTAACCGATTGATTTCAAGACATGCAGCCAAAATAGGATCAACGCTGGGAAGTTTCTGGGCATTGCCCTTGCGGTTAAGGTTGCCCAGGTTGCATAGTTTATGCATACTCCAGCATGCTGTTGGGATACAGGCTGATATACATAATAATATGTGCAATAATAACATGTTTAGATGTATCATAGGTACCCTTATCAATTATTTAATTTTTTAAATTAAATTGTTGCAATAAAGAGAGATCTAAAGCTGAAATACGTTCTGTAAGTTGATCGAGTGTGAGTAAGCCTTCCTGCGCCCCTACAGATCCAAGTACCGATGCCGCATTGATTGCTCCTGCTCGTAAAGCATCAGCAATCGACTTTCCTTGCGTAATATAAGAAACAAATGTGGAGCCAAAGGCATCACCAGCGCCTAGGGTACTTATAGTATGAGTTTTGATGCTGGGATGAAAATAGATGGTGGCATTATCTGCTGCATATACCCCTTCTGCTCCATTAGTAACAATAACTATTTTTGGTCCACGGCTTATAATTTCTGTAAAAAAATAGCGTAAAGTAAAACATACAGCTTCAAATCCTATTGGGCCCTTTAACAGTTCAGGCAAAGCATTATTTTTGATTGACGCATACTGTTTTTGTATTTTTGTGTATACCAATGCATTCATTAATAATGTTGCTTCATAGCTATTGAGAATAAAGATATCAATGTATGGTAACGAAAGTTCTAATGTATGTACATTAGTTGTTAATTGACTGGTTCCCGGGTTTACAGCAATCTGAATGTTGTGTTTTTTTGCTTCTTTTACAATAAACGGGAGCGTCTGTGATGCTTGATTGCTGAGTGAAGTAATATACAGTTGTTCGCAGGAGGCAATACGATTAAGGGGTATTTCTGGTTGAGAAAGGGTTTTATTTGCACCACGGTGTACAAAAATCGCTCGATCTCCTGAAGGGCAGGGAATAATGATTGATGTGCCTGTGCGCTCATTTGGGTCATGAATAGCAGTATCGGTAATCACTCCTCTTTTTGTCATCTGGGCACATACAAAGTCTCCTTCTTGATCGCATCCTACTTTAAAAAAGCTTTCAACTGGATGACCTATTAATGCAAAAGAGGCAGCGCTATTAATAGCGCCGCCTCCGATGTGATAGGATAGCCCATTAACTTCAATTTTTTTTCCTTCTTGTAGAACAATGAATGATTGCTTTTTTTGATTAGTGTTTAAATACATAGCTTGAGCTTGTGTATTATCCAAAAACATATCACGCATCGCGCTACCGATGGTCATTATTTTTTTCATTCCTGCTCTTTTTTTTGCATCAGAGAGGTAAGTTTTGGTCTTATGTATGTTTGATATGCATAAAATAAAAAGGTTAAAATAACTGCCATATTAAGAGTGCCAAGCACATCGTACCCATTTGAGAGTAAAGAGGGTTTGCCTTGTAGCCATTGAATGCAGATAAGAAGAAAAAAGCTGCACGCGGTTACAAGCGGTAATTGCCATAATGGTTTTTTATTAAAATATTCTGGCTCGGTTACCTGCTGCTCATATAGTTCCTGTATGATGGGAAATAAAAATAAGCCAATTGATAGTATGTTAAATATGAGTCCTAAAAAAGCAGGGACTGAATTTGAAAATCGTGTTACTATAATGCCACTAGCGATGCATCCAATTTTTATAAAATACATGTTGTTCATTGTTTATCCTTTGTTTATACGCCTACCATTTCCCCTATAACCAACTACTTTTGCTTGATAACTTTGTTGCTTTGAGCAAGGAGCACTTGTTCAAGCACTTGATCAGCGTGATCAACCCATACAATATTGATATCTTTAGTGACATCTTCAATGCCTATTAAGTCATTTCTATTTTTGTGGGGTAAGATTACATGCTGCATATTGTTTCGTTTAGCCGCTAATATTTTTTCTTTTACGCCACCAATAGGCATCACTTCTCCTCGTAAATTTAATTCTCCTGTCATAGCATATTGCGCATTTATAGGGCGCTTGGTAAAGGCTGAAAGAATTGCCGTTAACATAGTAATGCCTGCTGATGGACCATCTTTTGGTGTGGCGCCAGCTGGAATATGAATATGTAAATCATGAGTCGTAAAAGCGCTATTGCTGATGCCAAATGTTTTAGCATGCATTCGGGCATAACTTACCGCAGCTTGCGCTGATTCTTTCATAACATCCCCTAGTTGCCCAGTAAGCATCAATTTGCCTTTGCCTGGCATAAGTGCGGCTTCAATTTTAATCATTTCTCCGCCATAACTTGTCCATGCTAATCCATTAGATATGCCAATTTGATTTTTATGATCAGTTTCATCTTCTAAGAATTTACGTGGACCCAGATAGGTATCAATATTTTTATTGGTCACGGCAATCAGGGTGTTTTTTTCAACTAACATACGCGCTGCTTTTGAGCATAATTTACCAATAAAGCGTTCAAGTTGGCGCACGCCAGATTCACGCGTATATTGAGAAATAATATCTTTAATGACTTCATCGCTGATACTAAAATTATGGCCATCTAGGCCAGCATTGGTGATTGCTTTGTTGACTAAGTGTTTTTTAGCAATACTTACTTTTTCTTCAAGCATATACCCTGAAAGTTCAATGATTTCCATACGATCGCGTAGAGGATCAGAAATAGTATTAAGTGTATTGGCTGTTGCAATAAACATTACCTGCGAAAGATCAAAAGGTATACCAAGATAATTATCATAAAAGGTTTTATTCTGTTGAGGATCAAGAACTTCTAACATCGCTGCCGAAGGATCTCCGCGAAAATCTGAACCTATTTTATCAAGCTCATCAATAACAATGATGGGGTTACAGCTTCCTGCTTTGCGCATTGCCTGAATAAACCTTCCTGGCATTGAACCAACATAGGTTCTGCGATGTCCGCGGATTTCAGATTCATCTTTTACGCCACCAAGAGATATGCGAGCATATTTTCTATTTAAGCTTTTTGCTATTGATTTACCCAGTGACGTTTTACCGGTTCCGGGTGGGCCAACAAGGCATAAAATAGGAGCATAGCCTCCCTTTTTAAGATTACGTATTGAGATAAAATCAAGAATACGATCTTTAATATCTTTAAGCCCAAAATGATCTTCATCAAGCACTTGTTGAGCATGCTTAATGTCAAGATTTTCATCGGTCATTTGTCCCCACGGCAAGGCAAAAACCCATTCTAAATAGTTGCGCGTTACTGTTGCTTCAAGAGAATCAGGAGCTGTGCGTTCCAGGCGGTCAATTTGGCGTGCAATTTCTTGTTTAACGCTTTCAGCAACAGCAAGAGTAGTTAGCTTTTTGCGCATTTCTTCTATGTCTTCAACATCATCTTCGCCGAGTTCTTGCTTGATCGCTTTGAGTTGCTCCCGAAGATAAAACTCTTTTTGTGATTTGTTCATTGATTCGCGTGCATTGTTTCTAATTTTTTCTTGCACTTCAGCGACTTCTATTTCTCTGTTGAGATGAGAGTAAATCATCTGTAAAAAATCTTTTTTTTCTGTTAGTTCAAGCATGCTTTGTGCTTGTTCTACGGTTAAATTAAGATGTGATAAAATAAAATCAGCTATTTTATCAGCATCTTGTATTTTTGAAAGAATGATATGAAAATCAGGGCTAAACCTATTGCTGGCTATGGCCATTTTTTCAGCGATTGCTTTAATGTTTTTTATCTGTGCAAGTACTTCAATCTCATTATCATCGGTTAACGCAATCGGCTCAATGGTAGCATGAAGGCCGCTTCCTTCAGTGCTAATGTTTGATACGCGAGCTCGACATAAGCCTTGTACTAATATTTTTACTCCCCCTTCAGGTATTTTAATTAAGCGCATAATAGTTGCAATGGTTCCCACTTCATATAAATCATTGGTGCCAATTGCGCCTTGATGATCAACCTGATTTCGTGCAGCTAAAAGCAACACTTTTTTTGAGGTTTCAAGTGATTCATTGATTCCGTTAATTATTTTTTCATCTAGAACCAATAAAGGAACTATCATGAGCGGAAAAACTACTACATCCATAGTTGGTATAATAGATAGTATATCCGGTATGGTTTCCTGTTTTTTGTGCAA
Organism: Candidatus Babelota bacterium; assembly: GCA_026388985.1. Lineage (GTDB taxonomy): Bacteria > Babelota > Babeliae > Babelales > Vermiphilaceae > JAPLIS01. The sequence continues at coordinate 24,692 of JAPLIS010000021.1, read as the reverse complement.
TAATGTCTTCATGTCCCGCCCCCCCTGTTTTTGAGACCCATAGTCAAGCACCGCACTACTCTTTCTTAGTTTTCAGTTTAGAGAAATGGGTAAAGTCAAAACAACAACTGTCTTGATTTTGGGGGAAAATTCTTTTACTCAGGCTATTGTGATATTCTTTTAGGTTGTATATATGTTGCTTTAAAAGAGAACTATTTTAAATTTTACAAAAGGAGATAGTAATGAGCCTTGCAGAGCTATCTATGGGCAGTATTCAAAAGTTTTTTATTCATGGATCTATTAAAACTACTGTTTTGCGGGATATAACTATTCAGTTTATACAAGGCAACACATATGCGTTAACTGGTGTCTCAGGAACGGGTAAATCAACATGTATTCATATATTAGCAGGCATTGAAACCCCCAGCAGCGGAGAAGTCTGCTTTAATAAAAAAAATATTTTTTCCTACTCTCCATCAAGGCGTACACAGTTTTTAAGTAGGTCTATAGGATTGCTTTTTCAGCAACCATATCTTATTTCAGAGTTGTCTGTCATAGAAAATATTATAGTGCCAGGTTTAGTTATTGGTAAAGATAAGCGATGGTGTATTGAGGAAGCTTTACAACTGTTATGCTTGTTTGGCTTGGATCATAAAATGCACAGCAAGCCATCTTCTCTTTCTGGTGGCCAGCAGCAACGGGTAGCCTTAGCACGCGCACTTTTTAATAAGCCAACCTTTTTACTTGCCGACGAACCAACAGGGAGTCTTGATTGCAAAACAGCAAAAGAAATAGTTAATCTGCTACTTGTGTGTCGAGAGCAGTGGGGTATGGGGATTATTGTGAGTACTCATGATGCATATTTAGCACGTGCCATGGATATGCAGTATGAAATTCATGATGGTGTGCTAAGAGTTGTTTAAAGTGTCTGAAAGTAATGTAATCGCGATAGTTAGATAGTTAGATAGTTAAATAGTTAGATGGAGGGACTTATGAACAGTATTGTTAAAAATAGAGGTGACCAAGTAACCCATTTTCACGCAGATATCACTATTAACAGTGATGCATTAGTTGAAGTTGTAGAGACAATTACCGTGTGGAGTGAAGGTAAACAGGTCAAAAGGGGTATTGTCAGAGAGCTTTCTACGCAAGATCAAGACCGTTATAGCAATAAAGACAGTATTAGTTTTTCTATTAAAAAAGTTCTTAAAGATGGCAAAGATGTTACCCACAAATTTGTTAGTACGCGCTATGGTAAAGATATAGAAATTGGTGATAACGCGCTGATAGGTAATGGGGAACATGTGTACACGATTAGCTATGTAGCGCGAGGGGTGATTGGTTTTTGTGTTAATCAGGATGAACTTTATTGGAACGTAACTGGTACTGCGTGGCAATTGCCTATTGTTAATGCATCAGCAACAGTTTTTTTACCCAGATCAGTTCCGGCTGATTCAGTGCACATTGATGCTTATACCGGGCCATTAGGGGCGAGGGATAAAAAGTATATAAGCTATAAAAAAGATGATGGCTCACTGTTTTTTTCTACTACAGGCTTGCTAGCTCCCTATGAGGGATTAACCATCTTTATCACCTGGCCTAAGGGGTATGCTAATGAGCCCATACAAGTAATTAATCAAGAGAGAAAAGGATGGTCGTTCGATGAGTGGCATACAATAAAAAAGAATTCTTTTTTTTATATAAATAAATATTGGGTGTTGGTTGGCGGATTGATAGGGTTATTGGCCTTGCTTGTGTATGTCAGTATTTTGATTGAAGGGTGGCAATCGCACCAAAGATATTCAGGTCTGCGTACAGGGTATTCGGGCGGATCATTGTCTAGCGGCTCACGATCAACTGCTAGTTCTTCACGCAGCTCCGGTGGTGGCTATGGAGGTAGAGGTGGCCGCGGTCGATAAATAATCAATGTTGATCGTATTTAATTGTGTATCTGAGGCTAGCATCGGCTTAATTAAAATTACAGTTAGAATTGATCGTTGATATTTGTTTTATTTAGTATATACTTATTAAGATATTGAAATATCTTAATAATGAAAACTATTTAATGGAGGTTGTTATGAAAAATAACAAAGTCAGCGCACTATTATTAGTGTGTGGAGCGTTTTTGAGTTCAGGCAATCTTTTTTGTGCCGCTGAACGGGCAGATTCTGCACTTGTAGGCATAGAAATTTCTTTGCGTGATCAAAAAAAGGGAGAAGAGTTTATGGGCGCTATTCTGGACGGTAGCTCTCGAGGGGTTCGTAAAGCTAAGAAAATAGAGTTTAGTAATCCAGCTATAAAGCAATCATTGGTTAATAAATTTTTGCCGAATGACATGGGGGAAAGCTATTCTCCGCTTATGATAAGTATTTTAAAAGACCAGCCAGGTCTGTTCGAATTTTTAATAAACAGTGGTGCTGCTATTGATGCTCAATCTGAACCTAAAGGGCATACTCCTTTGATGATAGCCATTATGGCAAATCAGTCAGCTATGGCCAAAGAACTTATTGAAAAAGGAGCTGATCTTCGTATTGAAACAACAGACGCGCATTTAACTGCTTTGGAACTTACTTGTAAGCCGGAACATAGAGAATTGGGGGAACTTATTCTGAGCAAAATTCACGCAAGTTTGCCGGGAGGGGTCCATAGAAAGGCGAGAAAACTTAATGAATACCTGGGCTCATTGAATGGAGTTGAGGTTACGCAGCCATTAAAAGTTAAGTGCAGTAAGTGTTTAGAGTTAGAAGAATCACCAGAAAATAAATTTAAAAAATGCAGTAAATGCGAATCTGTTTATTATTGCTCAAGGGATTGTCAGGTAGCTCATTGGCCACAACACAAGCAGGTGTGTAAAGCTCCTGAAGTTCAAGAGTCAGGATTAGAGCAGAAAGAGCAAACTCCTGAAGTTCAGCAGTCGTCAGTAGGAAAGAAAAAAAAGAAAAACAAATTACCGTTTGTTGATTAATAGTAATAATGGGCTCACGTAAAATAGGCACACGTCAAATAAGTAAATATAAGATTAAATATAAGTAGGGGGGGGGGATAGAATCATGAAAAATAAAACAATCAGTGCAATCCTGTTATTGGGTATAGCGTTTTTGAGTTCAGACAGTCTTTTTTGTGCCGCTGAGGGTGTGCCTGCAACAGCTCATAATTTAAGTAGGAAAGAGATTAAACAGCTTAATTCAGATCTTGCTTTGTTTCATAGATCTATTTTGCAAGGAGATATTCCTGCAGCCGAAAAGATAGCACAAAACCAAAAAAATCAAAGTATAAAACAACTATTGGTTGATTCTGAGGTTAAAGATGTTGAGGGATATAAAAATAGTCTTTTAGGTGAGTGCGTGCGTCGTGGCCAAACAGAATCAGTTCGATTTTTGATAAAACATAAAGCAGATCTTAATAAACAATGTATGCCAGAACAATATTCTCCTTTAATGGGTGCGGCAATAGTTTATAAAAAAAATCCAGCTATTGCGTCGATGTTGATTGCTGCTAAAGCAGATGTAGATGCCAGAGATAGCGAAGAAAGAACAGCATTAATGCTAGCAACAAATTTGAATGATGCTGGTATGGTAGAATTGTTAATTAATGCTAATGCAGGGGTAGATTTTAACGATAATAAAGGCCATAGTGCATTAGGTCGTGTGTCTCAAAATGGTAAATACAAGGGTAGCGCACTAGAGCAAAAAGAGCATCAAGCTATTTATAAGATGATAATGGCGCGTAAAAATGTGCTGAAAGGTAAGACGCCAACTTTACATCATATGGTAAAAGCTTCTAAAAAAGAAGGAGTGTCATTTTGTTGCGTTGTATGCCGAAAATCTCAGAGCGAAGATGGTCATTTATTGCGAAAATGTGGGGCGTGTAATAGTGTTTATTATTGCTCGTCAGAATGTCAGACACAAGGCTGGCCAGCTCATAAAGAAGTATGTCAGGATATATGCAAAGCAAATGAAGAAGGCACTGTTCCGGATTTTCAGCTTGTTTTTCGTAACCCTAAAGATATTTTTTGTGTTAAATGTGCAAAAGTTAAGGGTGATTATGAGCCTAGTTTGCAAAAGTGTGCCAGATGTCTTAATGTTTATTATTGCTCAAGAAATTGTCAGGCATCTGATTGGCTACAACACAAGCAGGTGTGTAAAGTTCCTGAAGTTCAGGAGTTAGGATTAGAGCAGAAAGAGCAAACTCCTGAAGTTCAGCAGTCGGGAGTAGGAAAGAAAAAAAAGAAAAACAAGTTGCCGGCTGTTGATTAATAGTAATAATGGGCTCACGTAAAATAGGCACACGTCAAAATAAGTAAATATAAGATTAAATATAAGTCCGGAGTATAGAATCATGAAAAATAACAAAATCAGTGGAATACTCTTTTTGACTGTAGCTTTTTTGAGCTCAGGTAATCTTTTTTGTGCGCAAGAAAAAAGTCAGAATAGACCCCTGGTAGTTACACAAAGAGATAGAATCAGAAGGCAAGAATTTGTTGAATGTCTTTTTGTAGGTAATGTTAAGGGCGCAGAAAACAAGATTAAAAGTAATTCTTTACCAGCATCATTTTTTATGGGCAATCTTCTTCAATTTGAGGATGCTCAATCTCCAGTAACTCTGTTAATGGAGTGTATTGCTAGAAAGCATAATAAGTCAGCTCCACCATTGCCTAAGGTAAAAAAAGATTTAGATAAATCTATTGCCTTTTTAATAAAACATAAAGAGGCAGCCGGTATTGATATTCAATGCACAGATGGCATGACAGCTCTTATGTTTGCTTTAGAGGCTCAGGATACACAAGTCGCTTTACAGATTATTGAGGCCGGAGCAAATGTTACGTTAACAACAAAAACTAAAGAACCTCTCAGCGCATATCACTATGCCCTTAGTTATGGTTGTAAAGAGGTTATGGATGCAATTGTCAAGCAAGTAGGGGAAAGTAGTCGGGATGGAAGCTTTCGCGATAGAATAAATAGTATGAACGATTATGTACATTCTTTACCTGGCATAGAATGGCCTGATCAATCAGCGTGTGCTATTTTAGTTTGTCTATCTTGTAAAAAGCCTGAAAAAAAAGAAGAAGGTAGGTTTCGCAAGTGTGGTACATGTCAAAATGCATTCTATTGCTCAAGGGATTGTCAGGTAGCCCACTGGCCAGAACATAAACAGGTGTGTAAAGCTCGTGAGAATGTGGGCTGTAGTGCTGTTGATTAATAGCAATAGTAAATGCAGGTAAAATAAGTCTATATAGAATTAAATATAAGTGGAGCGTATAGCATTATGCAAAATAACAAAGTTAGCGCAATGCTATTCTTGTGTGTAGCTTTTTTGAGCTCGGGTAATCTTTTTTGTGCCGCTGAGAGTTCAGCCAATTCATTTTCATTATTAAATAAAAAACAAAAAGAAGCATTTGAACAAACGCGTCAGGTGTTTGGTCAAGCCATTTTTAGTGAAAATAATGAACTACCTGGGTTCATTTTAGACCACAATGAACTGTTTAGACCATTGCTATTAAATGCTATGGTAGAAGAAGTTGGTGGCGGGCAGCGTTGCTTATTGTCAGCATGTATTGTTGATAATAAACAAGTTGCAGCACAGTTTTTAATTGCAAGTGGTGCAGATATTAACAAGAGGTCTATTCCTGAGGGCGTTACGCCATTGATGGAGGCTGTAGTGGCGAATTGCGTAGATATAGTGCAATTGCTTATTGAAGCAAAAGCAAACGTTAGGGCTAAAGGTGGTCTTGATGGGAGTTCTGTAATGGATCGTGCTGTTTCGGGAGGGAATCAAGGTATAGTTACGATTATAACTAGAGCCATTCTTGAAAAGCAGGGTAAAGACTTTACACCAAAAAATGCAGTAAAGCTGATAAAAAAAAGTTCAGATCTGCAGCTAGTCTGTTTTTTGTGTGAAGAGGCAAAAAAGTTAAAAAAATGTGGCAACTGTGAGGCTACTTATTATTGCTCAGAAAAATGCCAGAAAGTTGATTGGCCAGAGCATAAAAAGTACTGCTCTATAGTAGCAGGTGCAAATAAGGTTGTGCAAAGCTAAAGTCCATTATTAAAAATCTAATAGATAAAGAGGGCTGCTATAAATAAGCAGCCCTCTTTATCTATTTCTAAGTATACAATTTATTCTTGCGAACTGATTTTTGCTAACAATGTTGCTTCTAATTCGTGCATAATTTCATCAGTTTCATCTGTGTCATGATCATGGCCAAGCAAGTGGCATACTCCATGCACCAGTAACTTTTGTACTCGCGCATAACAATTTTCTGGATAATGTTCTTGCACAAATTCAAGGGACATAAGCAAGTCCCCAAGATTTTTATCATCATCAGTTTTTGGTACAATACGTTCGCCTGGTTTTAACTCATGAAAGGGAAATGATAACACATCTGTGGGAACATTTTTATGGCGATAGGTATTGTTGTATTCTTGCATAGCTACATTGTCGATGAGACAAATTCCCAAATCATAGTTAGCATAATCAAGCAATTTGAGTACTTGGCGAGCATCTTTGCGTAGCTGTGCTATATTTATTTTAACTTTATCTTGTCTGTTTTCTATAGTTACCATGTAAAACTATTCTTTCTTGTTATCAAGATTCAAGGTTGCATGCCATAGGCTATCACTGTTTTGTAATCCTTGTGTATCTGAGTGCCCTTGGATATACAGTATGTCGGTAGCGTGGGTAACGCCCCGAATAAGATTTTCACTTAAAGGGAGTAGTTCTAGTAACACCGCATCAGTACTATACACTTTTAAAGAGTCGAGTTCTGTCTTTAAAGACAGTTGATGTTCTGTTTTTATTTTACGTACTTGTGCTGCAAGATTCATAATCTGTTGGGCAAGATGTAAACTATCAGAATACACAAATGCTTTTTGATATTCGCTAAAGCGTGTTTGGTGTATAGAATCAACTTTTATCTGATTTTTGTAGAGCTCGGTATAAATAGCTTCAGTTATGTGGGGCACATAGGGAGCATACATTTGTAAGATACGTAATCCTATTTGGTGAAGTGTCCAACGGGTTGCTTTTACCTGTTGCTCTGTGTAAAACGCAGGGTTAAACAATTGATGCTTTACCAGCTCTATATAATTATCGCAAAATGATTGCCAGAAAAACTGTTCTATCTGATTAAGCGCTAAACCAAACTCATACTGTTCTTGGTATTTTTGATAATCAGCATAGGTACTTGTAGCGGTATGCAAAAGCCATTCATTTAATGTACCCAAATGTGCCGGAATAGTAAGATCATCAACAGTCTGAATATGTTCTTTGATAAATAGAAACGCATTCCATAATTTTGTAACCAGACGTAAGCCAATTTTGAGTTGATTTTCTGAAAAAGCAACATCTTGTCCAAGGCTACCAGATGCTGTCCAATAGCGAATTACATCAGCTGGGTAGCGACTCAATAAGCTTTCTGGTGCAAGGGCTTTATGTTCTTTTGATTTAGAAAGTTTTTCTTTTTCATCACTGAGCACATGGCCTGAAATTACAATGTCCCGCCACGGAATACTATTTTGGTGCATAGTTGTTTTAGCGAGGGTGTAAAATGCCCATGTTCTAATGATGTCATGTGCTTGCGGACGCATACTCATAGGGATAAAATCACCAACTTGCCACGGTAATTCATCTTTGCCGCTATAAAGATTTGCGCAAATATAAGGGGTTAATGATGAAGTATTCCAGGTATCCATCACATCTGTGTCAGGAGTAATGTTGCTTCCTTTACAGTCTGGGCACACTCCATTATAGGCAGATTCTTGTGGATCTATGGGAAGCTGATCAATGTCAGCAAGAATAATTGCTTTGCAGTTAGCACAATGCCATGAAGGAAAAGAAATGCCATAAAAACGTTGTCGTGAAATACACCAATCCCATCCGATATTTTCTACCCAATTGACATAGCGTGATTTCATAAATGCAGGGTGCCATTCTATTTCATCTGCTTTATCTATAAACTCTTTTTTTAATGCTAAAACGTTAACAAACCATTGCGAAAGAAGCATGAATTCAATCTCTTTTTTGCAACGCTCATGAATGTTGACCGAATGAACTATTTCTTTTTGACGCATAAGGGCATTGATATCTTTAAGTTCTTGTATAATGCATTTGCGAGCTTCATGGACTTTTAGCCCTGCAAGTACACCGGTATCTTTGCCCCATTTGCCCGTTAAATCTATTGATTGGCGATAAGGTAGATTATGCTTTTTAAACCATTCAATATCTTTTTTGTCTCCAAAGGTACAGCACATCACAAGGCCTGTTCCTTTTTCTATTTCAACCAGTTCATCTGCTATAATAGGTACATTATAATTGAATAGAGGAACTGTTGCTTCTTGTCCCTTCAAATGAGCATACCGATCATCTTGGGGATTAAAGAGCAGAGCAACGCAAGAAGGGAGCAATTCAGGACGTGTAGTGCCAACAACTAGATTCGTGCCATACTGATCTTTAAAGGCAATATCGTTAAAAAATGAGGGTACTTCTTTATCATCAAGTTCTGCTTGCGCTACTGAAGTGCAGCATGTAGCACAGTACAGAGCAGGTTCATTTTTGCGATATATAAGTCCCTTTTTGTACAACTCGATAAAAGATGCTTGGGTGATTTTTCGCGATTGGGCTGATATGGTTGAATACGTTTTTGACCAATCGGCAGAGATGCCCATTCGTTGCCACAGATGTTTAAATTCTTGAGCAGCTAACGCACTTTCTTCAAGGCATATGTGTATAAATTCAGATCGAGGTAGTTGGTACCCTTTGATATTTCGTTTTTTTTCAACATACCGTTCAGTGGGGAGCCCATTATCGTCAAAGCCAAACGGATAAAAAACAGAAAAGCCACTCATCCGTTTATAGCGAGCAACAATATCAGTTTGTGTATAAGAAAAAATATGGCCTATGTGTAAAGATCCTGAAACCGTTGGTGGTGGTGTATCAATGCTATACAGTGGCCCAGTATTATTTTCACAACTATAGGTCTTGTGCATGTTCCAGTAATGCTGACTCTTTTGTTCACTCAGTAAATGATCGTATCTTTTATCCATAATATATCTAATAGTTAAAGTTTTAAGTAAAGATAATTGACTCTATTGTAATCTTGTTCGTGGTGAAGTGTATTTTTGCCATTCATAGAGAAAGGTTACTATAAAAAGTAATATATTGGCTACTTATTACATGAAATCATGGAATTATGCTATACTTATTTTCATATATAAATCATAGTTTTGTTGTAATATTGGGTAGTGTTAATGAAAAAATATCTATTATTTGTGTGGTTTGTTTGCATAATAGTAAAGCTTTCAGCCGCTGGCGAATCAACTCAGGAAGATAAAAACAATCAACTATTGATTGAGGTGGGAGGTAAAAATGCATTAAGGGTACAGCAATTGATTGATAGTAATGCTGACATTAATGCAGAAGCCATAGCTTTATGGGATATGGGGCGCTATTCTATCAGTCCTCTTAATGAAGCTATACGCTGCAATAATGCTGTTATGGTTGAACTGTTATTAAAAAATAATGCAAATCCAAATCAGTTTACTCTTTCTCAAGTCATACATAGGCAACAGCTGTTCTTGCAAGATTATATAGCTTCTGAGCAAGCAGTGCTCCATCGTATAGCTTCTATAGACAATGTAAATCTTGCTCAGATTTTATGTCGGTATGGAGCTACTATATATCTGCGCGCCATGAAGGGCTATGATGTTGTGACACCAGGCGAATCACCGGTGCATGTTGCAGCTCGAAGTGGCAGCTGTGCTGTTTTAGCTTTTTTTTTAGAACAAGAACGCATATATAAGCAGAGCATAGTGCGTCAGGCTAAAGAAGGATTTTGTGTGTCTGGTGTTTATTTTGACCCTAATATATTAAAAATAATGGTAGATTATGAATCTCCAGATATAAGAACGTTTAAAACGCCATCGGCAGATGATTGTCAATTAATTAAGGTGCCCTTTAATTATGAGCCCATAACTGCACTTGGTAGTGTTAAAAAAGAGCTATTATATTTGCGTGAACAATTAAAATCTCCCTCATGCGATAAAGCAAGAACAGAATTGTTGATAGAAAAATGCAATCAAGCTCAGCTTTTGCTGCAAAAGCATGGTGCGTAAATTGTCACTTGTTTGATGTGTACTTTTTTTGTATCGTAAAAGTACAGTTAATTACATACATAAGCAGGAGTGGTAGCATGTTTATACTGAATGGATTAGGCGATTTTTTAATATCAGAGTGGTTATGGAGTATGACATTTGCATGGTCATATTTGATAGTAGGTGTTTTTACTAGTTGGTTTTTATTATGTCGTATTATGTCATTAACAATGCTGCGCTCTTGCGTTCTTGCAGTGCTGGTGAATCTTTTTTCATTTTTACTGTACTCAGCCCTGATTGCAGGTTTTTTTATGTATCTTTTACAGTGGTGGTATGTGCCCCATGAATACCAAGTCACAACAGGGCCATTTGTAGCAAATATGTATCTGGCAGCTATCTATACTATTTTTCACAGCATATTTTTTTATGGATTGCATCGTTTGTGTGATGCACCTAAAATGCGTTTATTATTAGTAGCACTTTTAAGCAATAGCTTGGCAGCACTTATTAGTTATTTTTATATTGTGATTGTTTATAAAAATTGCTTATAATTTATAATATATGATCTATTTTATGTAAACAAAACTTAGGAATAATAAAGATGAAAGCTGTTAGAAAAATTGTTATTGCCATTATAGTAACAATTTTTTCTGGAGGGTTTTTTGATATATATGCTATGAACGAGCATAGTAAATCAACAGGTGATTCTGTGCAAAAAAAAAAAGATTCTTTAAAGCCCTTACCCTCCGCAAAAAAAGCTATCTTTAATTTAGAAGAACAACGAGTGCAGGAGCGTCCCATTCCTGAAGATCTAAGGCAGCCAGGGGATGTATGGTATATATGTGGTGGATTGCGATATAGAGAAGTAAAGTTTTCTTCATAAGCATGGTATTTTGATATAAGATTATTGCTGTTTTTTAATATGACATACTATCTTGTATTACTTTATTTTGTTGTGTTGTGCGATGATTTTCAAAACCAAGTTCAATAATTTGATCAATAAAATCCATTGGTCTAATGCCAACTTCAGCGGCTTGATGGAAAATACAGGTAGCGGGTGTTAAACCAGGTAGCGTATTTATTTCTAAAATAATAACACGCTCTTTTCCTGTTGGGCTTTGTTGCTCCGATTGATAAAAACAATCTATGCGTACATAGCCTTTGCATCCGATAGCACTATACACAGAGGTCATAACTTTTTGCACCAAAACAAGAGCAGCTGATGGGAGTGGGGCGGGAGTTTGATTTTCTCCAGCACCTGGTAAAAACTTTTCTTCAATGGATAAAATATCTTTTTGTACCACTGTTTGACTTGGTGGTAGTGCCTGTGGCGAGGTGTTGCCAATAACGCCAACGGTCAGTTCCATGCCAGTAATAAATTCTTCAATTAAAGCAGTTTTTTTATTATTTAAAAATAACGTTTCAATAGCAGCAATGAGATGGTCTTGTGTGGTAATTTTTTCAACCATAACGCTGCATCCATCATCAGATGGTTTAACAATTAACGGGTACTGTATGGTCTGTTCTATCATGGCAATGGTGCTATCTTTATCGGCCATCCATTGGTCATAGGTAATTAATAGTTCACAGGGCACATCAAACCCTTGAGCCTGTAAGAATTGCGCTGTTTTGTATTTATCCATGCAAAGGCTACTGGCAAGCACAGATGATCCGTTATAGGGCATACCAAGCATTTCAAGCGCACCCTGAACGGTTCCATTTTCTCCTTTTCCTCCATGCAAACCAATAAATACAAAGTCAGCAATAGATGGTAAATCATTCCAGGTTATTTTATTTTCAGGCGTTACTAAGCTCTGAATTTCTTTGGTTGAATTGCGGACCAACAGAGACTGATTAATCTGATACAGTTCCATAGAGTCGGTGACAAAAAGAGGAATAGCCAGATATTTGTGGGGAGATAGTTTATAGGTAATGTTGCGGCCAGAAGTTAATGAAATTTCTTTTTCATTTGAGTCTCCTCCCATTAAAACGGCAACGCGAATTTTTGGTGTGTTCATAACGGTGGTGTGTGCTGGTAATAAATGAGGACTATCTATATGATATTTTTTAAGCTCTGTTTCTATTAAATGATTAATGACGCGTGAGTGGCTCATGTTAATTTCTGCAGCTTCGCGAAACAAAAAGCTTGCCGGATCCATGCCAGAAAGTGAATTGGGGTCTATAATAATTATCTGATTATCTTCAGTTACAAATCCGTCTATGCGCGACATGTTGGTTAACCCAAGAGCATACGTAGTGGCAACACAGGTGCTTTTAATTTTTTCAATAATGTCATTGCTGCATAGTGGCGGTGTGCGTTTATGTGCGCGGCCGGGCATGTATTTTTGTTGATAATCAAAGAGATGCGTGTTTTTTTCTGGGATAACCTCAGTCGGAGGCAGAGCAAATAGCTGGCCAGTATTATTATCTGTCAGCGTAACGCAAGAAAATTCCATACCGGTGATTTTTTCTTCAATTAATACGTTTTGGTGCTTGTGTTGATTGATGGTGCAGGCATGTAAAAGTGCGCCATGCAGTGAATCGTGATCAGGCACCATGGTTACACCAAGGCTAGAGCCTTCTTTGTATGGCTTAACTATATAAGGGGGTTGCATGTTAAGGGCTGCTAGACGATTAAATACAGTTTCTTTTATAGTATCAAAATTAAGTATCTCTTCAGGTGTTAATGATATATCGCGCGGTGTTTGTATGTTGTGTTGCGCTAAGAATTTTTTTTGCATAATTTTGTCCATTGAAAGTGCGCTTGCAAAAACTTTTGACCCCATATAGGGAATGCCGAGCAGTTCAAGCATGCCTTGCAAGGTGCCATCTTCTGCATATTGTCCATGAACAGCAATAAACATAAAATCTATCATGTTTTTAAGTGCATCCCACGAGATACTTTCTGCTTCATCAGCAAGGCGATGTGCAAAGTCAGTAGTTTTGCCCCGATGTAAAAAGTGCCATGGGAGCACAAAAAGAGAGCCAGATTTTGTCTGGAAAAGGGGAATTATATCATAGGCTGCGGTGTCTAGGTGGTCGCATACCGTTCGGCCCGAGTTAAAAGAAACTTCATGTTCAGTTGATTTGCCACCCATAATAACGCCAACACGGACTTTCAACACCACGATAATTTCCTAACCACGATAATTCCCTACAAATTAGTTGCGTTTTTTTTGTAAATTCATACTGTATATTTAATAGATTAATTGTTTGTGTGTATGGGGTAAAGTAAAATATGCAAGAACGTAAAAAAAATGGTCCACTGGTATGGATAGATCTTGAAATGACCGGTTTGGACATATCTAAAGATGTTATTTTAGAGGTAGCATCAATCATAACCGATGGTAACTTAAATATAGTTGCCCAAGGGCCTTTGTATGTTATTCATCAATCAGAAAAGCATTTAGTTGGTATGAATGAATGGTGTCAAAACCAGCATACAAAATCAGGTCTGGTTAATGCTGTTCGTCAATCAACAACAAGTTTAGAACATGCGTGTGCTAAAACGTTGCAGTTTATTCGTACTCATTGTGAACTGCAGACAGGAGTATTGTGTGGTAACTCTGTGTGGCAGGATCGTATTTTTTTAGCTAAATATATGCCTGAAATTGTTGACTATTTAAACTATCGCATTATCGATGTAAGTAGCTTTAAAGACGCGATAGGGCGTTGGTACCCTGCCGATAAGCACAATACATTCAAAAAGGGTGATACGCACCGTGCCCACGATGACATTAAAGAATCAATTGCAGAGCTTAAGCATTATCGCAAATATTTTTTTGTGTAGTTATATATCTATGTTACCGGGTTGGGCACAAAGTAAATAGTGCTTGAGTATCGCCGTGTATCAACCGCTTTAAACAGTGCAATTATTTCATGCATATGTTCACCCTTGATATAGATTTTTCGCATATAAATATCTTTAATTTTATACACTGGCGGCTTGGCCGGCCCTAAAATCTGTATATCTGTTGCGTTTTTACTTTGCATAGCGCACAGTGCGCTCACTAAATCATGTGACTCTTGTTCTATAGCCACTTCGTTGGGAGATTTTAATTCTATCTCTACTAGTCTTTTGGTTGGCGGGTAACCAAGCATTTCTCTTTTATCAAGTTCATTGTGATAAAATGAAAGATAATCTATCTCATTTAAGTAATCAAAAATAGGGTGATCGGTCATTGTTTGCACAATAACCTCGCTGTGGGCACGTTGTCGGCCAGCACGGCCAGCAACTTGCACCAGTTGTTGCAGTGTAGTTTCAGCAGCGTTAAAGAGAGGAAAGTGTAGATTTAAATCAGCCCATAAAATACCCACCAATGTTACATTGGGAAAATCATACCCTTTGGTAATGGTTTGTGTGCCAACTAAAATATCAATCTCTCCATCCATAAATGCGCGCATAGTTTGTTGCCACTCTTTTTTTTTAGTGGTGGTATCCATATCAGCACGAGCAATACGTGCAGAGGGGAATGCATTTTCCAACATAGAAACTACTTGTTGTGTACCAATACCTTTTTTTAGAAAATCAGTTTTTTTGCACTGTGGGCAGTTAGTTGGTTGTGGTATGCTATACCCACAGTAGTGGCAGGTAAGTACATCATTTTTATGTAAGGTTAAACTCACTGAGCAGGTGCCACAGTTAAAAATAAAGCTACAGCTTTTGCATTGAAGAAAAAAGCTAAAACCCCGCCTGTTTAAGAAAATAATAATCTGTTCTTTTTTTATGATTCTATCTTTAATGGCAGTATATAGTTTTTGACTAATCCAAAAATATTTGCGATCAGTTTTATCTGCAAGCGATACCATGTGCATGGTGGGAAAAGCGCCAGCAAATCTATTTTTGAGTTGAAAAAAGTGCCAACCACGTTTTTTAACATTGTAAAGGGTAGCCAAAGAGGGTGTTGCCGATCCTAATAAGAGCGGAATGTTGGCGCAGTGAGCGCGCATAATAGCGGCATCTTTGGTGTTTATTTTAGGATGTTTTTTTTCTTGGTAGCCAACTTCGTGTTCTTCATCAATAATAATTAATCCCAAATGCGCAATGGGTAGCAAGATTGGTAAGTGCACACCGATAATAATCATAGGTTGCTTGGTGAGCAGTCGTTGCCACAGCATACTTTTTTCTTTTGAACTGCTTCCTGAGTGAAAACCGCAAATAGGGAGTATTGAGCCAATTTCATGCTGCAATCGCTTTTCAAAGGCTTGTGCAAGGGTAACTTCAGGTAACAGCAGAAGTGTTGTTTTATTGTGTGCAAACGCATGCATCATTAATTCTTTATAGACTTCTGTTTTTCCTGATGCAGTGACCCCGTGTAATACGGTAGGCATATAGACAGGCGTGCTTATATGTGGCTTTAAAAAATCGGTTACTATGCGTTGTTCATCTGTCAGTTTGATAGGTGGGTGCTTGTCATACGCTTTAAACAGTTGCGCGGCAGCATTATTTTTTGGTTTTTTATGTAAAAAGTGGGCTATGCGTTTTAAAAAGTGCATCTCTGAAATGAGGTGATAAGCGGCCAATTTTTTAATAAAAGTAGTATAGGTGGCATCTGCAGGAAACGGCTCAAGTTTGTTAATTTCTTTAATAGCAAAAGACACTGCTGGGGCGCGGTGGGTTATATACATAACAATAGCTGATACTATTTGATTGCGCAAAGGCACCTGGACAATGCTATCAATGGTAATAGAATCGGTGAGACCGCTGGGGATATGATACCACAGTGGCTGTTGATATCCGTGTAGAAGTTTGACTTGAATATACATATAAAAAGTATAGCATGAGATTTAAATCATAGCATGTAATTCTACAAAAAAAGGAGAACGCATGAAGTGCAGCATAGTAAAAGTATGTATTATTTTGATAGCATATTGTATGCCTACAGCAGTATTCTGTGTTCAGCAACAGTCACAAAAAATTCGCATAATCACCTCAACATCAAATCATCCAGAATTTATAGCCTACCAAGACAAAGCGTTTAAGAAGTTTTTAAAAGACGAGTATGAGTTTATTGTTTTTAATGATGCTTTTGATGCTGAGATTGCAAATGAGATAGATAGGGTATGCTCTTTATTGCATATAGCATGTATAAGAGTGCCTCAAGAAAATAGAATTGTGGGCACAGTGTTTTCTTGGGGTTCGTATCGGCATGGGCAAGCAATTGAGTATATGATGAAAACAGTTGGCTTTGATTATGATGGTATTGTGGTGTTGATTGATTCAGACCTGTTTCCTATAAAAAATTTTTGCGTAACGGATTTTTTAGCTGGCTATGATTGTGCAGGGTTACGTATGGGGCCTCAAGGGGGCACAATGGATTACATGTGGCCTGGGTTGCTTTTTTTAAGAATGAATGCTTTGCCCAATAAAGAGACTATGTCCTTTCTGCCAGCAGATAAAGAATGGTTGGATACTGGCGGTTCTTTTTACCATTACTTACATAAAAACAGTGATGTAAAAAAGTTATTCTTTAAGCAAAAAACCCGTTTTAAACTTGATACTATGATGAGACCCTATTATTTATATGATGCCCCTTATAGAAAACTGTATATACATTGCCCAGAATGCATAGAAAAAGAGTCTTGTATTCATACAGGACGTATTTTACGCCATTTTGGGTTTAGAGATGATATTATTCAGCAGATATTGTTGAAAAAAATACCCGGTGAATCGGAGTTTTTATTGGGGGATACGTTTTTTCATTTGAGTAATAGTTCTGGTTATCACAAAATATGGCAAGTGCAAGAAAGAGAAGCCCGTATGCGCAATTTTATGAATTATATTTTATCAGATATGTAGTATATGAGTTTTTATATTTTTTTTAAAGGAGTAGTCGTATGAACGTATTGCAAGTGCAGAGTAGAAAAAAAACAGTCGGTAGAGTTTTGGGGTTAGTGATTAGTTTATTCTGTTTTACCCAGCAGTTAGAGAGTATCGGGGGTGATAGAAAGCTTTCTTTAGATCAGTTAGCATTACAGACAGGCACCGATAAAAGCTCAGCTTTTCATGCTTATACAGCTATTTATGATAAGTTTTTTTCTGGTATCCGCCACAAACCTATAAAGTTTTTAGAAATAGGAATCTATAAAGGCGCTTCTATTGCTTTATGGGATAGATACTTTGATAATGCTCAAACACGTTTACATTTTATTGATATTGATCCTCAAGCTGTTGCTTTGTGTAAAAATCGCTCATTTAGCAGCCGTATTGATGGCTATATAGTTAATCAAGAAGATAAAGAAAGTTTAAGACAGTTTGTTGCGACTGCTGGCCAAGAGTATGACATTATTATTGATGATGGTGGACATACAATGGATCAACAAAAAAATAGCTTTGAGGTTTTATTTCCCACGCTCAAAAAAGGTGGTGTATATATTATAGAAGATTTACATACTTCGTATTGGCCGGTTTATGGTGGTGGCACGGCAGACTCAACAATCAATTTTTTATGCAACTTGGTACATGATATAAATGCTGTGGGAGCGCAAGGTTTTGTTGAAGGTGATACGCAAACATTCTTTGCAGATTTTAATAAGTTTGATCGTTTGTTTTTTAAAAATTACTATCAAGAGCATATAGATAGCATAACTTTTTATGGTAGTTTGTGCTTTATTTTTAAAAGATAAGTTTTTTTTCCATACATTAAATTGAGTAGGTAGGGTTATGAAAAAAATAAGTATATATGTTGGTTTTTTTGTGTGTTGTATGGTGACTCATATAAACGCTTTTGATTGTATGTATTATATAGAAAAACATAATTTAGCTATTCCCCGCTATGGGTTTGGTGCTGCTTTAGATCATTTTGCCAAACAGGGCAGCAGAGAGGGGTTGCAAACGTCAGAAACGCAGATTGATAATACCAATTTTGATTGGGAGTATTATGTTGAGCATAATGGGCTTATAGAGATTAAAAGTGAGGATGTTGCATATGATCATTATCAGCGCTATGGCAAATGGCAAAAATTAGCCTATTGTAAGCAGTTTGATATCGTTATTTTACTGCATCTCTATGATTTAGATATTATGGATGAAATGATTGGCAGGATTAACTATTTTATTAAAAACAATCCGCTTAACACGTATCGCATAAAGATTAATGTGCCGGTTGATGCACGTATTTTAAAAGAAATTAGTTTTTATAGTGGAGCTACCGGTATACAGGCTGCAGACGCAGCTTCTTTTTTGCGGGATAAGGCAGCCACTTTGGGTGCAGAGCATAAGGAGTTGATAGTAAGCCCAGATTATTCACCTATTTTATATAACATGTATCATTACTTGCAAAAAGCTTTTTTATTAGATCAAGCAAAGATACAGGTAGTTTTTTCAGAAAATAGAGGTATGGATATTGGTGGTTTTTTTGTATTGTGTGATGAACTTAAAAAAGAAGATAAGCCATTCGATTTTGTAGTTAAGGTTCATACAAAGAAAGGTCCATCGGGCCCCTTATCTCCTTTTGGAGAACAATTTGGACAAACATGGCGATTATGCCTATTGTCTTTTTTAAATATTAAGATTAATAAAGTGTTGCGTACATATGATTCTATCTATTCATGCAAAATAAACATAATGGATGATCCTGCTCGCGAGGACAGATTGTTCATAGAAAAGAATAGGGAGTTGTTTGATTTGCTCTGCTTGTCGAAACACAATCAGTATGATTTTTGTGGTGGTACCATGTTTATTGCTTCTCATGACTTTATTAATTGTATTCAAAAATGGGATAAGGCTCGTTTGTATTTTTTATTAGAAAAGGGCCGAACAGTTATTGGATATGAGCATGTTTTTGAGCGTTTATTTGGTTATGTTAATGCCAGTATTGGTCAAAAAGCATTGTGTCTTGATTTTATGCCAAGGGGATCAAGGGTAAAACATGATATTACATAGTCTATGTAGCAAAAAAATAGAGAAGAGTTAAAGTGAAATGTTAAAAAAGATAAGGAGTGTCGATGGTTAGTTTGAAGCGTTTTTTTGTGTTGATTATTTTTTGTATAACGCCATGTGTGTTTGCATATCAGCATGAATTAGCCGTATGTGCCATATTTCAGAATGAAAGTCGGTTTTTAAAAGAGTGGCTTGAATTTTATAAGTTGGTCGGAGTACAGCATTTTTATTTGTATGACAATAATAGCACCGATAATTATAGAGAGATTTTATATCCTTATATAAAAGCTGGCGAAGTTGACCTTATTCCATGGCCTTATTCCAATAAGCATTGCAGTGCTCAGCTATCATCTTATAATCATTGTTTAAGTAAAGTGCGTGGCAAGGTAAAATGGCTTGCATTTTTAGATTTAGACGAATTTTTATTTGCAGTGCAGCATGATAATTTGCGTGATTTTTTAAAGGGCTATGAAAAATTTGGTGCTGTCTGTGCTAATTGGGTTATGTTTGGGACATCTGATGTAGATGAGGTTCCGCAAGACAGGTTAATGATAGAGGTATTAACCAAGCGTGCCCAGCAGATCAATAAACATGTAAAAAGCATTGTGCAACCAGATAAGCTGGCAGTTTTTAAAGCTCATTCAGCAATTGCGTATTTTGATGATTATTTTCAAGTTACGCCGGATAAGGAGCCTTTTTGGGGGCCATTTTCACCATCATTATTTGTGGATAAATTAAGAATAAATCATTATTGGCCGCGAGATAAAAAGTGGTTATATGAAATTAAGATTCCTCGGGCAGAGGATCTTAAAACAAATTTAATGGTTTCAGATGATGATTGTTGGTATTTGAGTCGTCAGGTAGCTCATTCATTAACACCTACTCAATGGACAATTGCCATTACAGATTTTATGAACGCAGAAAAAGATTTAACTATAGAGCGATTTGTGCTTCCGTTGAGAAAGGCTATGGGGTTGGATGATCAAAAGAATGATGTAATAAGCAAAACAAGAGAAAAAGGATGTCGATGATTAGTTTTAAGCAGTTATTTTTATTGATGATTTTTTGTATTGCACCAACTATATATGCATATAAGCATGAATTAGCAGTATGTGCCATATTTCAGAATGAGAGTCGGTTTTTAAAAGAGTGGCTTGAATTTTATAAGCTCGTCGGCGTGGAGCATTTTTATTTGTATGACAATAATAGCACCGATAATTATAAAGAAATTTTATACCCTTATATAAAGGCTGGGCAAGTAAGTCTTATGCGGTGGCCTTGTACTAATAAAGATCTTAATGCTCAAATAACAGCATTTAACCATTGTTTAAATAAAGTGCGAGGTAAGGCTAAATGGGTAGCATTTTTAGATTTAGATGAATTTTTATTTGCGGTTAAGCAGAATAGTTTGCGAGAGTTTCTAAGAGATTATGAGGAGTATGGTGCTGTATGTGCCAATTGGGTTATGTTTGGCACATCCGATGTTGATATTATACCAAAAAATAAGCTTATGGTTGAAGTATTAACTATGCGTGCTACCATCACTCCTCATTTAAGAAAACATGTAAAAAGTATTGTTCAGCCGGAAAAAGTGATTGCGGTTGATTCGCATGGGGCAACTCAATTTAAGGCAGATTTTTTTGCGGTTACAGCTGATAAAAGGAGGCATTCAGGTCACTTATGTTTGCCGTTAACAACTGAGATATTAAGGGTTAATCATTATTGGACGAGAGATAAAAAATGGGTAGAAGATATTAAGATTCCGCGGGCAGAAGATCTTAAAATAAATTTAATGCTTGGCGATGATGAATCATGGTATATAACAGCCGCAAAAGCACATTCAATTACGCCAACAGAATATGTATTAGCGGTTGCTGATTTTATGAATGCAGAGCAAGATCTGACTATACAGCGATTTGTGCTTCCGTTGAGGAAGGCTATGGGGTTGGATGGTGTTGAGTAGGGAAATATAATAACTTTAAAAAAGGGGATAAAGAGATGTTGTTAATTAAGCGATGTATGTTGGTGTTGTTTTTTATTTTTATACATAGTGTGGCTGATGCCACTATAGCTGTGCCGACGTTTAATAGTACACCTAAAGAACGTACCCTTTTTTTAACGGGAGCGGCGGGATTTATTGGCAGTAATTTTTTACGTTATATGTTTGAAAAATATCCAACCTATACATTTATTGTTCTTGATGCACTTACTTATGCGGGCAATATGGATAATATTCCCCATTCTATTCAGGAATCGGGCCGTTTTGCTTTTGTGCATGATACGGTTACCAATCAACAAGCGGTTGATGAGTGCATGAAACAGTCTGATTTTGTGGTTCATTTTGCGGCTGAAAGTCATGTTACCCGTAGCATACAAAGTGCAAATGTGTTTGTTGAAACTGATGTTATGGGAACTTTGACGATGCTCAACTCATTGTTAAAGCATAAAAACGTGGAACGTTTTATACATATTTCAACATCAGAAGTATATGGCACGGCCGAAACTGAACCGATGACAGAAGATCATCCTCTTAACCCACGTTCACCCTATGCAGCTGCCAAAACTGGGGCAGATCGATTAGTCTACTCATTCTGGTGTACCTATGATATTCCTGCCGTTATTATACGGCCATTTAACAATTATGGCCCTAATCAGCATATAGAAAAAGTGATACCTCGCTTTATAACAAACGCGCTTAAAGGGTTGCCGTTGACTATCCATGGTGATGGTAGTGCAAAACGTGACTGGGTTCATGTGCTTGATACCTGTGATGCGTTAGACAGAGCGTTGCATATTGATGATTTTGAGAGCATTAAAAATCAGGTTATTAATATTGGCACTGGAGTGAGCGTTTCTGTTCATGAAATAGCTACTTTAATTAAAAAATCTTTTAATGTATTTGATGTTGATTTTACCTATCAAGACGATCGTCCAGGGCAGGTGTGTACTCACATTTCTTCCACCGATAAAGCAGAGCGATTATTGGGCTTTAAGGCAAAAAGGGTATTGGCTGACTGTTTAGACGGGGTGATTAATTGGCATCGTGCCAATAAAAAGTGGTGGGGAAATATGCAGATTTCAGAGTAATTGGCAATAGAGTTTGTAGAGCATAGAGTCGTAAAAAAGAATATAGGGTAAATGACATGAATAGATTTATGCTAAATATAGCAACATTAATTATGTTATTAGGTAGTATAGTGCAGGCAGATACGTATCTTATTTTTGGCGCCAAAGGCTGGATAGGGAGCAAATTAACCGTTATATTAGAGCAGAATGGTGATACCGTCATTAAAGCACAATCGCGGTTAGAAAATCGTCAAGATGTTGCAAAAGAGATAGACGCAGCCAGCCCTGATTGTGTGGTTAATGCGGCAGGGGTAACAGGTAGGCCGAATGTTGATTGGTGTGAAGATCATAAGCAAGAAACAGTGCGAGCCAATATTATTGGGGCTTTAAATCTGGCAGATATCTGTTATATGCGCAACATACATATGACCAACTTTGGTACTGGTTGTATTTATGAGTACGATGAACATCATTCAGTGAATAGTGGGATCGGCTTTACAGAAGAAGAGAAGCCTAATTTTGATGGTTCCTATTATTCAAAAACTAAAAGCATGTTGAATGAGTTGTTACATGATTATCCGAATGTACTGAACTTACGCTTACGCATGCCTATTTCTGACGATCTGCATGAACGTAGCTTTATTACTAAAATAATTGGCTATAAAAAGGTAATTAACGTACCTAACTCTATGTCGGTGTTATATGATTTGCTTCCCGCATCAGTTATTATGATGAAAAATAGGCTTACCGGTATTTATAACTTTGTAAATCCGGGAACTATTTCGCATAATGAGATTCTTGATTTGTATACGGAATATATTGATCCTAGTTTTACGTATGCTAATTTTTCAGTGGCAGAACAGGATTTGATATTAAAGTCTAAGCGTTCAAATAATGAGCTAGACACAACAAAATTGTTGAGTGCAGTTAGCACTATTCCACCTATCAAAGAATCTATGGTGCAGTTATTTAAAAGAATGGTAGCAGCTGGTAAAAAGTAACATGCACTCTTATAACCTAACGAGTGTTAAAAAGAAAAACGCACTATTGTATGGTAGTGCGTTTTTCTTTAATATTTTTTTAAGGCTATGAAAAACCTCCATTTCCCCTAGCCTTTAAAGACAGAATTCTTTATTTGATAAAGGTAGAAATGCGAGATATAAGAGCGCTTGCTGCATTGTCATTATTTTTTTTGAATTCATGAATAGTTTTTTCTAAGCTAGCTATGCTTGAGCGTAATTTGTGCGCTTTGTGCTTATCGCATGCTTGTTTAAATCTTTCCATCTCTTTTTCTATGTTAACAAGTTTAGAGCTCATAGCACTTTGAGCATTTCTCATTTTAGACATAAAAGTTAAGCTGCTTTTGCAACCAATAAGGCTAGATAGTTCACGTTGCATATCGCTCATCATTGATTTCAAAGCATTAATAATTTTTTGAGCTTTTTCTGTAAGTTCACCACGTTCTGTATGAGAGCGTACGTGTAACAAGGCTACAACTTCTTTATCAAATGCATCAACCTGGTTTTTAAATTGTTCAACAAGTGGTCTATATGCTTGATTTGAATAAAGAAATTCATGAGACCATTTTGTTGCTCTACGAAAATGTTGATGAGTGTTTTCTACTAAACTATCAAGATGATCGTGTTCTTCGGGGTTAGTATATGAGACGCTTGTTGAGGCAAGAAGTGTACATAAAATAACTTGAGACGTTTTCAAAAGGTATTTATTCATACTAATTTCCTATGTTAATGTAATTAAGGCATATGATTAAGGATAATTCATGTAGCTCATTATCAGCTTACCTGACTCATCTTATATGTCAAAGGCCCCATTGAAATAGCGCCCCATTCGCATTATTCATGCATTTTGCTCTTATTTAAAGAGTGTTATGCGTACTCACGTACTAAGTGTGCAGCGGTTGCCGTTTTTACAATCCAGCCCAACGCACCTTTAGATTGCTTTGATCTACGGCTAGTTGTCCTTGATATACGAGTCTATGGGTTTGAAGCTCTTCTGAGCTCATAGTATACAATTCGTTGAGAATGCGTTCATGAATAGGGCGTTGATCAATGGGAGCTTCTTGTCCTGCATATACCGATCCAGCATATAAAAAGCAAAGCGTTATTATTTTCAAAAAGAATGTATTCATAGATAAACCCCCAATAATTAGCATAGATACTAAAATAGCTTTATAGACTAAGGCATATTATAACTATAGAGGTGAGTAGGGTAGGTGTCAAAAGCCTACCCAGTGTCAATTTAATAGCTCAATATATCAATAACAAAGCTTATTAGCGAAGCAGAGTATGTTTTTGAAAAGCAGGATAATGCTTCAAAAATTTTTTTGTCACTACTTGGCATATTTGACCAATCAGCCTTTTGTTTTTCGGTAGTAATTGCGTCATAACCATATTTACCTAAAAGATCAAAGAGTATGTAGAGTGCGCCAGTCCTTAACCCATTTGGTTTCAATCTCAGTAGCCCTAAGATAACGTGACTACCAATGCTTGTTTTAACCCCACCAGAGAATGCATTGGCTAGGTTCTGTTGAGTTTTTGAGAAAATGAATTTTTAGAGTATGATGGCACCGAAAGTTTAGACTGACAATCATAAAAAATCGGCACCATCATGACAACAGAGTATATCAACAAAGTGGCTTGGAACAAAGTTTTAATTTT
>JAPLIS010000011.1 GCA_026388985.1 Candidatus Babelota bacterium | reverse complement strand
ACTTATATTTGTGGGTTTTTGATGAGAAACGTATGCAGTAAAAGTTGTTCCAGAAGTAAAACACAGAGATAAAAATAGTAAGCTTTGTAAATAAAAGCGCTTCACGGATAATCCTTAAAGTGTAAAAAACAGGGTTCTAGTAGTTTTAGTTGAAAATCTGGTTGTTAACCGTGCTTTAATACACTCTCCTCGACTTACTTTGTCCTCCTCGTTTATGTGATTTAAAAAGTATTATTTTTTTGTATAGGTATACTATGGTTTCAAAAGAGGCCTAGTCTTGCTGTGACATTCTCTCAACATAGTCGGTGCCAATTGCTGTAAGAGTATTGAAAAGGTGCCATTCACGAGGAGAACGTCTTTGTTCAGCAGAAGGTTTATGTGAATTTGATAGTCCCTCTATAGTTTCCTTGTGTTTTCTTATAGATTTCCAATCAAAACGTCTTCCCGCTGGAGCTACTGGTATAGGGATAGGTGCAGAGCGTTTTATTTCAGGCTCTTCTGCTGCATAAGTGATGGTAGATAGAGATCCAAAAAAAACAAAAAGAAAACCAAACACCAAAGAGTGTTTCATAAAAAACCTTTGTATGTATAATGCTTTAACTAAAAAGAGGTATTGCTGAGATAATTAATTACTATGTTTTTCTAACCAACCTTTAATGCGGTCCCCTAAATTAGCATCAAAACTTTCTCCTCCGCCGCGGATAGAATTCTTGGTGGTTCCTCCATGCAGAGAATGTTTATCTTTTAACCAGGTGGCAAATTGTTTTAAATCAAGCTTGTTCAGAAACTCTCCTGATAGATTAGCTAAAAATATGCAACGATTATCAATAGAGCTCAGTAAAAAATAAAAACCAGGTTGTTGTTGAGATAATTCTGTTGCCATTTCGCGTAGATCTTCATTGCTTACATTGTTTAAGGCAACATATAAAAATGGCAGAGTGTTAATTGTTGTTATTTGTTTTTTATATGTCTCTAGTTGCGTATGCCAGATCTGTTTTTTGAGCATCCGCACTTCGCTCAGGAGTTCTTTATTGTGATTTTTAAGCTTAAGTGTTGATTCAACAACATTTTCACGTTTTACCTTAAACTCTTGGCTTAGGTTTTTAACAATAGTAAATGTTTCTTGGAATAAATCAATGGCACCCGGTCCGGTTACAGCAACTATACGCCTGTGCCCCGATGAAAGAGCGGTGCTTTCTGTTATTTTAAATGCACCAATAGCTCCCGTGGTTGGCACATGGGTACCGCCACAAAGCTCAACAGAAAAATGATTAACATTAACCATGCGTACATGTTCTGGATTATATTTATCACCAAAAAAGGCAAGCGCGCCCTGTTTGACCGCCTCACGCATGGTGGTATATTCTATTGATACCGGGATATTTTCCCGTATTTTGGCATTGACCAGGTCTTCAATTTTTTTAATATTTTCTGATGATATGTTTTCGTGATAGGTAAAATCAAAACGCAAATAATCAGGATGCACCAAAGATCCCGATTGTTTCACTGTTTTACCTAAAATATCTATTAAAGCTGCTTGCAACAGGTGAGTTCCTGTATGGTTTTTCATGGCATTGGTTCGCCATATAGGGTCTACGTGCGAAGTGACTGTATCGCCTACGCTGATAACAGCAGGTGTTTTTATCTGTGCAGCAATGCGGCCATTAATATAGCGAACTTTTAGAAGATTAACCGTTTTATCACCAATAACCAACCAGCCGGTATCAGGCACTTGGCCGCCACCAACAATAAAGTAGGGAGATTTTTCTGCTAAAACCCAGCAGAGAGTGTCTGCGGGTGCAGATTGCACCAATCTATCTTGCACAATTAATGCATTAATGGTGGATATGGTCGCCAGTTCTTCATAGCCAGTAAAAGTCGTTTTGATAGATTCATCAAACTCAAAGTGATCAAGAGGATCGGCTGTTTTTTTTCCTGATTGTGCTTTTTGATCTTGCATCATAAGAGCAAATCCTTTTTCATCAACCGCATATCCTTTTTCTTGTGCCATTAACACAATCAATTCAAGAGGAAACCCATATGTGTCATACATTTTAAAGGCTTGTTGGCCGGTAATTATTTTAAGGTGAGCGCTTTCTTTAAAGTATTCCTGTAAGATATGTTGGCCACGTACAAGATTGTGCGCAAATTTTTTAATTTCACTGCTTAATACTTCATAAATAAGGCAAGCGTGTGCGGCAAGTTCGGGATAGTAAACACTCAAATCGTTAACAACAGTACGTGAAAGTTCTGGAAATAACGTAAGATCATCACTTAATTTTTGTGCAAATAAAGCAGCACGACGAATAATTTTACGTAATACATAGCCTCGGCCATCATTGGATGGCGCACAGCCATCACTAATCAATAGCGTTGTTGAGCGTGCATGATCTGCTAGCACGTGAAATGCTGCTTTTAAATCAGCAGGTTGCGCAGCATAGTGTTTGCCTGTTAATTGTTCTGTTTTTTTAATGATAGGTTCAAAAAGATCAGTTTGAAAAACAGATTCTTTGTTTTGCATTATCACGCTGATACGTTCAAGGCCAGCTCCAGTATCAACACCCTTGTGTTTCAGCTCTTTTAAAGAACCATCGCTTTGACGGTCAAATTGCATAAATACAAGATTCCAAATTTCTAAAAAACGATCACATTCACAGGCTGGGCCACATCCAGCGTCATCAGCACAGCCAAATTGTGGGCCACGGTCAACATGTAACTCGGTGCAGGGGCCACAAGGGCCAACATCACCCATTGACCAAAAATTTTCTTTTTCACCTAGGCGATGAATTTTCTCTGTAGGTAGTCCTATCATGGTGTGCCATAAATCATATGATTCATCATCAGTTTCAAATACACTTGCGTGTAAGTTTGCAGGTGATAAAGCAAGTTCTTTAGTTAAAAAGTCCCATGCATATTGAATAGCTTCTTTTTTAAAGTAATCACCAAAAGAAAAGTTGCCCATCATTTCAAAAAAAGTACAATGGCGTTGCGTAAAACCAACATTGTCTAAATCGTTATGTTTGCCACCAGCTCTAACACATTTTTGTATACTTACGGCACGTGAATAACTTCTTTTTTCAAGCCCCAAAAATATATCCTTAAATTGATTCATGCCTGCATTAGTAAAGAGTAATGTGGGGTCTTGTGCAGGTATAAGAGATGAGCTTGAAACTTTTTCGTGGCCATTTTTTATAAAAAATTCAAAAAAGCGAGAGCGTATTTCAGGTGATTTCATAGGAATTTTCCTTTTGCTGGCTTTAAAAAAGGCGGTACAAGGCGGTACTTTAGCTTTAAGATACCGTCTTTTGCTTTTTGAATCAATTATGTATGATTTTTTTGAGTTTTTCTGAGTTTTTTTGAGAATTCTATTTTTTTATAAACGTGAGTTCTGGGTTGAGTTTCTTTTTTATAAACGTGAGTTCTGGCTTGAGCTTAAGTATGTTTATGTAGGGCAGCATTATTCCATTTTTTTTAAAAAAGTTTGTTCGGTACTTTTGTATCCAGGTGCCTTTTTTGATCTATACATAAGAAAAAGGTGAAAGGCATCTATAGTGCTTCCCTTTTCTTTAAAAAGTGGATCAGCACCAGCGTGTAATGCATTTTTAATTTCTTCATAGTCAATGAGATTCTGATTGTCACTTTTCAGTTTTTTAACTGCTTTTAGTAACTGCATATTTAATGTTTGCGTTTGCGTATTTAATATTTGTTGCGTGTTTGGTGTTTCTCTTGAAGACAGTCGAGCAGGGGATAAAGAATCTGTATTTTGTTGATCATATGTCTTTGTAATATGTGTGTCTAGATTATACACCTCTGTTTGAGGTATGTAGCTAGCACAAGATTTTTTAGAAAAAGAGAGAGTCAAAATGGCAACAAAAGTCATGCTATAACAAACAAAGACTCTGCCTCTTGCATAGATAGTGACAGGATTTGCACTCGCATAAATAGTGGCAGGTATTGAGTAAGGGTGAGTATGTACTATATCCGTACTACAATTTTTATTGATTTTTAAATCTTTATCTGTTTTTTGCTTACTTCTTTTATATATTTTTTTCATACGATAACTCTTTTTCTTGCTGCTTTTTTTCTAGCTACTTTTTTTATATTAACTATTTAATTTACTTAAAGTTTTGAGTGCTTTATTTTGGGTAATTTATTATGCGTTTATTTTTTAACTTTAACTATTCATAATTTTATTTTTATGTGGGCTTATATTAATAACATAAGCCCACATAAAAAATACTAATACATTAAAGAGGATTTGTTTAGCGAGGTTTTTTGTTTTCAGTTATTCCACTTTAGGATTTACAGGAGGCCTTTGTTGTAAAAGGCCAGCTCCTACTGGTGGTGCCATAGTAGGTCGTGGTTTGGCGCTTTGTGCTGCGTGTTCTGCAAATAAATCATCTAATACTTTTTTATCCAGTTGCTTATTGTTAAGCGTAAGGCTAGGATAATTTTCATGTTCTAGATGCAATAGCACTGATTGCTTGAAATCGCTCATGCCATTACGATAGTTTTGATTTATAGTCTCAATCAAAAATTTCTCTCGTGCTTTTCCTTGCCCTGTAAAAAGATATGTTGCTCCTAAATAAGCTTCAGAAAATCGAAAGTCCTCTAGGTCTCGGGCTGAAAGAGTTAGTTCATAATTTTTTTTGCTTGTTAAATACATGCGCCTAGCTTCAGCCTCAGCGGCTGCAGATATGTGACCATTATAGCCTAAGCTCGCGAGAGCCATTATAGATAACATTGATACTTTTTTCATGACTAGTACTCCTTTTATTGAAATAATATAAAAATATTGATAATCAATTATTATTATAGCAATAATTTCAAATAGAAATCAACGATTTTGTTTTTTATACGAGTTTTTTAGGGGGAAAAAGGTTGCTTTACTTGCTAATAGGAATGGATATGGTATGGTGGGTTTGTTTTTAATAAAGGGATTATATAGATTTTGAAAGAGATATAATGAAGCACATTTTTTTAGATAAAGAGGCCGCGGTAATGAAAGAGGTGGCACAGCCATTTCTTGATGATCATACTATTTTGGTATCTGTATATTATTCATTTATTAGTTCAGACACGGAGATTGAAGCGCTTATTAACACAAAAGATGGCTTGTTTAGTAACGTTCCTTATAAAATTAAAAAAGTATTACAGTTGGTTTCGCACAATATAGATCATGATCGTATAACTAGCACAGCTCGTGAACATAATAAGATTAAAAGTGCTGCTATTGGTTATTCCTGTGCTGGGCGCGTTGTTGCCATTGGTAAAAAGGTTCAACGATTATCGGTAGGAGATTTAATAGCCTGTGCTGGTGAGGGATATGCTCATTATGCAGATTTATTGTGCGTTCCTGAGCATGTGGCAGTTCGGGTACACTCTCAGGAGCATTTACGTGCTGCAAGTATAACCACCATAGGGGCTATTGCTTTGCAGGGAATAAGGCGCGCGCGCCTTTCTTTGGGTGAGCAGGTATGTGTTTTTGGTTTAGGTTTAATTGGGCAATTAATGGTACAGCTTGCCAAAATAGCAGGGTGTGCAGTTGTTGCCATTGATACTGTTCCTGAGCGTTTGTTGTTAGCAAAAAAACTGGGAGCAGATGCAACATACCAATTAGGGCAAGATGATATTATCAAAGAAATTAATATGTTTACCGAACATTATGGCGTAGATGTTGCTTTGGTGACTGATGCGCTAGAAGGCAATGCTCTGATTAAGCATGCAATGGAAATTACGCGAATAAACGGCAGAGTGGTTATTGTAGGCTCCATGGGTTTAGAGGAAGAACAATCATTTTATTGTAAAAAAGGAGTAGAGTTACTATTTTCTTCTTTTTGTGGTTCTGGTCGTTATGATTATCCTTATGTAGATGTGCGCTGGACAGAAAACAAAAACATGCAAGCTTTTGTGCAGCTCATTGAGCAGGGGAAAATTGATATACATTCTTTGCTTCCTACGGAAGTATTGGTTAATGCTATTGGCGATACATACAAATCAGTTAACGATAATAACCTTTTAGGGGTTGTTTTGCGTTATGCCCATGAGACAAAAGAAGCATCGCTTGTTTCTTATAAGTCTCATGCAAAAATAGCTTTACATTCTCCTATTCATTTTACTCCGGCGATACGCGATACTATTAGTTTGGGCCTTATTGGAGCAGGGGATACTGCCAAGAAAAAATTACTGCCGATTGTGTCAAAAATTAAAAATGCACGCATAGATGTTATTGTTGATACTGATATAGCAAATGCGTTAGCTGTTTCACGTATGTATGGGGCCGCAAAAACGTATTCTCATGATAATCAACTTTTTTTGCACACAGATCTTGATGCGGTTATTATTGCATCTCCTCATATTTTTCATTGTGATCAGGCATTAAATGCATTGCAGCAAGGCAAAGCGGTTTTTTTAGAAAGGCCGATGGCCACCAGCAATGAACAGTTAAGTCGATTGCGTACCTTTTTAGTATCATACCCACAGGCACCATTTTGTGTTAATTATAATCGATCAAGTGCTCCTTTCATCAAAAAAATTAAAACAATTGTAGAAAAAAGATGTACGCCATTAACTATTATGTATCGTATGAATGTTGGACTGATACCGCGCGAAAAATGGATACATACGGAAGTTGGTGCGGGTAGAATTATTGGTGATGCCTGTCATATTTTTGATGTATTTTGTTTTTTAACAGGAGCCAATCCGGTTTCAGTTTCAGTGCAAACAATGCACGCATCGCGGGATGATATATTTCCTACCGATAATTTTTCGGCACATATTCGTTTTGATGATGGTTCGATATGTGTACTTATCTATTCTTCACTTGGCCATGCTGACTTAGGAAGAGAACGTATGGAGGTGTTTGTTGATGGTAAAACAATGGTGCTTGATGATTATATTCGGCTGTTTGGTTTTGGTGTGCCATCCTGGTTTAATGAAACAGTTTTAGAAAGAGATAAAGGGCATGATTTTTTAATAAGAACTTTTTTTGACAGTTTAAAACAGCCACTTTTTGTCCCGCCAATTGCTTTTAACCGTTTATGTATGGTTGCTGAGTTATCTTTACTTGTTGATCAGTTGGCATGTGAAGATGGAGGAAGTCGACGGTTATAATTAAAAATTAGGGTCTTTATAATTAAAAGCTGGGTATTATAAACGTACACGCAGGTGTTTATGTTTTTGAATAGTAGCTAGAATTGTGCTAATTACGTTGTACATAAAAGCTAAAAAGCGAGCTAGCAGTAGAGTGCTATTAGCTCGCTTTTTAGCTTTTATAGGTATAGTGCGTGTTTTAAACTGACATGTTTCTTAGTGGAAGTTTGCATAAGCAAGAGCGTCCAATATTGTCAAAAATAAATCCATGTTTATGTAATATACTTGGATCTAAGATGTTACGTGCGTCGACTAAAATGCGTGTTTTAAGAAGGGAACCAATCAGCTCTAGATCCATAGCTTTAAATTCGTCCCATTCAGTCATAACGATAACTGCATCGGCATTCGTTACCGCATCAGCAATTGAGGTGCAATAGGTAATGTTGGGTAATTCTGTTTTCATAGATTTCATTGCTTGTGGGTCATATGCGCGTATCGATGCACCATATTCAATCAACTTGTTAATCGTTGAAATGGCAGGAGAATAGCGTACATCATCTGTATTTGCTTTAAATGCAAGGCCCAAAATAGCAACTATTTTATCTTTTACGTTGTTTTCCATAAGAGGAAGCAACTTTTTAACAGGTATCTCCTTTTGAATCTCATTTGCTTTGAGCGCTGCGAGCACCGTGTGTATATCTATGCCATATTGTTGCGATGTATATAAAAGAGCTTGTGTGTCTTTAGGGAAACATGAGCCACCAAATCCAGGGCCAGGGTTAAGAAAATGCTTATTAATACGCTTATCAAGGCCAAGAGCATGGGCAAGTACTTGTACGTCTGCACCTGTTTCATCGCATAAGTTTGCAAGCTCATTTATAAAGCTTATTTTGGTGGCTAAAAATGCGTTTGATGCATATTTAATAGATTCAGCTGTTACAACATTAGTGCTTACATAGGCAACATCTTGGTTTAAAAGGTGTTCATATATTGAGCGCATAATGGTATCAGCTGCGGCAGATGATGTGCCAATTACTATGCGGTCGGGAAATAAAAAGTCGTTTATTGCAGAACCTTCACGTAAAAATTCTGGGTTAGAGACAATAGCGAATTGATCAGCCTTAATACCATTATCAAGAATGATTTGCTTAATCCATGCGCCAGTACCAATGGGGACGGTGCTTTTGGTTACAATCACCTTGAATGAGTTGATGTGTTTGGCAATGGTGCGAGCAACAGCTTCAACATAAGAAAGATCGGCTGCTCCATTTTCGCTCATGGGCGTTCCAACGGCAATAAATATGACATCAGCTTGTTTGATTGCACTTGCTAAGTCATCAGTAAAGGTTAAGCGCTTGCTTTGTACGTTTTGTGCTACAATAGTGTCAAGTCCTGGTTCATAAATAGGAATAACGCCATTTTTGAGATCTATTATTTTTTGTGTATTTATATCAACACACAGCACTGTGTTGCCAAATTCAGCAAGACATGCACCTGTTACTAATCCAACATAGCCGGTCCCTACAATTGTTACATTGAGAGGTTTATTGTCTTGTTTGCTGGTAGCTTGCATCGTCTGTATAAGGAGCATTCCTATATACAGAGTTGCTGTAAAAGTATTTTTGATAAGCTTCACTTTTTTCCCCTAAAAGTTACATATGGTTTGTATGATTTTTTTTCACTCTTAATCTAGCTATATTTTGTTTAAAAAGTAAAGCATTGAGAAGCTTTGTGTAGGTTTTTCTAGTAAGTCACGTGATTATTGTAGCTACATTTTAATAGCCATTTGAAAAATTGTACTTATTGTTTGATTTTTTTGACTATGTTTTTTTGTCATGTTAAGCCATGTCTAATGTTGAAATTACTATGGTAAATGATATCGGGGTTATCAAGGCAAATACATCAAATTTGCTGGCTGACGCAGAATCTTTTGCTGTTTCTTGGGCGAGTCAGTAAAAGAGTAAAATAAGAATTAAAAGTAAAAAGAGAAGAGTCGTTAAAAAAATAAACTACTCTTCTCTTTTTGTATGTAATCTATGTTATTTTTTTTCTTTTACCGGAAAAATTGTATCAGAATGCTTTATGGCCGTAAGTCCCAAAGTAATAGCTGTTAAGACAGCACCACCTTTTTTGCTGGCATAAAAAGCTCCAGCAACAGTTCCTGCAGCGGCTGATTTTGGTAGAAAATCGAAATAATTTTCTAGAGATTCATGAATCGTAAAGTTGTCGCAAAACACGCTTTCAGTGGTCCCTATAATAAGGCTGCTCATCGTCAATATACCAGCGCCGTAAATACCACCTATAAGTCCTTGATTGGCAGACGAAAGCATGTTGTCGGCTAGGTTTTTAATTGGTGAAGAATTTTGGCTAAAAAATGATCTTTTGGCAAGGCGTTGGGAAAGGTGCGGAGCTACTTGTTTTGAACGTGCAGCCAGTATGTGCATGCTAAATGTTGGTGCGCAGTAGGTAGCGATAGATAAGAGAGCAAGAATGTGTATATTTTTCATGCAAGACCCTAGAAAGTTAGGTAGTTGTAGTTGATGATATGTATCGATGAAGATGATACATATTTTTAATGCAAGATACAAATCTCGCAACTCCCAATCCTGATCGGCACAATTACGGTGAGCTTTGGCCGCTGTTATTCGCCGTATTAGACTGAACGCGTATTAAAATAGTGTGCTCAAAAGTATGTATATCTAGGGGCTGGGCTTTTAGATCGAACACGTATTAAAACAGGCTATTCAAAATTATGAATGTCTAGGGGCTGGTAGTTTTTATGTTCATCAGAGTACATAAAAATTTGGCCTGTTTTGATATCAAAAAACCATAAGTGAATAATAAGCTTTTCTTGCTCTACTCTCTCTTTTATCCAGGGAAACGTTATACAGTTACTATGCGACTGCGTAAGAGCCCACTTGGCATAATCATCCGTATTTTTATGGGCTAAACTATCTGTTTTTATCAGAGAAACCCAATCAGAAATGAAATCATTTTTTGGAAATTCGATACCACTCATGGCTGCTTCAACGCCACCACATTGGCTGTGTCCTAATATAATAAGATTTTTAACCTCTAAAAAAGTGATACCAAATTCTAATGCAGCACTGGTACCATGATGGCCTTGATCATCTTCATAGGGAGGTATTATATTTGCCACATTGCGTGCAACAAATAAATCACCTGGGTCGCATTGCAATATTAATGCAGGGTCTACCCGTGAATCACAGCAGGCAACAACCATGATTCGTGGTTTTTGGCCATGGCGAGAAAGTGATTGCATAACAGATGTATCGCTGAGCGCATATTTTTTTCTAAAAAGACGATAACCTTTTAATACTTTTTTAAAGCTGTGTTCCATTCGTACTCTTTCTTTTTTTTAATTAGATGTTACTTTCTGTCAGCAGCTTTTCAAGTTCATGTGTGGGATAAGGGGTAGTTTTTGTTTCATATTGGAGTTTGTGAAAAAAAGCGCTAGAAGCACGTGCAATATGTGCATATCTTTTAATAAAAGAAGCAATAAAAGGAGCCACTTCTCCTTTAAAGCCATCAAGATATTCTTGAAGATCTTGCTCCCAGTTATTTCTGCCATAAAGATGAATAACTATGCAGTACATAAAGTAACCAAATGTATATGCTGTATCATAACTACGATGAGTCTTAAAAAAGGCAATTTCTGCTGGTGAAAGTTCGAATTTTAATGATAAGGATAAGCCAAAATCAGTAAAATAAATAAGCGTGCCATCGGTCAGTATGTTTCTAAAGTGGGCATCAAAATGTTGAAAATTATGGCTATCCATAAACGTAATGCCGGTTTTGAGTTGTGTTTCAACAAAAGCAATAGCTGATTCGGCTGCTTGTGCATCTTTACTTAATTCTACTTCAAGCCACTGGTAGAGTGTTTGCGGAATATATTCAAGAAGTAGTATAATATGGGCCTGAGCATTATGAAGGGATAAAAGACGGTTTCTTACTGCCTGGGAGGTATTCCAGTAGTACACATCTCTTTTTAACTCTGCTAACTCTTGAGCGTCCATGGGTTTTGGTTGGGCTGATGGCAATACGCGCCAATGATACATAAGGGGAAATTGTTGGCATTCGCCAGAAATAACCCAGTTGGTTGCCATAATATTGGCAGAAAGCTCACGCCATGCATTAAAACCATAAGAACCAATGCCATATTGATAAAAAAGAGGCAGCTCAAAAATATTTGCAGTCGACATAACATGCTCTGGTTTTCTTTCAAAATCAGTGAGCGGGATTTTTTTAACAAACACAGTGGTTCCCTGTATCGTCAATAGCGCTGATTGGCCACCAATACCAGAGCTGACAATTCTTGCATTATCAAGAAGTTCTGTAAGTTTTTTATCGCTTAAACAAGCCAGTTCCGTTGAAATGATACCATATGTATTGATACGTTTGTTTAAGATAGGCGATTTTATTTTTTGGGCCATGTAGATGTATGCTCCTATGCAGAACGTGTGCTAGGATTATGTGCAGAATCAGATTCATTGTTATTGGTTGGTAAAAAGCCATCAACTTGTGCGTCCCATAATTTTTTATACATGCCCCCTAACGCTAATAACTCATAATGAGTCGCATCTTCTTTTATTTGTCCTTGGTCAAATACCAAAATACGATCCATATGCAATAGAGTAGACAGACGATGAGCAACCACAATAGTTGTTTTGCCTTGCATTAAATTCCATAAGCTTTCTTGAATTTTACGTTCGGTAATAGTGTCCAGTTGAGATGTTGCTTCGTCTAACATTAAAATAGGAGCATCTTTAAGTATTGCTCGCGCAATAGCAATTCGTTGTCGTTGACCACCAGATAATTTTGATCCTCTTTCGCCAGCTATAAGATCATAGCCTTGTGGTAATTCACTGATAAATTCATGAGCATGCGCTTTTTTGGCAGCTTCTATAATCTCATTATCAGTTGCATCAATACGGCCATAACGAATGTTTTCACGTAAAGAGCGATTAAAAAGAGATGAGTCTTGGGGAATCATACCAATGGCATTATGCAATGAATCTTGGGTTACTTCACGAATATCTTGACCATCAATAAAAATATGACCTTGCGTAACGTCATAGAGCCTTAAGATTAAGTTTACAAAAGTAGATTTGCCCCCACCAGAAAAGCCAACTAATCCTATTTTTTGACCCGGTTCAATCGTGATTGATATTTTATTAAAGAGTTGTTCGCTGTTTTTGTAGCCAAATGTTACATTGTCAAAAACAATTCGTCCCTGTGTTACGTGTAGGGCTGGAGCTTCTGGTTTATCAAGAATATCTTGAGGCGATAAAACTACCTCTAATCCCTGAGATATGTTGCCCATCAGATCAGAAAAGGTAAGTATATCGGCCGATAGAGACCAAAGGCTGTTAACAATAGTGGTATTAATGATAAGAATTAAGGCAAAATCGCCGGCGGTAACAAAGCCTTTTTTGAATCCTGATACTAAAAAAACAAAGCATAGGGCTTGATATATAACAAAAGATAACCCTTGGAATGCGAACATAAAAAGAAAGAGCCAGTCTCTTTTTTGATCAGCATCCACCCATTGATTAAGGTCTGTTTTAAAGTATTTTGATTCAGTTTTTTGTGCAGAAAAAAGATGAATGCTTGCTATATTGCTTAACATATCAACCATAGTACCCATAACACCTGAACGTATTTCAGAAGATATTCGGCATAGTCTTTTTGCTGGTTTTAAAAAGCAGAGAACGCCAGAAACAAAAACGACTATCCACACGGTCAGCAGAGCAGCAAAGGTATAATTAATTGTCCATACCGTAAAAATAGCTATGGTTATATTTAAAAATTGGCTAAAGAATTGATTTGCTGTCACTTTTAATAAATCAGGTATGCCGCTCATGATTTCTTTTATTTTATTGGCTAAGTTTCCCGCAAAATTATTTTGAAACAAAAGCAATGAATGTTGCATCATTTTGTCCATAAGAACAATACCAATATGCCGTTTTAGAGGTGGATTCAGTTTTAACCAGATGTAATCATACACTCTGAATACAATTACAATGCCTAAGCTGATTGATATATATAACGTGATAGGGCCAGCTAGATCAGTCACCACAGTTGCGGGCGTAAGGTTCGGTATTCTATCAAGCATTATTTTTAAAATATATGGTCTTAAATTCAAATTAATGGCCCATAAAACGCCAATAATCAGTTGGCCAGCAATTAAAAACTTGAATGGCTTAAGGCATTCAAGAATAAAGCCGACTATGTTGTTATTATTTTTCACCTTATCCTCGGTTGCAATGTAAGATTAATTAAAGGTTTATTAGTTATAGTTCTTTAGTATACGTATATTTTAGCATATTTTAAAACGCTTGGCGCCTAAGAATTTATTTCATTTTTATTATCAGGCAAAAATCCATCAACTTGAGCGTCCCATAGTGATTTATAGAGGCCGTTAAGAGTTAATAGCTCATAATGAGTGGCATCTTCTACAATTTCACCTTGGTCAAATACTAAAATGCGGTCCATATGCAGGAGGGTTGAAAGGCGATGGGCAACAACAAGGGTTGTTTTGCCTTGCATTAATTGCCACAAGCTCTCTTGAATTTTTCTTTCAGTGATGGTATCAAGCTGAGATGTTGCTTCATCAAGAATTAATAAAGGAGCATTTTTAAGCATTGCCCGGGCAATAGCAATACGTTGCCGTTGGCCGCCTGATAGTTTGGCCCCACGTTCGCCAACCATCGCATGGTACCCTTGCGGAAGTTCGGTAATAAATTCATGAGCATGAGCTTTTTTTGCAGCTTCCAGTACTTCGCTATCAGTAGCATTAATGCGTCCGTAGCGAATATTTTCCATAATAGACCGATTAAAGAGAAATGGTTCTTGAGGAATCATGCCAATAGCTGTATGTAAAGAGTTTTGGGTTACTTCACGAATATCTTGCCCATCAATAAGAATGCGACCTTCAGTAACATCGTATAGTCTTAAAATTAAGTTTACAAAGGTTGATTTGCCGCCACCAGAATATCCCACCAAGCCGACTTTTTCTCCTGGCTCAATGGTTACTGATTTGTGTTCGAATAGCGCTTCAGCGCCTTTATAATGAAATTTTACGTTATCAAATATAATACGCCCGTGCGTTATATGGAGAGTAGTTGCATCGGAGCTATCCTGGATTTCAGGAATCACTTGAATTGCCCGCAGGGATTGCGTAACTTTACCCCATAATTTGGAGCATTGTGAAAAATCTTTGGTAATTTGCCATAGGCAGTCAACAATGGCAAAATTGATACTCAAAACCACGACAAAGTCCCCAACAGTTATCCAGCCTTCTTGTCGGCCTACAAGTAAAAAGTACAGGTTTACCCCTTGTACAATAACAAATGAGTAGCCGTAAAAAAACCATACCCAAAAGTAGGCCCACTGTAGTTTTTTTTCTGCATTCACCGCATTGTCAAATACGCAAGAAAGATATGCTTTTTCTTCTTTTTCTTGGGCAAATAAGCGGATTGCCAATATGTTAGATAAACTATCAACCATGGTGCCGGTAATGGTGGAAGCGGATTCTGACCAATTATCAGCTAGATGTGAAAGTTTTTTTGATAAAAAGAGCGATCCACCTATAAATATAACTGACCAGCAGAACATGCCAAGAGCAAATACAGCATTTACTTGCCATAGGGTAATAATAGCAATAAAGAGCGCAATGCCATGGCTAAAAAAACGATCAATAGCGAGTTGGATAATATCAGGAACGCTGCTGGTTAAGTCATTGACTTTATTGGTTAAGCTACCGGCAAAATTATTTTGATAGTAAGAATAACTTTGCTTTAATAAAGAGGTAAAACTGATGTTGGCAATGTTGCGGCGCATGGTCGGTATCATTTTTATTTCAACAAAATAACCATAAAATCTACCCGTCGATGCATAGATAAAAGTCATCAAAAAATAAATAATTACCAGCGATCCAACACTGTTAAATATATCATGATTTGATGTATCTGAAATGCGATCAATAATAAGTTTTAATAAATAAGGTCGTAAAGATAAGTCTAAGGCCCAGATTAGTGCTGTTAAAATCATGATAAATAAAGCAAATCCAAACTGGTGAAATGCATTATAAATAAAGAGAGCTACTTTTTGATTAGATAGCGTATTGTTCGAGTTACTTTGTGTGGTTTTTTCTTGATTGTTATTCATACTATGGACTTTCGGGCAGTACTGTTTTTATTGTGTTTCTGTATACATATATATAGGACGACTTTTCAGTATCTTGGCATATTTTATTCTTTTTGTGCAAAGATATCCTGTGGTGCGGGCTTTTCTAGTTTTGCTGTGCACGTTTTATTGATTTGCTGTTAATATTTTCTTGATTTGAGTCGACACTTTTTGCCACACTGCATATGGTTTCTATATTAAAACACATACAAGGGGGAGTTTGGTGATGGCAAACAAAATAGTTCTTTTGGGAATAGCACATATTGTGTGCTTGTCTAGCGTTGGCTTGTTGCAAGCGCAGAATGATCAGAAAGATCGTAAACATAATCATAGCAGTAGCAGCTCGAGCAGTTCAGACAGTAGTTCCAGCTCTAATTCTAGCTCTAGTAGCTCAGACAGCAGTTCCTGGTCTAGCAGCTCAAGTAGTTCTGATAGTTCTCGAGATGAGTTCATATATAATCCAGGGTTTGTTGATTGTGCTTCAGAGTGTGTAGGAAATCTGGCGCAATGTACTATTGCTTGTGCTGAATTAAGCAATCAATGTACAGATATATGCGGAGCACAATTGTTGCAAGCTAATCAGCTTGCTTTGCAAAAGTTAGCTGTAGCTATTAATAGTTGTACCGGTGGTTCAGGGTATAATGCTTGTGTGGAAGCTGATGAATACGTTTTTGAAATTAGTCAGTCAGCCGCCACTCAAGCTAACACTGTGTGTGTGCAACACTGTTTGACAGAGGTTAATCATCCGTGTGTAACTAATTGCAGTACTTCAGAGCAAAACTGCTTATCGTTGTGTAATAATGAAGAAAGTAATTGTGTAGCTAATGCTGCTGTTGTTTTAGAGTCTTGTGTGGCTATCTGTGGGCGCGATTGCACCGGTGCAATCAATCCTACTCAGTGTCAGAATAGCTGCATAACTACTGAATGTCAGCCGCTGTTTGAAGAAAGTGAAAGAATATGTTTCAATGCTCGCTAGCAAAGTGAGTTAATTTTTAATAAAAGGGGGCATGATAGCAACCTCCTTTTTGAATTATTTTTTTATTAGCTACTAAATGTATATTAGCAAAGGGATAACTGTGAGAAAAAAAATATTTTCAATGCTTTTAATTCTTGTACCCCTACTGACAATAATGAATACAATAAACGCAACAACTGTGATTGTAAATGCTACACAGTATCAGGTATTTGTCGTGCGAGCACGCTTTGTAGATGGAGGTTGTAGAGCTCAAGATTGTGACGGTTTAATAATACCTCCAGGTGGATGGATAAAAAGAGATACAAACTGTAGGACAGTAGGTGATTTGGTTGTTGATGTAATTGTAGCAGGTAGGCCTCAATTAAGAGCTTCAACGTGGGATGGGATAAACGGTACAGCGGCATTTGTCGTTACTGAATCTGTTCAGGGAAACTTTGCAATTTCATACTGCCCTTTCATAAGCGCTAATAGATCTTATCTTATTAATGCAACAAGATATAGGGTTGATTACGCTGCAACATCCGGTACAATCTTTGGTGCTTGCAATCCTGATCGCGCTCGCTTAGATGTAGGAAATGTCGCAACACTAGCGTTAGGTTCTTGTCTTTTGAAAAGCGCTCGAGGAGATGTTATAGTTATAGGATGTGGTAATGAAAGCACTTTGGTAGTGCCAACAAATAGATGGTCAGGTAGTGCAGCGGATACCTTTTTTATGTTTAGGGCAGTAAGTAATAGTCCTTCAGGGCTCGCCTTTGAACTTGTTCGTCTATAGTGCAATGCTAAATTAGTATCCTATGTTTTTATAAATGCATGATTAGGTAAAAAAAGGGCCTGCTTTATTAAAGTGGGCCCTTTTATATGATCTCTTTTTGTGCAAACATATCCCAAAGTGCTATTTTTTTTACCCCACAGGTGCACTGTTTTTTGAAAAATTTTCTCTAATCCCGTGCTCTCAATTTTTTAATTTTGGCCACCGGAGCGTTTCTTATTTTTTCTTCTGTATAGCCATTTTTTAAAAGTTCATAGTGTGCTAACGGGTTAATGAGGCTTGTTCTTTTGAGGTAATCTTTTTTTGAATATGCACGAAGGGCTGAAGTATCTGGGTCACTAGTTATGATGTCAACAGTGTATATAGCGGCTTTATCTTTTGATGCTTGTCGTACAATGTCACCAAGTGCAAGGTGTGCGTCATCTATCCATTCAGTATAAAAACCATGGTCATGTTCAAATGCTTGCTCTATTTTTTCTCCTAAATATTTATTATTGATACCAGTAGCCACAGGAGACGCTATAATAGATTTGATTTTTTCTAGCGCTTGTTCATATTCAGCTTGGTGTTCAGGAAGCATATTGGTATAGATTTCAAGAAATGGGGCGCTTTCTGAAAGAGTCATACGTATAGATTTTTGGTTAACACCGAAGGGTAGGTTGGTAGTATTTGTGTCGGGCAATTCTTGTGCGTCAGCATCAACTTTTTTTCTTCTTCTTCTTCTTCTTCTTCTTCTTCAAGATATGGTTGTGCGGCTGAAGCTTGGTCAGGCTCTAATTGTTCAGGATTAGCAGATGCAGGTTCTGATTGGTCAGGCTCTGTTTTTTGAAGAATAAGCGCTACCACATTATTTTTGGTATCGTAGCTATTTTTGTTTGATGTTTGACTATAGGTGCCAGATTCGTCCGTATCGGATAATAGTAAGATATCCACTTTATAGTCAGGATTTTTCGGCATCCCTTTGCCTAGTTTTGACTTTAAATTTCTTTATATATATAATTATAGTTATTTCTATTTGTCAAAAACAATGGTTTGTTATTAAGAGACCTAGCCCCCCCCCATCGCTAATAGAACATACCTGTGCTATACTGGTGTTTTATATAAAGATTAAAAAAGGGGGTAAAAAAGTATGAAAAAACCTTTATTTAAGCTGCATTCACCATTCACTATGGGTGGTGGGCAAATAGAAGCTATTGAAAAGCTGGCCGCAGCCAGGCCGGGTAAATCAACGTTGATGGGGGTTACCGGATCGGGTAAAACCTTTACTATGGCTAATGTTATTGCAAGTCAAAATAAGCCGGTGTTGGTGTTGGCACCAAACAAAACATTAGCAGCACAATTATATGAAGAGTTTTCTCTCTTTTTCCCTGAAAATAAAGTATGCTATTTTGTCAGTTATTATGATTACTATCAGCCTGAGTCATATCTCCCTGCTCAAGATATTTATATCCCTAAAGAAACAAAAATAAATAGCGAGTTGGATAGGTTGCGTATTGAAGCAACCGCTTCTTTAATTAATCGTGAAGATACTATTGTTGTTGCCTCGGTTTCGAGTATTTATTCTTTGGGTAATCCGGCAGATTACAAAGAGTTAGCATTGTCTTTGAAGGTGGGCCAAGAAATTCGCAGAAAAGATCTTATAGATACACTTGTTTTTATTCAGTATACACGTAACGAAGTTGAAAAAAGTGCCGGTACCTTTCAAGTGGTTGGCAATACGATTGATATTAATTTACCATATCAAAAAGAAAAGCTGCGTATAGATTTATTTGGCAACACTATT
This sequence comes from Candidatus Babelota bacterium, assembly GCA_026388985.1. Taxonomy (GTDB): domain Bacteria; phylum Babelota; class Babeliae; order Babelales; family Vermiphilaceae; genus JAPLIS01. The sequence goes on along the minus strand of JAPLIS010000011.1, from coordinate 2,565 downwards.
GAATCATTGCAATGGATAAGTAAGCAGAATAACTCTCTGATTATGACACTTGATAATACTATTGTGTTTCCGGCAAAACATTTTGTAACGCCACCAGACCGTAAAGAAAGAGCATTGGCAAACATTAAAGCTGAATTAGATGCATGGGCGCCTCAAATAAAAAATCCTATCTACCGTGAACGCATAGAAAAGCGAATAGCCCATGATATTGAAATGCTTAAAGAGGTTGGCTATGTATCAGGGATAGAAAACTATTCGGGGCATTTTGATGGCAGAAAAAAGGGAGAACGGCCTTTTTGCCTGCTCGATTTTTTCCCCAAAGATTTTTTACTGTTGATAGATGAATCGCATATTACTATTCCTCAGTTGCGTGGCATGTATGCGGGTGATTATGCGCGCAAAACATCTCTTATTGAATTTGGTTTTCGCTTGCCATCTGCACGTGAAAATAGGCCATTACAATTTGAAGAAATAGAAACTTTTTTTAATAACGTTATTTTTGTATCAGCTACACCCAGTGAGTATGAGTTACGTAATTCTGATGTGATTGCCGAACAAGTAATACGTCCAACAGGATTATTAGATCCAGAAATTTTTATTCATGGGCGGATAGGCCAAATGGATCATTTGCTCAAGCAGATTAAAGAAACAACAGAAAAAGGTTTTAGGTCGCTGGTGATGGTAATGACCAAAAAATTGGCAGAAGAGCTGGCCCGTTATTTAGAAGAAAAACAGATCAAGGTTTGTTATGTACATAGTGATTTAAAAACGCCCCAGCGTACCGAAATTTTACAAAAATTGCGTCTAGGGATATTTGATTGTCTTGTTGGTGTGAACTTATTGCGTGAAGGTATTGATTTGCCGGAAGTAGCATTGGTTGCCATTATGGATGCAGATCTTGAAAGCTTTTTACGTGATAAGCGTTCATTAATTCAAATTATTGGTCGCGCAGCACGTAACACGCAGGCACAAGTGATATTGTTCGCTGATAAAATGACCAAATCTATGCGAGCAGCCATCGATGAAACAGATCGTCGTCGAGCCATTCAAAAAAAATATAATGAAGATCATGATATTACGCCACAAACAGTGCAGCGAGATGTTACTAAAAGTATTACCGACTTGCAAAAAGCCGTTCAAGAAGCATCAGCATTAAAGAAAAAAAGAAAGCAGCACGATACAGCCATAGTAAGCGATCAGGATAAGGGCGCTCGCATTATTGAAATAGAACGTTTAATGCAAGAGGCTGCAAGCAGGCTTGATTTTGAAACGGCAATAGCATTGCGAAATGAATGGCATATGTTGAATAAGTAATGTAGAGATATGACGCAAGATGCGTCTTTAAAGTGTGTATTTAAAATGTATGTTTAAAATTCGTGTTTAAGGCGGAGACATTGTATGGTGTCTCCGCCTTTTTGTCTTTTTTAAGGCAGAAAAAGTTTGAAAAAATAAAGATATTGCAATCTGGCAATCTCATGATTTATACTGAGCTTGATAGTTATTTTTACTTTAGTTACTTATGGCTATTGATGCTAACAACTTTTAATAATTTTGTGATATAAGGGTCAAAAATGAATATATATAAGCTTTTGCTCGGCATGATAGGATTTACTGTTTGTGTATCGGTGCGGGCAGTTACGGTAAAAGTAGAAAATGCAACTGCGTTTACCATGCATGTGCGGTGGCATTTTGTGGGATCTTCTGCCGAGCAGTTGATACCAGCTAATGAAGTAAAGAGTGTTAGCAAATTGCTTTTACATAAGGGATTTCAGGATGTATATGCTACTGGAGTTCATGTAGGAGATGTATGGGGGCAAGACCCTGACACAGGAGCAGATTTACACATTACTGAGCACATGGTAAATGAGCAAGGACAATTAAGGGGATTGCAGCCAGCAGATTTGTATAGTGCCCCCTTTGGCCAAGCAGTATATACTCATTTTTTATTGTTTATCGAGCCGGTTAAAAATGAAAAAGATCCTAATTCGTGGTGGCCACGATTGAACATTATTCGTAAAGATAAAGATATATTTGTTGGTATCAAAGACAGTGTAGTTGATTTTGGCAATACGTTAGCTAAGTATGGGTCTGAGGGGGTTGCAGTGGCGAATGCATTAGCAACTAAAAAACCAATAACCGGATTTTCTTTAACTAATCCGCCTGTCTATGTTGAGCAATCAATGCAAGAAAGCCCGTTATCAATAGCCCAAGAAAAAGCTTCTTTAGAGGCAAGAATAAAAAATTTAGAAGAGCATAATAGTAAAAAAGGAGCTTTTTTTGAGGATGGGGAAAGTATTGTTATTGTTGGTGGAGATAGCAAAGGTGATAGTGATAGCACTAGTGATATTGATAGTAATAATAAGAGCGATAGTGTTACACCGTATATTGCGCAGTATAAAGAAGAACTAGCCATTCTTGATGCAATAAGCAAATATAGGCCGATTTTTTATCTGCATCCAGATGATTTAGCTGGCCCTGTTGACCCCAGAGATTTTTTTGCTGGCCAAACTACAGCAGTGAGAGAAAAAACTCCTAATGCGGGAATGGCATCATTCGTGATACCTG
>JAPLIS010000015.1 GCA_026388985.1 Candidatus Babelota bacterium | reverse complement strand
AATATACTGTAATTAAGCCCGAGTCTTTTTGGTTGATTATTCATAAGCAAGTGACCTTTTTTATTCTATTATATGATTGATCGTAGGATATCATAGAAAAAGTATAGCATAATTAAAGTACTTTGTTATGTGGTCCTTTTTGTAGGCAGCGGTAGGGCCGGTATCCTGTTAAGCTCAAAAAAATTAATGTAAAAGTATTTCTTGACCATAACACTATGTCATACTTTATTCTTAATAAGGAGGGAAAAACCGATGACACGATGGCGAATAAAAGAGATGAGCGATTTAACCAGGGTATCAGTACGAATGCTGCGGCATTATGATGCTATTGGTTTACTTAAGCCTTCTATGCGCACTTCAAACAACTACCGATACTACTCAGAGAGCGATTTAGCCGCCTTGCAACAAATTATTGCTCTTCGATTTTTTAACTTTGACTTGAGTCAGATTAGGGCTATTTTACAACAAGAAATAGGCATACGTGAGCATTTATCAGCTCAGATGGTAATGTTGCAGCATCAAGCAGAGCATTTAGCCAATGCGCAAGGGGCTATCAAGGAGGTTTTAAAACGACTTAAAGATACAGAACGTCCCGATTGGAATGATTTGATTGCATTAATAGAAGGGTATCGTGTGGGAGAAGAGATTAAAAAAACCTGGGCAGCGCAAGCGCTTAATGAGCAGCAGTTGGAAAAGTATACTGCTCTTTATAAGCAGTACCCAAAGGAATTTGAAGCATGGGAGCAACTCATTGTTCAAATCAACAAAATGAGCTTAGGCGAGCCAGAAGGGGTTGATGGTGAACGTGTTGTAATGGCGTTTATTGATATTACAAAAAAAACAAAACAGTCGTTAAGTGAACAGCGTCAGCTGAATGCTGATATCATGCGAAGTATAAAAGAGGGGGCAATCGCTCATTTGCCACTCAGCCCTGAGGGGAATGTGTGGTTGGCAAAGGCGGCTACTTCTTATTGGCTTAAGCGTTGGGAAGCATTATATCAAGTTATAGTGAAAAATCTTAAAGCTGATCCTGAAGGCGATGTGGGTAAAAAGGTGGCGCATAGTTGGCGGAGCCTTATTGATGAACAGTTTATGCAATCATCGCCAGATTTGATAATAGGGATAATGATGTGGCAAGAAGCGGCGAGGCAAAAGGTTGAATTGCAAGAGCAGGCAGTGCCGGCATCTGCGCAAGATATGATTAAAAAAATACAGGTACGTTTGTTGTTTGATTCAGTAGCTTTGCGGTGGATAGAGCAGGCGCTTAACACGCATGCAATAAATAAGCATAAGTAAAGCAGAGAAAAAATTGAAAGGTTATTATGAGTACGGTACTTTTACACGTAATAAATATTAAAAAGCAGTATTTCAAAAAAGGAAAAGTGATAAAAACAGCACTTAATGGTGTGTCGTTTGATATTCATAAAGGAGAAATTATATCAATTTTGGGTGTTAATGGTGCTGGCAAAACAACTCTATCTTCTATTCTTGCGACATTGCATCCAGCCACGTCTGGAGATATTATGTGGTATCAGGCGGAGAGACGGTCATCTATTTTTGACACGCTGGCTAATTATAGAAAAATTGTTGGGTTTTGCCCACAAAAGCCAAATTTAGATAACGAACTTACGTTAGAAGAAAATCTTATATTTGCTGGCCGTTATTATGGTATGAGCCCTCAGGCTATTATACATAAAAAAGATGAACTGGTACGTAAGTTTGATTTGCTTGAATATGTGAACCAGAAAGCATCAGTTCTTTCTGGGGGATATAAACAACGGTTTTTAATCGCAAGAACATTGATGCATAGTCCTAAGCTGGTGATTTTAGATGAGCCAACGGTGGGTCTTGATCCACAAATTAGGCATCAGCTGTGGCGGGTTATTGCTGATTTAAAAAAAGATGGCATTACCGTGTTGCTTACAACGCACTATATGGATGAGGCAGAAGAGTTGTCAGACAGAGTGTGTATTATTAATGCGGGCACATTGGTTGCCATAGATACACCGCAACGCTTAAAGGCTGTTCATCAACAGAATAATTTAGAAGGGGTGTTTTTAAAACTAACACACATTGGTCAGCTTCCAGATACTATGAATGTACGCAAGGAGTCGCTATGAACAATATCAATAAAACATGGCAAGCGGGACCGCTTTATATAGTAAGTCAGCTTGTTTTTAAGGATTTATTGTTATTTTTTAGAGGATTTTTAGATAAGGTTATTGATTTATCTATAATGCTCGGCTTAAACGTTATTGTGTTTGGTTATTTTATGCCTGGGGTAAGGCCAGATTTTGGCGTATTTATTTTAATTGGAGCAATAGCTAGTTTTGGTTTTTTTGAAATCGTGGGCAAAGTAGGACAGCTTGTTGCAGATATTGATGGAGATAGAACAATAAATTATAAGCTGATTTTGCCTTTATCATCAACATTGGTTTTCTGTTCTCAGGCAATCGCCTGGGCTCTAGAGTCAACTATTATTAATATAATACTTTTCCCTTTAGGCAAAATACTTTTATTTTCTCAGTTTGATTTAACCAAAATTGCTTATGTTAAGTTATGTTTAATGATAATGGCGACCAATTTGTTTTATGGATTTTTTGCCCTATGGGTCACCAGCATGCTTCGCGGGGGCATAAGAAGCTTATCTCATTTGTGGATACGTTTTATATCACCTCTTTACATGTTTGGCTGTTATTTTTATTCCTGGCAAACAGCATATAATCTTTCGCCTGCCATTGGCTATATTAGTTTTTTAAATCCCTTTGTTTTTATTATGGAAGGTACACGGTCAGCAGTGTTAGGAGCAGAGAGCTTTTTACCCTTTTGGTATAGCTTTGCTGCATTAATCGGCTTTATTGTTTTTTTTGGTTGGCATGGGATTAAAAGATTAAAAGTTAAATTGGATTGTATTTAGCGGCAACTGCGTTTAATTATTTTAAAAAATAGGTGCGTTAGATTAGGTACAAGTGGGATAGATAAAGAAAGAATGTAGTAAGGGGCATGGACAAAAGCAGTAAATCATTTTTTTATAATGGAGTCTTTTATGTTTTGGCTTTTAAAATCAGCTCTGTATCTTGCAGGTAGTGGCATCACATTAACCACTGGTCTTGCTGCGTATCTTGCATTCTTTCAGTCACCATTTTACTTTCCGCAACCTACTGGAAAATATGCTGTTGGCATACAAACCTATCATTGGATTGATGAACAGAGAAAAGCGTTGATGGGTGATGCAGTACAAAAAAAAGAGCTAATGGTGTCAGTTTGGTATCCAAGCGCAGAAGATAAAGCGGCGCAAAAACCAATAGCTCCTTACATTCCCTACTTTATTGATTATTGCAAGAAGCATCAAAAGCTGGCATGGCTTTTGGCATTATCACGTCCTATGTATACCTATGAGGTGCCTGATGCTAAATTAAGCGACCATAAGCCTCAATTGCCAGTGATTATTTTTTCCCATGGTATGGGAGGTACTCGTGATATGAATGGAGCTCACTGCCAAGAATTAGCTAGCCAGGGGTACCTGGTGATTGGCATTAGTCACAATTATGGTTGTGGTGTAGTGCAATTTCCAGATGGCAGAATACAAGAATCAGCACAAGCAACATATGCAACGCTACAACAGAGCAAAAATCCATGTGATGGCATTAAGTTTAGTAATGACAATATTGGTATATGTATTGATGACGTACAGATGGCGCTTGATCATATTGCGCGTCTCTCTGTAGATAAAACATCATTATTTTATAATCGTATTGATATGAATGCTATTGGCATGTTTGGCCATTCATATGGTGGCGCGGTGACTACTCAATTATGTCGCATTGATTCACGTATTAAAGCAGGCGTAAGCCTTGATGGTTCACCGTTAGGGGTTAATCCAATAGAGCCATTCAATAAGCCATTCATGTTTTTGCTTGCTGAGCCAGTGTCTTTAGAGACTATGAAAAAGTTGGCAAAGCAGAGTGGCATGCAAGATGAGTATATTGATTCATTTTGCACAACCATGCATCAAAGCCATGTGCCAGCCATTGATAAGTTGGTAAAAGCAATTGGTCATGATGCCTATAAAATTATTATCCCCAACACAGAACATACTTCTTTTACTGACATGGCGCTTATAAAAGAATCATGCTTACTTGCGCGTCCACTTAATAATTTGGGTGCTGGTACCGGTAATGGGTATCAAACAACAATGCTCATTAATTCTTATTTGGTCTCTTTTTTTGACACGTATCTTAAGGGTATCCCCTCGGAATTGTTTAAAAATAGTCGCCAAGATTGCCGGGAAGCTTCAGATACTGTTGTGCAAGCAAAGTCACTTACCCGTCCACAGGAACCACAATTGCCGTACCCTTATCGGCAAGAGCAAGTATCTTATACAACTAATGCAGGGGATATAACTATATCCGGAACATTGACGTTGCCTGACACTCAAAACCGGCTATGCCCTGCAGTCCTTCTTATCGCCGGTTCTGGGCCACAAGATAGAAATGAATCGGTATGTGGTCATAAACCGTTTTTGGTTATTGCAGACTATTTAACGCGTCAGGGAATTGCGGTGTTACGAGTTGATAAGCGTGGGGTGGGAGAGTCAACAGGTAATTATGATACTGCTACAACGGCAGATTTTGCGGCTGATGTGCATGCGGGCATTCAGTATCTTGTAAATCGTACAGAAATAAATAGTCATCAGATTGGTTTGATTGGTCATAGTGAAGGTGGGCTTATTGCTCCTTTGGTGGCAACACAATCAAAGAATGTTGCGTTTATTATTTTATTGGCAGCACCAGGAGTTAATGGTGAAGAAATAGCATGTGAGCAGCAAGCATTGATGCAGCGCGCAGCCGGAGTAGCAGAAGAAGCTATTGCCCGTTCATGCGCATTGCAAAAGCGTCTTTTTACGATATTAAAAGCTGATATTAGTCCAGAAGTAAGGGATCAGCAATTACGGCAAGAATTATTGCAAGATTTAGCCTCATTGCCAGAAACTCAACAGAAGTCACATGATGAAAATATGGCAAAAGTAGAGGCAATCATTAAGGGGAGCATAACTAATTGGGTGCGGTATTTTATTTCTTATGAGCCAACTGTAGCATTAAAACAGGTGAAGATTCCCGTGTTGGTGGTTATGGGTGAATGTGATTTGCAAGTATCACCCAAACAAAATACACCAGCCATTATGCAAGCGCTCAAAGAATCAGGCAATCACGATTATACGATAGTTGAACTTCCCCAGCTCAATCATTTGCTGCAAACATGTAAAACGGGGGCTGTGGCGGAATATGCGATAATTGAAGAGACTATTGCGCCCATAGCGTTGGATACTATGTGTCAATGGATTCTAGCTAGAATAACAAAAAACAGTTAAAATTTAAAAAAAAGTCCTGTTAACCAAGTATAAGCACTATGAAAAAGGGTTATGAATATGAAAAAGAACACATATGTTATCATCGCATGCGCTATCATACTATTGCTAATCGCCCTTAGGCTACTTGCTGCACCATATCGTCTTTCTGGTGATTGCATGGAACCAGCATTTAAAGATGGGAAACTCTCTTTTTTGAATAGATTGGCACCATATCTACGTAATTATAAAATAAATGACGTGGTAGCGTTTAATTATGAAGATAAGGCTTGGATTGCTCGCATAGTAGCCTTAGAAAATAGTACATTGCAGCTATCTGAAGGCAAAATTGAGGTGAATGGCATAGAGCAGCAAGACTCTGGAATAAAAAGAAGTTGGGCTGGGTGGGATTATGGTACCTATGCTATAGAGCGTTCACTTTGAAAGTGGCTTAATCATATAAATTTATAATCAAAAATTTTCTCATTTAAAAAGTGAATAAAGGCATCGGTAGCTTTATCAATATTATCAATAAAAGTATTATGCGTTATGTGCTTGCGTCCTTCTTTCCAAACATGCTCTTGGGGATTTAACTCTGGAGAATAAGGAGGGAAATTAATAAGATAAAAATCATGTTTGGTTTTAGTTAAAAACTGCTTTACCTCTTCCGACTTATGCCAAGAAGCATTATCCCAAATTAACACAATTTTATATCCTTTATGTAAGTCTCCCAGTTGGTTTAAAAATTCACATGAAAACTTTGAGTTGGCTCCCTTTGCTTTAAAAGCATGTTCGTGTCCATTTTTTATATTTAAAGCTCCATAAATGCATCGAATAGTGCGCTTGCTTGATACATCTATCTTCGGAAACTCGCCTTTTTTGAGCCATATTTTTTGAGTAGTTGTTTGCGTTGACAACATCATTTCATCAGCTACGAGAACGACTGTTTTTTCATTTTCAATGGCGTCATTAATTATTGGTTTATATTTTTCTTTCCACGCATCAATCGCATTTTGATCTTTAGCGCGATACTGCTTGTCGGGCTTGTGGTAAGTAAAACGTGCTTCTTTAAATAAAATTGTGATTGGCGTTCGAGATTTATATTGAACGTTGTATTGCTCTTTTATAAGAAAAGAAAGGGTAGCTGTTGTCCAGTAAACTTCATCAAATCCAAATGCTTGCGGAGTTAGCATTGTGATATTTTTGATAATTTCTAGCCTTTGCCCTTTAGTAAGTAAAGCATTGGGGCACTTTCCTTTTCTGTCATCAAGAGAATTTATCCCTCGCTTGAGATATTTTCTGCGCAAATTAGATGCATATTTTTTGCTATATTCAGTTATGTTTTTGATTAGCTTTGATGCCGCCCCATCGTCAAATAACAATATTGCCTGAACCCTCATCGCTTCTTTTGCGCTGCGGCTACTTGCTTTTTTATAATTAGTTAATTCTTGAATTTGTACAGAGCTTAGTTGGTGTGTTGTTTTTTTCATTCTATCGTTGCTCCCTTCCAACTAATAGCATACCTTTTTTTAAGCCACTTTCAAAGTGGACGCTCTATATAGGCAAACCATTTCAGGTACCATCGGGGCATGTGTTTGTTTTATCTGACAATCTTTCTGCACAACATGATGATAGTCGAGTTTTTGGCCCGATATCGCACGCATCTATTTTAGGATTGGTGTGGTAAAAGTGGTGCCCTATGATCCTAGTTGGCCAAAGCTGTTTGAAGTTGAGGCTGAAATAATCAAAAAAGCTTTAGGCGATAATCTTGTTGCGATTTATCATGTCGGTTCGACATCAGTTCCTGGTCTAGTAGCCAAGCCCAAAATAGACATACTAGTAGTGGTTAAAGATTGTGCGGGTATCATAGAACAGTTGGAGCATGTTAGTATTCAGTATAAGGGTGAATATAATATACCTTTGCATTATGGGTTTAGTAAGCGCAATGGTGTAATTGATGTTAATGTGCATGTGTATCAAGAGGGGCACCCTGAGATAGAACTTAATCTTCTGTTTAGAGATTATTTAAGAATGTATCCTGTTATGCGTGATACATATGCATCGCTTAAAAAAACTATTTTGTTAGACACAACAGCACAGGAAAAAAGTAATTGTTCTTTTGCTAATTACACATTAAGAAAAGGTACTTTTATTAGAGAAGTTTTAAAGCAGGCCGGATTTAATCGCTTGAGAATGCTGAAAGCTAGCGATGAAACAGAGTGGCTTGCAGTAAAGAATTTTCGAAATATCTATTTTTTTGAGCCACTTGGCATCGATGATCCTTATACTTGGACATTTAATCATCCTCAACATGAGCATTTGATACTGTACCAAGGTGTAGATATTATTGGCTATGCGCATATCCAGTTATGGCTTGATAAAAGAGCGGCTATACGTATTATTATGATTGATGAGGCGCTCAGAAATAATACTATTGGTAGCACGTTTTTAGATTTGTGCCATACGTGGCTTAAAGGTCAAACATATATAAGTATTCATGCAGAATCATCGCCAACAGCTTTAGCATTTTACAAAAAAAATGGCTATATCGAAATGCCCTTTAATGATCCTGATGGATATGAATGTGGGGCAGAGGATGTAGCTGTAGGGAAAAAGTTATGATCGCTAATAAGAACAACCCACTTGATTCATGTTGAGCGTTAGATATGCTTTTTAAGCAGATAACTTTTTCGCATGCTTTCTGGAAACTTTTCGATTGCATATCTGAGCATCGTTCTTGGCATTTTACACGTATGCTGATCTAAAAATGTTACAAGCTGCTCTTGATCCCGTTTGCCTGCCTCGCGGAGCATCCATCCAACGGCCTTATGGATAAGATCATGAGTGTCTCTTTGCAGAAGTTGGGCAATCTTGAATGTCCACGTCAAATCATTTTTACGGATAAAATACCATGTCGATACAATCGCGATTCTTCGTTCCCATAAGATTTCTGATGTTGCCAGCTCAAGTAGCACACTTCTGTCTTTGTCCCAAAGATGAGCTCCGAGAATCAAATGAGCGGAGGCATCTACGAGATTCCAATTGTTTACCTGCTTTAGATTTTTCATATAAAATTGGTAAAGCTTTTCTTTGGCTTGATCAGTTTCATTCTGATAGTTTTTAGTTACAATTATAAGTGCCAGCAATCGTTCTTCATTAATTTTTGACTCAAGTAAAGTTTGCAGATCATCAAGCGTTAAGAACATAAACTTGTTGGCTATTTTTCGTAAATCTGGAACGGTCACACCTATAAATTCATCACCTTGTGCATAGTCCCCTGCCCCTGTTTTGAAAAATGCAGCAGCTTTGTGTACCGGAACACTCATTGCATTTTGTAAGGCGTCTTTGATTTGCATCAACATATTCATATATTAGCGCTCATTGTTTTAAAGGTATGGTTTACACGCTGTGCTGTAGCCATTCAAATTCCAATTCTTTATGCTTGAAGTTAATATTGATGCCAACCAAAATAATAGCTTTGTTTTTATTCATATACTTTTCATGATATTTTTTGTGCATAATTTGATCTAACGCATCTTGTGCAGATTTACTAAACTTAAATTCAAACACCATCACACTATCAGCCGTTTCTAACACCAGGTCAGATTCACCACGACTTGTTGCTTCTTCTGATTTTGGTTTCATACCCAGCAAGTCAAACATAAAATGAAACAGTGAGTGGTAGTAAGCTTCTTTTGCAATATGCAAGTTATGGGGAATGCCTGCAAAAAGTGTTTTTACTGCATTACAAAATTGTTCAAAGTTTTTGTGCGCTAGGGCATCTTTCATATGAGTAATTTCTATGCCAATAACTTCTTGATTTGCATAAGAAAAAGCCTGCATAAGATACTTTTTAAAAGACTCTCTTATTTCTTTGTTGGGATAATCTAGGGTAAAAATTTCAGTTGAAGTGTCATAATCAACGATGGTAAGATAGCCGGTTTGCATCAATAAAGTAAGTAGGGGAATGTTGTATATATCAAGAGCATTAAATCCATACAGGGGAATTTTTATAGGTTCATGCACTTCAAGACTTAGTCCCTTAACGCGCAAAAGAGCTATCAAAAATCCCGGATTTCCCGTATTAAACCAATAGTTAGCAAATTCTTTAGCCTTTAAGCAGGCAACAACAGAAAGTGGACTATACATTTGCTGTTTTTGCATATCTTTAGAAAATCGATACCCATCATACCATTCTTTTAAATTATCAAGAATTTCTTGCTTAGTTATACCAAGGTGCTTGGCAAGATCATCTATGTATGTCGGGAAATAGGTAACAAGCTCTTCTTGTGTATAGCCAAATAGTTCAGCAGCTATGGGATCCATTGAAAGTTCTTGCAGGTTATTGAGGCCAGAAAAAAGAGAGGTTTTGGTGAATTTACTCACTCCTGTTATAAAAATAGCTCGCCAATTTTCTTCTAACGACTTTACTGTTGTATAGAAATTATTAAGCGTTTCTCTGTTGTTTTCAATAAGGGAAGGTTTATTTATATGATCCACCAAAGGCTTATCGTATTCATCAATTAATAAGACAATTTTACCGTTGGGTGACAATTTTTCAACAAGATCTTGAAGCATATCCCCCGGAACAGTTCCCTCTAATTTTTCAACAGCACAGCTTTTTGCAATTTTTTGTAAAGCAAAGCAAAAACTTTTTTTAAATTCACGGGCATTGCTATGTGCAATTTTTCCAAAATCTAAGTGGATTACCGGGTGCGCAGGCCACTCATATGAACTGCTTTTGCCAATCCAATACTCATTAAATAATTCTTTTTTACCCGAAAAAATAGCATTGAGCGTTGAAATGAACAATGATTTACCAAAGCGACGGGGCCGCGAAACAAAGTAAAAATGGGCATTGTTTGGAGCGGTGATAAGATCATATATAATGTGAGTTTTGTCGACATAAATACGATTTTCTTTAACAAA
>JAPLIS010000018.1 GCA_026388985.1 Candidatus Babelota bacterium | reverse complement strand
AATGGCCAATTTTCCTAAATCAACGGCTAGTAAGCCCGCACTGCTTAAACGTCAAGATGTAAGTACTTTTTTTCATGAATTTGGACATGCGTTACATGCACTCTGTGGCGCAACGCAGATGGCCTCATTTTCAGGAACATCAGTCAAAAGAGACTTTGTAGAAATGCCATCACAAATGCTTGAAGAATGGTTGTGGGATAAAGAGATTTTGCAAAAAATTGGTAACCATTATGAAACTGGTGAATCAATGCCTGATGCATTAATTGATAGTATTATAGCGCTAAAAACGTATGATTCTGGTTTTTGGGTTAAAAGGCAGGCTTTTTTTTCATTAATCGCGTTGCATTATTATGCAGCTGGTGAACATAAAGATGCTAGTCAGCTATGGAATTCTTTATATGCAGAATTTAATCCACGGGCAATAGGTTGCAAGTACATTCAAGAGGTTATTGGCAAAGGGGGTAGTCAGGATCCTAATGAGTTGTTGGCAACCTTTTTGGGTAGAGAGCCCCACAGTGGTGCCTTTTTTAAAAGTATGGGATTAGAATAATACATACTTTATTCTAGTATTAATTACACGCGCAATAATTAGTGCCTTTCTATTTGTGGTCCTCATGAAAATGAGGATCCATTTTTTTGCCTTGAGCAATCAGGATATCGCGGGTTTAATTAGAATATCGTGAGTTTAATTTTTTAAAAATACATGTCCACATAACATAATTAGCGCCTTCCCATCCGTCATCCTCGTGAAAACGGGGATCCATATTTTTCATGTTATTTGTCATTTAGGAAATCACTTTTTATTGTAAAAAATTACTATTAATCCCGTTCGTGGTGAAGTGCGAGTGTAGCGAGCCTCGAACCATCTACCTTTGAAAACGCTGTTCGTTAGAAGGTGCTTGTTTCAAGAGCCTCGTTCAACCGCTTGCGCCGTACGTGGCGAGGTGTGAGCATAGCGAGCCTCGAACCATAAGCGTAAGTGGCACCATCTACCTCTAATTCTTCCATTCTTATTGGCAAATGAATAATGTAGTATGCTATTATAAGCAATAAGCAATTCATATAGCATGAGCTATAAAAGCACATAAATGGAATTTAATATCATGAAAACTATCAAACAACTGATTATCGCTGCTGCATTGGCTACTACTTTAGGGCCGGTTGTGAATGTGCAAGCGATGGATAGAAAAGAAGAACATGCGGATGAAGCTGTTCAATTACAGGCAGCAAATGAGGCATTGTTAACAGCGGCTTACAATGGAAATTTGAATGATGCAATTGAAGCGTTGGGTGCTGGAGCAAATGTTAACACAGCTTCTCACGAGGGAGCAACCCCATTATTATTAGCTAGTCAAAATGGCCATAGTGACGTAGTAGAAGCGCTAATTAAGGTAAAAGCAGAAGTTGATAAGGCTACTCAAAATGCAGCGACCCCATTATTTATGGCTAGCCAAAATGGGCATGCCGACATAGTAAACATCCTACTTGGAGCTCAAGCAGAAATTGATAAAGCTGATCATGAGGGAGCAGCCCCATTATCAATGGCTAGCGAAAAAGGCCATACTAAAATAGTGACAATGTTAATTCAGGCGAAAGCAGAAATTGATAAAGCTAATCACAAGGGATTGACCCCATTATGGTTCGCTAGCCAAAATGGCCATAGTGACGCAGTGCAAGCGCTTCTTAATGCGAAAGCAGAAGTTGATAACGCTAGGCCAGCAGATGGCGTGACACCATTATTACAAGCTAGCTACAAAGGGCATATCGACATAGTAAACATGTTACTTGAAGCTAAAGCAGAAATAGATAAAGCTAATCACGAGGGAGTGACCCCATTATTAATGGCTAGTCAAAATGGCCATAGTGGCTCAGTAGAAGCGTTACTTCGAGCTAAAGCAGAAGTCGACAAAGCTAGACAAGATGGCGTGACCCCATTATTCATGGCTAACAAAAATGGCCATATTAAAATAGTACAAACATTAATTGCACATGACGCCAATCCAAATCTTGCAAGCAATCAGGGCTACACAGCTTTAAGTGTAGCAACATCAAATATGTTAGAGGCGATAGCGCAAGCACGGGCAGCACGGCCACAACCAGAAGAGCCAGTAAGGTGTGTCCAGCAAGCTATCCGAGATTTACCGGTGATGCTCGCTTTGGCAGTAGCTGCAGAACCTCAAGGTCATCAAAAAATGGTTCCGTGGCTTTTGCAATCAGCGCCACAAGCTCGTGAGCAAGCTGGGGATTGCAGCATCTGTATGGAAAGCTTTGTAGATCTTGTTGGCAAAAAAGCTGAACTTCGTCGTACACATGAAAAATGCTGGCATATTGTGTGTGATATATGTGAACAAAAGCAAAGGTTGATATCTCATATGGTGCCACTTACTCGATGCCCTATGGGATGTCATAATTCAGGCAAACCAGCATTTGAGCAAACAGCCGCTCAGGCGCAAGAATTTGAAAGACTTCAGCAATTATTTTTAGGGGCGGCGCAAGAAGAAAAGAAAGATGGCAACGATGATGAGCCGCACTTTTTTGATTAATGGTCAAGTTCGGCACATAGAGTACATACACAAAAATCATAGCAATTAATACGGTGAAAGAAAAATATGAACATGAAAACTGTCAAATATCTTATTATCGCTACAGCATTGGCTACTGCCTTAGGGCCGGTTACGGATATATATGCCGGTCTGGGAAGCTCACGACTACAAGCTGATCGATTGCAGGCAGCAAATGAGGCACTGTTAATAGCGGCTGGCCGTGGAAATGTGCATGATGCAATTAAAGCAGTGGGCGCTGGTGCAAATGTTAATACCGCAAATAAAAATGAATGGACTCCGTTATTATCAGCTAGCCAGAAAGGGGATATCGACCTAGCAAGGATGTTGCTTGAAGTTAAAGCAGAAGTTGATAAAGCTAATCAAGATGGCTCGACCCCATTATTAATAGCTAGCCACAATGGGCATACTCGAATAGTGGCGCTGTTAATAATGGCTAAAGCAGAAGTTGATAAAGCGCATCAAGATGGATGGACCCCGTTATTATCGGCTAGCGGAAATGGACATGCCGACATAGCACAAGCGTTAATGAAGGCGAAAGCAGAAGTTGATAAAGCTCATCAAGAGGGATGGTCGCCATTATTATTTGCTAGCCAAAATGGGCATGCTGGCATAGTGGCACTGTTAATTAAGGCGAAATCAGAAGTTAATAAAGCTAATCAAGAGGGATGGACCCCCTTATTGTCAGCTAGCTATAAAGGGGATATCGACCTAGCAAGCATGTTGCTTGAAGCGAAAGCAGAAGTTGATAAAGCTAATCAAGATGGCTCGACCCCATTATTAATAGCTAGCCACAATGGGCATGCTCGAATAGTGGCGCTGTTAATTACCGCTAAAGCAGAAGTTGATAAAGCTCATCAAGATGGATGGACCCCGTTATTGTTGGCTACAGGAAATGGTCATAGTGGCTTAGTGCAAGTGCTACTTAATGCTAAAGCTGAAGTTGATAAGGCTAATCAAGATGGAGTGACCCCATTGTTAAAGGCGATCCAAAAAGGCCACTCTGCAATAGTAGAAATGTTGATCACGCATGATGCCAATCCGAATCGTGCAACTAAGCGAAAAGCCACAGCTTTAACTCTAGCAACATCAAACATGTTAGAGGCGATAGCGCAAGCGCGGGCGGTACGGCCAAAACTAGATGCACCAGTAAGGTGTGTCCAGCAACCTATCTCAGATTTATCGGTGATGCTCGCTTTGGCTGTAGCAGCAGAACCTCAAGGACATCAACAAATGGTTCCGTGGCTTTTGCTATCAGATCCACAAGCTCGTGAGCAATCTGGCGATTGCAGCATTTGTGCAGATAGTTTTGTAGATCTTGTTGGCAACAAAGCTGAACTTCGCCGCACAAATCAGGCATGCCAACATCTTATATGTGATATATGTGAACAACGGCAATTGAGGGCACACGTAGCGACACAGGACCCTAGAGATCGTGGAGGTATTGCCAATGGAGTAGATACTTTAGGTAATACTGTGTATGTTATGCCTGGCCGTATCAATCTTAATCGATGCCCTGTATGCAGAGTGTCAGGTGGGCCAGCATTTGAGCCAACAGAAGCTCAGGCAGAAGAATTTGAAAGACTTCAGCAATTATTTTCAGGGGCGGCAGCAGAAGAACAAAAAGATGGCCATGATGATGAGCCGCACTTTTTTGATTAATAATTGATCCCGGCAGATAGAGTACATACATAAAAATTATAGACATTAATATGGTGAAAGAAAAATATGAACATGACAACTATCAAACAACTGATTATCGCAGCTACTCTACTAATCTCTTTGGCATCAGTTACCGATATATACGCAGGCCCGGCAACCTCACGACTACAAGCTGCTCGATTACAGGCAGCAAATAAGGCACTGTTAACAGCGGCTGAAAGCGGAAATCTTACTGCCGCAATTAACGCGTTACGCGCTGGAGCAAATGTTAATACGGCTGATAAATGGGGATGGACTCCATTATTAGTGGCTACCGAAAAAGGTCATACTGAAATAGCTACAATGTTAATTCAGGCGAAAGCAGAAGTTGATAAAGCTGCTCACGAGGGATCGACCCCATTATTAGTGGCTAGCAAAAAAGGTCATACTGAAATAGCGACAATGTTAATTCAGGCGAAAGCAGAAGTTGATAAGGCTATGCAAGAGGGATGGACCCCATTATTAGTCGCTAGCGAAAAAGGTTATACTGAAATAGCTACAATGTTAATTCAGGCGAAAGCAGAAGTTGATAAAGCTGCTCACGAGGGATCGACCCCGTTAACATGGGCTAGCGAAAAAGGTTATACTGAAATAGCGACAATGTTACTTGAAGCGAAAGCAGAAGTTAATAAAGCTAATCAGGAGGAATGGACCTCATTAGCATGGGCTAGCCAAAATGGCCATACTGAAATAGCAGCAATGTTGCTTGGTGCGAAAGCAGAAGTTGATAAAGCTAATCAATATGGAGAGACGCCGTTATTATGGGCTAGCCATGATGGCCATACTGAAATAGCGACAATGTTAATTCAGGCGAAAGCAGGAGTTAATAAGGCTGATCACATGAGAGTGACACCGTTAATGAGGGCTAGCGAAAAAGGGCATATCGACGTAGTAAAAATATTGATCGCACATGATGCTAATCCAAATATTGTAAGTAAAACAGGCCACACAGCTATAAGAGTAGCATCGCCAAACATGTTACAGGTGATAAAAGAAGCGCGGGCGATACAGCCACAACCAGATGCTCAAGTAAGGTGTGTTGCGCAACCTATTCCAGATTTATCGGTGATGCTCGCTTTGGCAGTAGCAGCAGAACGTCCAGGACATCAACAGATGGTTCCGTGGCTTTTGAAGTTAGACCCACAAGCTCGTGAGCAAGCTGGGGATTGCAGCATCTGCGCAGATAGTTTTGTAAATCTTGTTGGCAATAAAGCTGAACTTCGCCGCACAAATCAGGCGTGTCAACATCTTGTGTGTGATATATGTGAACAAAAGCAAAAGTTAATACGTGATGTAGCGCCACTTACTCGATGCCCGATGGGGTGTCACAAGTCACGTGAAGCAGCATTTAAGCCAACAGAAGCTCAGGTGCAAGAATTTGAAAGACTTCAACTATTATTTTTAGGGGCGGCGCAAGAAGAACAAAAAGATGGTAATGATGATGAGCCGCACTTTTTTGATTAATTGTGCAAACAACTAAATAGTAAACAGATAAACAAATAAAATTAAGAACGGAGCGTGTGTAAGAAATTACACTTGTCTCCCCCTCTTAGCTGATTTTAATTAGAATAACAAATCATTTATTTCAGCATCAATTCCCGGTAAGCGTTCACTTGTTGAAGCGGATGGTTTTGGTATTTGTAAAATATCGGCTAAAGTATTGGCTAACTGCAGAGTAGATACTCGTTGTCCAATCGTTTTGAGTTCAATTGATCCATGTTGAAAAAGAATAAGAGGCACATGGGTATTGTAATCATAGGGAGAGGTATGATCTGCACCCAATCTATAGTCAGAGATATCATAATAGGGGAGCATCTGTACTATCAGTTGTCCGCTTCTACCTGGATACAGTTGATTTTTATAATAACTTTCAAGTGTGTTTGGCTCAAAGATACTGCTTTGTAGCTCATTATAGGTCCATATCTGTTTAACCCCTTTTTGTTCTGTTAAAAACTGTTTTGCGTCTTTGATAATAATTTCTTGTTTTTTTGGATCTAATCTATTGAATGGGCTGTGGTTAAGATAAAACTGTGGGTTACTGTAGCCAGAAATAAGACTACTTTCTGCATGTTTAGTATGGATATGTTTATTAAGATTTTTGATCATATCTTTACTTGCATATCGCTGACACGGTATTCCTTTTTTTTCTAAATTTTCTATGATGGGCGATATGCCATGATCAGATGTTAAAACAAACAAGGTCTCTTTTTTTCCCGCAATACGCCGTGCGCAACGCATAAAGCGTTCAAGTTGTTTATCCAGGTGATAGATAATATCTATTGTTTCTTTGCTGTCAGGGCCAAATGCATGGCCAGCTTTATCTAAAGAGCTGAGAGATATCCATAATAAGAGTTGATCATCATTCTTTTTTGTAATGTGTGTGTTAATACATGTTTGTGCACAATCAAGGAGAAGTTTGTTTGCATGAGGGGTTTGCATGAAAAGACTAAATGGATTTTTTGGATTGGTATCCCATTCAATGGGCACCTGTGTTCCCACTAGTCCTTCTTTGTGATCTGCGTGTTCAAAGCTTTGCTCATGTGCCCATATATACGCATTGCTGATGCATGGCTTGGCTAGGCTCCATGTTACCTGCTGAAGTTTGTCCATGCAGTGTTTGTTATTAAAGTTTTTAATCCATAAGGGTAGCGATTCAAAATAAGCTTTGCTTGAAGTGAAATGGCCTGTTTGACCATCAAACCAGATTGCTTTACCTAATTTTCCTGCTATCTGT
Organism: Candidatus Babelota bacterium; assembly: GCA_026388985.1. Taxonomy (GTDB): domain Bacteria; phylum Babelota; class Babeliae; order Babelales; family Vermiphilaceae; genus JAPLIS01. The sequence goes on along the minus strand of JAPLIS010000018.1, from coordinate 31,815 downwards.
ACGGCTGCATAATCTTTCATTGAAAGAGCATAGCTGTGATAGTTCTTGTTGTGAGTTGATTGTAAAGTAAATTGATCAGAAAGGGTGTCAACCATTAAAAGGCGCGAAGAGACTCCATAGTCATACGTGCCAGTTGGGCTAAATACGGCCGCTCTCTCGTACGTGTCACTGCAGGCGGTTGTGAGAGTGTTGTTTTCATCAAGCCATGTGTTGCTGATAATGCCATGATTTTTTGCATAGGTACCGGTGCTCAAAGCAGCGTGCCCAGTCGCTGTTGCGGGCATTGCATGAGGATGGTAGGCATTTGTATATTCCACTCCCTTTGATATAAGGGTCTGTAAGCCATGCTTAAAGTAATGACGATATTTTTGTAAGGCGTTATAGGAGAATTGGTCAACAATAAAAATGATAGTAAGGCGTGGTTTATGTTGTGCGGTGGTGGCATCATTAAAACTGAACAGTAGGCAGAACGCAAGAGTATAATGAGTTGTTTTTTTTATATTCATTTTTATTTCCATACTATACTTTATTTTTTTAGGTATACTCTATTTTTTTAACAAAAAAGCAGGGGATATTTTTTAATATTATTTCTTAATTGTTAAGATAGCGATTCTAAGAATACAAAGTAAAGATCTGCATTGTTTTTTTTCTGTAATTAGTACTAGACTAAGGGTACTAATAATAACTTTCTTCTTACTATATGGTATTGGGGCTATGAGACGTTTGTTGGCAACACACACAGGGATTGTGCTTAAAAAGTATGCACATAAAAATAAAATTGCTTTATTAGACAGAATATTGGGACGTATTGATGGCATAGTTTTTGCATCGCACGATATCTCTATTGGTGCCCAATTGAGTTATTCTTTGGATGAGCGCTCAGGATGCTATTATATAGTTTCCTGTGAGGTGATTGATGTTCCATTAGTAGTTGGTAAATATGATGTCTATTTTTTGCACCATGTGCTAGAAATATGTTATTTTTCAGTACCATTGAGAAGTGTTGAGGTGGTTGTTTTTGATATGATTATTTTTTTATACAGACATTTCTCATCTTCATGGTCAATGGTCGAAAAAAAAATATTTATATTTAGATTGTTAGTGGCAATTGGTTGCTATTCAGACCATTTTTGGTTGCATAAGCCAAACATACAGGTCTTGTGTATAATGCCTATTGACAAGCTCTTTGGTGGAATAATACATTTAAGTGATATAAGTGACATAAGAGACATGCATGATTGGCTGTCTGTGTGTTTAATGGAGCACCCATACAGTGATCAATTTAAAACAGTTAATTTTTTATATAAAGAGTAAATTATGATGAAAAAAAGAGTGCTTCGTGTAGGTATATTGTTTTATCTGCTGTTGGCCGGATATACCAGCACTGTAGGGGCATTGGTAGAAAAATTAGAAGAGGCTGGTAGTAAATTACGCAGCTCAGGGGATCAGATATTTTTAGGAGTTGTTGAAGAAAAAAAACAACAACTTGCAGGATTAAAAAAAAGCTTAGAATTATTTGATGAAGAAACACGAAAAAATGCAGTCTTATTAAAAGAAGATGCTGATCGGGTGAGCGGTCGTTTAACGGTAATCAAAAGTGAGTTTAAGCAGAATCCAGAAGATGAATTTTATGGCAAGCAGTTGTTTGTTTTAAATGAGACGTATCAGATTTTGCAGGATATTATTCGTTCTAAGGGTCAGGTGCATATAGTGCTTGAGTTGTTTATTAAAGAGGTAAAAGCCTTTCTAGAGGATCCTGACTTTGAAGGCTACAAGGCAGAGCATCGCTTGCAAGAGCGTCTTTATTACACCTTTGAAGATTTGCAAAAAATGAATCAGCGTATGATTGAACAAGAAAAGCGGGTTACGCATCTGCTTGATCAAGAAAAAAATGCAAAAATGGAACTGGTAGGTTTAAAGCGCACTATGACCATTGCTACTGAATTGCTCAAAAAAAAGCAGGTTGATTTGGCTGACTTGGTAGCAAGTATTGAACAGCAAGATGAGAGTTTTGCATTTGAAACTGAGCGTAATATTGCACTTGCTCGTGATCAAGAACAGCAATATCGATATAGAATCGTGTTAGATGAGATAATGGCTAAAGAAATTGAATATAAGGTAGGCCTCTATGCCCACCAAAGCTTTATAGCCAAGTCTCATCTTGTATTGTTTAAAGAGTATGCGCGCAAAATTAAGCCAGCAGTGAGGGTGAGTGAGGCTGATATTGCCTACGCTAAAGATGAACTAACTAAGTGGAAACAGGAATATTATAAGACCAAAGAAGGATATCGTCAGGATATAGATAAACTCCAAGAAGAGCTAAAAAAAAAAGAAAAGCGTCGAGACGCAATAAGCGCTGAATTGAGCGTTTCATTGGGAAGAGAATTGGATGACTTTAGTAAAGACCCAGCGCAAACAGTAGATGCATATCTCAGTTTTTGTGAGGTAGCCCGCATCAATGTTGAGACCTTACTTATTAAATCAAAAATAGAATTGATTGAAGCGCATATTGCTTTAGAAGATGAAAAATTTCAGTATGAAAGTTTACAGATAGATGTTAAAGAGTCTTATTACAAGATATCTACGCGTAAACTTACTTCTGACGATGAAATCATACAGGAAACAAAAAAATATGTAGCACCTTTTGCCGAAGCAAAATCAAAGGCATTACGATATAAAGAAAAAATTGTCCGAATAGGCGATTCGCTCAGTGCCCAAAAAGGAGTGATTGATGCTATCGCAAGACGACGACAAGAATTAATGCAGCTTAAAAAGACTATTTTTAAGTTGAACCCAAAAGAATATGTGCAGTGTCTTGATTTATTGGGTCAATCTGAAAAAACAATAAAGGATCAGATTGATGTATTAAGTAAATTAACTGGTGTCTATTCAGGGGTTACTTCTATTGTTGGTAATAACAGTCGTTTGATTGATTTTATCAAAACTGAGTTAGAGGCAATAACTATTTGGTATCGTCCAGAATATGCTATTAGTTGGCAGGCAACACGTACTATTCCGTCAGATATTGCTCTCTTTTTTTCTGATATAAGGAGCTATGTAGGGCGATTGGATGGGGATCTAATAAGTTCTCAACTCAAAGATCTATTCCGTCACCCGTTATATCTGTTACTGTTTCTGCTTAAGGCATGTGTGCTCTTTTGGGTGCTGTTGATATGCAAGCGTTATGTTCCCTTATTGGCTGATTTTTTAATGCGAATAAGTAGAGGTACTGAGGGGATAGTGCGTTCTGTACTGTTAATTTTTTCCTTATTTTTAGAGTTTGTTCACCGCGTGTTTTGGGGGGTAGCGCTGTGGTCTTGTATGTATATTTTTTTACAATTAAAAATGATACCTGATCCCTATGTGTATGTACTGTTCTACTTGTGCTCTATTCCCTATCTTTTAATGATTGCTTATTTATTTACTCAATTTTTAATACAATTTAATGAAAACAATGAGTATGCGTTACTCTTGAAAAGCTTTCAGCGTCGCTTTCTGCTGGTATTTTCTGCTTTAGTGTATTCAACCATTGTCATAACATTATTTCGTGAAGCATTTATGCTGACCAATTATTATAAATCAGAGCTTCCGCGGGTGCTTTTAGCGCTCAATTTTATTATTCAAGTGATTCTTATTTTTTTTGTTATTCCTAAGGATCAACTGCTAGAAATGATTCCAGCAACTAATGGCACATGGCGTTGGATAGGGCGAGAGGTGGCCAAATATTATTATCTTTTATTGTTTTTTGCATTCTCCATTATTATTTTAGGCAGCCCATACATAGGGCATTTTCGCCTTATTGAATATATGTTTTTTGCCTTAATAAAAACAGTGATTATGTTAACCGGTTTATTGGTGCTCTATACACTCTTTAAGCGGGTGATTTATCGCATATTTTTTATCGCTGATAAGGAGGTTGCTCGTGAGCGATTTGCCAAAAGCAAAACGTGGTTTGGTTTGCTTATTATCGCGCTTTTAGTATGTATCACTATTTTTGGGATATTTATAGGAGCGCATATCTGGGGGTGGCCAGTTCATGTGAGTGACATGTTAAGCTGGCTAGATGAGCCAATATCAGGTATAGGGTCACCAAATCCAATAACAGTCAATTCTTTTTTGCGAGTTATTGGATTTATTTTCGCTGGGTTTGCCGTCTCTTATGCGCTCAACCGCTTTGTTTTTGATAAAATTTTTGATCTTTTGTTGGTTGATATGGGCGTGCAACATACAGTAACACGCATTATGCATTATGTGGTGGTTATTGTTGCGGTATTTATAGGTTTTCAAAATGTTGGGTTGGGAGACATGATAAAATGGATCCTTGGTGCCCTAGCGCTTTCTTTAGGGTGGGTTTTAAAGGAGCCCATTAGTGACTTTGTTGCTTACTTTATTATTTTGGTACAGCGGCCCTTAAAGATTGGCGATTATGTAAAAATTACTGAAGAAATGCAAGGGGTAGTGCGAAAAATAACCCCACGCTCAGTTATATTGCGACGTAAAAATAGTACCACTATCGTGATACCTAATTCTACGATCACGACTAATCATGTTATTAACTGGAACTATACACGTTCATTTATCGCATTAACTGATATAGAATTGGTTATTTCATTTAAAGAGGACCCTGCGCGCGTACTTGAGTTATTGCGTCAGGTGCTAGAGTCTCATCCGAATATATTAAAAACACCACCAGTTGTAGTGCGTCTTGAAGAATTTTTAACGTATGGGTATCGGTTTATGGTGCGAGGATTTGTCAGTTCAGTCTACACGCTTGAAATGTGGAATATTGCCAGTGATGTCCGTGTGGCAATTGTGAAAAAACTACGTGAAAATAATATTGAAATTGCTATTCCTGTGCGGAGAGTGCAGAGTTCAGTAGCTGATGGTTCAGATAGAAATTCAGCATAGAATTGCCCTTTTTTAAAGGGTGGCGTGAGCAGTTATTGTGCGCCTTTTCTGGGTATGCAGCATTATAATTGTGTAATAGTTGTATTAAGTGCGATCGTTTCAAGCTTTTTCCCCTTTTTTTGTGTATTATACTCGTGTTTAGAGTGCAGGGTTTTATACAAAAAATACATGAAAGGCGGTATCGTGCAGATTTTGAAAAAGCTTATTGTTGCTATAGCATTGATGGGGTTTTTAGGTCAGATGACGAATGTATATGCAATGGATCTAGAAGAATATGATGAAGGTGACGATCAATTATATGAAGAGCAAAAAAGACTATCACATAAAAAATTATTGTATGCTTCTATGGCGGGAGATGCACAGGTGGTAGCTGAAGCAATCAGTGAGGGGGCCAATGTTAATCTGCACACTAAGGATGGCGAAACACCGCTGCAGTGGGCAGCTACCAGAGGGTATGCATCTGTAGTGAGTATATTGCTTGACGGTAAAGCACGGGTTGATACAGCTGATCAATGGGGAGCAACTCCTTTATGTATGGCAGTTTATCGCGGCCATCTGCCAATAGTGCAGATATTATTGGATAATGGTAACGCAGATCCTAATAGGGGCAAAGGTATTGGCGGCATAGTTACTTCTCCTTTATCTTGTGCCGCAGATAAAGGCAATCGAGAAATAGTAAAAATGCTTCTTGTTGCAGGGGCACAACCTTCTGGGCAAGAATCTGAACAAGCTAAAATGGTAATTAGTGCAGCGCGAGCGGAGTTATGTAATCACGCGATTGTGGAAAATATGTTGCATAGTATGTTGCATGGGATGTCTTTTTAAGATCTGTATACCCACGCGTTCAATATTTTTTTATTAGACTAACAGTTGTCAGTGTTATGTATTTATGTAGTCGTTTTCTCACAGAGCATTTCTGTATGGAGACTTTTAAGGTATTCTGCACGTTTATTATGCGGTGGATGTGATGGTGCAGAAATATGACCTTTTCTCGCAAACTCGGTATGTTCTAGATAGCCTTGGTATGCATAGTCAGGATTCATGAGGGCTGCAAGAATATCTGCGCGTTTTTCTATAAAATGATTGTGTTTATGCACAAAATGCTGATCTTTCAGCTTCAAAGAAGAATCTATTGCCTTCCTATAAATGACATCACTATGCAGTATATGCATTATCTCATGTGCTAATGATAGTTTATGCCTAATTTGATTGTGAGGTATTTTTAAATGAGGTATCAAAATAGTTTGTATGTTAGCAGCATATCCGTAGCGCGTCTCGTAAACGGCGTCTATCAATGATCGATCTATACAGCATTCATCCACTATTGTATCTACCATTTTACGATGATCACCGGTAATAACGCTCACACTAGAATCGTCGTTCATATAAACGGAAGTGGGCATTAGCTTTTTTGATAAGCCTATGGGTGTCTTTTAAAACTGTTTGCCACTCTTTTGGGGTACAATATAATAATTCAGTAAATTCTTTGCGTAGTTCTTTTTCTGCAGGTTTTAATTGTTTCTCAATGTAATATTCAGCTACTGTGCCCCATGGTAAGGCTTTAAGTTTGGCATAATATTTTTTTTGTGCTTCTTTATGTTCGATCGAAAAAAATGGAGCTACGGTACGAGTTGCAAGAGTGCGGTATTGTTGAGTTCTTGTTAAAGTCTGCTGTGCAACGGTATAGGGTGTTTTTATGCCAAGTGCAGGATTCATGGCAGCACTTTGACTGGTGATAGCTAATAAAAGTGTTATTGCTGTCAATTTTGTTACTGTGTTCATAAAAGCCTATATAAAGCCGGTGATGGGCCAGGGTTGTGAAAAATCAAGATGGTTATCTTGTAATGGTTGGTGATTGTGTAAAAACTGAATTGACTGAATAGTGATGCCACTTTGTTTAATAGTTTTTAATAATCCCTCAATCCACATAAGCTTAAGATATAGGGGTCCATTTTGGGGCAGAGGGTGGTGATCAAAAGAAATGAATGCCTGATAGCCAGAAGCGTTTAAAGCGACTAACTGTGCCGTTATTTTTATCGTTGTTAGCTGTTCTTGATCTAATGTGGTAAGCCATATCGCTACTATTTGTTTAAGATTAGCTTCTTTAGTGTTTGACCATATGCATTCTTTTTTTTCTTCTTGCCAGTTATTGTTATGCCAAAAATAACAGGTAATTTCTTTTTTGTGCGCATTGGTTGCCCATGCAGGGTGGCTTTGATCTAATATGGTTTGACTAAAGCGAAACACAACAAGTTCTTTCTGTATCACATAAAAAATACTGCCGCATAGGCAGCAGAGTAAAGAAAGTATGCTTATGTGCTTTATATTCATGATTGCTTGTTGCGTTTCAATAATTATTCTTGAGAGAGCTATTTGTGTTCAAATGGTTGAATTGCAAGCTCAAATCCTAATGCATGCAATACTGAACGCAGGCTTGTTAGCTTGGGGTTGCCTTTTGGTGAAAGCACTTTATATAAATTTTGTCTGCTTAAATTGGCTGCTTGTGCCACGCTGGTAATATCGCCACCTTGGGCTTCTAAGACATTTTTGAGAGCAAGGAGAAAGACTCTTTGATCTTCGTCATTAAAGGCTTCATTCAAATACGCAAGAGCCCGTTGAGGATCTCTGAGTTTTTCTAATAAAAAGTCGCTGTAGGCTCTATATTGTCTAGTCATGTGTTGACTCCTTAAAATCTAACCAATAACGTTTAGCTTTAATAATGTCTCGATTTTGGGTTTTTTTATCCCCACCTAATAATAAAATAATAAGCTGAATGCCCTTTTTTCCGAAATATATTCTATATCCTGGGCCATGATCGATGCGCAGTTCCCATACCCCGGAACCATCCTTTATTTGTTTGCAGTCACCAAAGTTCCCAAGAATCAGACGATCTAAGCGTGAAAAAACAATAGATTGAGTCTTCTGATCTAGGTCGTCTAGCCAATGCACAAATGGTTCTTTGCCATTTGTTACTATAGAATAAAATATAACTTTATTAAGTGCCATATTTTTATTGTAAACTAAAAGCGACAAAATGGCAATGGTTTTATTAAAGGCGCTGAAGAGGTACAGGACTTTTTGGGTAAGAGGCTGGGGTTTTTTTTGGTTATTCGGCGGCTTGGATTATAGCGCTGATAGCATCAATTAATGGCTGTATATACAGGTGCCAGTCGGTATTTTTTTTAATTCCCATATCAATAGCGATGGCGGGAGATATAACACCTATCAGGGGCGCACAGGGAAATCCAATCACTTTATGGGTAGTAAACTGATGCGCGTGGGGTTTTTGTGCCCAGGTAGCTTGTATACTATCTGCTACCTGCATACTGGAACGTTTATTAAATATATATGATTGATCTTGTCTATAAAAAGTAAAATCAGAAGGTTGCAGAGTTAATGCATTATTGTATGAATAGGTATAGAGATACACATGTGGCTTGGTATCTGTTTCTTGATAAAAATGTAAGCTCACAAAAAGATTAACATTAAGGCTGTTAGCAAAATGTGCATTGTGTGTACTGGCGGTCGCTTGGCCGGGAGTACGAGTTAAAATAACTGAAACATGAGGAAAGAGTTCAACAAGCTTTTGCTTGAGTGTTTGGGCCGCCTGAGCAGCAATACTGCGCTCAAAGGTGTTATCAATTAAACGTTCAGTGCTCTGTTTGGTGCCAGCAGGATTAAGCATAATAGTAAAAGTAGTGTTTTGTTGTGGCACGCTATACACAGAACAAAAGCCTAACGCCAGGCACAAAAATATGACACGTCTATATATCATAATAATTAGCGACATTCCAAATCAGAGGTTAAGTATTCTTTTAAAAAAGTAGTACGGACTAAGCCTTTATCATTATTAACACTCATGGCAATAGCCTTAGGTTCCCCGATAAGTATACATAATTTTTTTGCACGTGTAATAGCGGTATAAAGCAAGTTGCGTTGCAAGAGCATGAAGTGCTGCATAAAAAGAGGGATAATAACGGCAGGGTATTCAGAGCCTTGACTTTTATGAATAGAAATCGCATAAGCAAGCACCAGTTCATCTAATTCGGTAAATTCATACTCAACTGTTTTGTCAGGGTATCGTACATGTAATAAATGATCTTTTTTATCAACATTTTCAATGGTACCTATATCTCCATTAAATACATTTTTATCATAATTGTTGCGAATTTGCATCACGCGATCATCCACTTTAAACATGACCCCTGCATGCAAGACATGATCTTTTTCTCGTGCATTTAAGATCTGCTGTAAGTCATAATTTATTTTTTGTGTGCCAACGCTGCCACGGTTCATGGGCACAAGTACAATCATATCTTCAGGTTTTAAACCAAAAGTGGCAAGTCCCTTTTTGATAATATGTTCAAGGTGGGCACGTACGTTTTCTGGCTCTTGTTCTTTAATATATAAAAAATCACGACGAGTGTCGGGCAGAGAGCTGGCTGGAAATTCTCCATTATTGATTTTATGTGCATTAATAATGATTAAACTATTTTGTGCTTGGCGAAATATAGTAGAAAGGCGAATGCATGGTACGCTGTTACTGGCAATAACGTCTGATAAAAAGTTGCCAGCGCCAACGGAAGGCAGCTGATTTATATCCCCTATTAAAATAAGGTGTGCGTTAAAGGGCATTGCTTTAAGCACTGCATTGGCAAGAAAAATATCGATCATGGAAGCTTCATCAATAATTAAAAAATGAGTTTTGATAGCATTTTGTTCATTTTTGGTAAAGTTCATGGTGCTGACATCAAACTCAAGTAAGCGATGCAACGTTTCAGCATAACGTCCTGTACCTTCATGTATTCGTTTTGCGGCACGCCCCGTAGGGGCAGCAAGTTTATAGGTTTGCCCATTTTCATCAAGAATAGAAAGGAGTGTTTTAATGAGAGTAGTTTTACCAGTGCCGGGCCCACCAGTAATTATGGTTATTTTATGCTGTAAACAGCTTATGATGCCGGCTTGCTGGGCCTCATTAAGACTTATTGTATCTTGTTGGTTTTCGCGCATTGACTGATAAATGGTGTTAATGTCAAATTGATGTTCAGGAGGCATTTCAAGTAATTTTTTTATTTTATACGCAACCCCTTTTTCGGCAAAATAGTACCGAGTCAGGGCAACATAATGAGCATCGTTGTGCGAAACTAGGCTGATTTTTTGTGTATTGTAAAGATCGTGAAGAGCATTTTTGAGCGGCGTTGTTGGTTGATCAAGCCCCAGTAATTCAGTGGTGTTTTTTTTGAGCTCATCAACTTCTATGTACAGATGGCCATTTTGTATGATGGTTGATAAGCAAAATAAAATACCCGATTTGATGCGTTTAATTGAATCAAGCGCAAAGCCCATATTGAGTGCAATTTGATCCGCAACTTTAAAACCAATACCCCATATTTCATCTGCAAGACGATAGGGATTTTCAATCACCACAGCGATTGAATCGTTTCCATATTTTTTGTAAATTTTGGCAGCATACGCGGGAGAAATATTTTTTTCTTGTAAAAAGACCATAATATGTGAAATTTCTTTTTGATCTTTCCATGCGCTAATAATCGTATCAACTCGCTTGGCACCAATGCCAGGAACTTCTTGTAAGCGTGAAGGAAATTCATCAATAATGGTCAGTACTTGTTCGCCAAAATAACTGACCAGCTTTTCAGCATACACGGGCCCAATTCCTTTAATAAGCCCAGATGCTAAATATTTTTTAAGGCCAAGTATAGAAGTCGGCACTTGAGCAGTGCAACTTTTTGCCTCAAATTGTTTGCCAAATTTGGGATGCATTATCCATGAGCCACTGACTTGTATCTGTTCTCCCGGGTGAATGGCGGGTAAATAGCCCTTAACCGTCACAGAATTGTTGGCCGTTCGGGTAAGAAGTAGTACGGTAAAGCCATTTTCAGTATTTTGAAATAAAATCTTTTCAACCGTTCCTGATAGCAGATCTGTTTCATTCATTGTGTGGCGGACTCTTTCTTTGAGTAAATGCTACAAGAAGCTTATAAACGGTATTCGGGGTAATATTTTCAAGTGTCAGTGAGTCAAGGTGCTGTCTTTTAACATGCGTTAAAAAAGCGATTTTATCAATAGATTTCTCAATTTTTTCAATTTCTTTGGGTAATAATTCTTTAATAGCTTTGTATTTGGTAACCCGATTATGATAGTGGGCTTGTGCTTTAGGGCAGCTATTGTTGAGATCCGTTAAGAAGTTGAAAAGATCAGCAATAAACGTTTCTAATTTTTCAAAACTGGTTACTTCTTTTTTAAATACGGATTGCTCTTTTTCGATAGTTGTTTGCGCCCAGGTAAGCAAGATGCTATCAGTACGATTTCGCTTTTGGCATGATTCTTCGATCAGTTTGACGGTAAATGATTTAAGCCCGCGAGCAGATTTGCGAAATTTATTAGAAATTTCTATAAAATCATTTTTTGCTTGTTCTAAAAGATCGCTCAGTTCTTTAGATTTTTTTATCAAAAGCTCCTGTTCTTGGAGCATTTCTACCGAGTGAGGTTTGCCCTGAAATATATAGCGTCCTATGCGTGTGCCATCTGGTTGGCGCTCCCCTAACAGGAGGCCGAGCAGGTGAACTTGGAATTGCCTTGTTTCTTCAATGCGATCAGCATTGATAAATGAACCATCTATAAGATGGAGCAGTTTTGCTTCAAGCATAATCGGTTTGTTTTCAGCGACTATGCTTGAGACGATCAATAGAGAGAAGGCAAAAAGATTTTTTGTATTGCTCATAAAAACTCTCCTAGGGTAATTATATAATACGTTAGTGATGACATTCTATTTTAAAAAATAATACAAAATCTTTGCCAATACCAGAGTTGAATAAAGTAGTATCAAGATTCAGTGAAATATTAAGCTTATTGGTTGGATTAGTTACGCAATAATTAATGCCGCCACATACTTTTCCACGATACGCAAAAAAGGGCTCTGATTTTTTTTTATCAATATCGGCAAGAGAAAGCACGTTTGGGCATGAAGGGATGGTTATTGTAGAAAGTGTGTCTTTTGTTTGAATCCACGTATCAGTACCAATATCCCATCCCCAGCGACGTCCTTGGTAGCGAAATGTATTGTTTCCGTGAAAAATGATGCCTGGCTTTACCCGTGTATTATAGGCAACAAGAAAAAATCTATGTATGAGCTCTTGCTCTATGAACTTTAAATCAGCTGCGGCTTTAGCAGGGTCGGGAGTATGGGTGTCAGGCTTAAACGTATCCAGGTCAATATCTTTGAGTTTATTTTTATGGATATAAAAGAGCTTTTCTCTTGAGGGGAACAAGTATTCAGCTGAAAGTCTGCTTACCATATGTACCTGCGTTGCTCCCTGTCTTTTTATAAAAGTACTCATGGGAATGCAGCTATGCGCAAAAAGACCAAGTCCGACATGGCCGCCATTGCCTAGAGGAGTATCAAGAAGGTTTGATGCGGCACGATTAAAGCTATCAAGCAGCAAGTTTTTTACTATGTTGAATGCTTCTTCTTGTGCGGTTGCCAGAGAAGGGTCAAGGGCCAGATCAAATAATGTTTCAAAAATGGTTAAGGGGGGTATTGTTTTTGGTTTGGCGAAAGATGATCCGAGCATACCCTTTTTGACTGCAAAGGCCGTTGGCAGGGTTATATAGCCTCCAATGTTGGCATGTACATCGCTTTCTACTAGCAGGGGGTATTCTAGTATAAAGCGGCAATCGCCAAAGCCAACTTTGTCACTGACAAAATAATTTTTGCGAAAATCAGCTTGTTCTTTTTGTGTGGTATCGCCAAACTCGGTGGCAACGGCAATGCGTTCGCTGTTGGTTAAAAACAGATTGTTTTCAAGATAGTAAAAGGGAATTTTAAACCGAGAAATAAACTTTGTATGGCGATGGACATGGTAAAACATGCCGCCAAGTCTGCGTTGCTGGAGAGCTATGTTTTTAAAGAGCCCTAATATTTTGGCCGCATCAATTTTTGATGAAAAAAGACCTTCTACGCTTTCAAGGCAGCACTCTATTCGATTGATGAGTGTTTCACCGGTCAGATTTAAATAAGAGCTTAAAGCGGGTGAGTTTTTAGTAAAGTACCCTTTGCTTGTTTGATTAAAAAAGATATCACATCCGGTGATCTGTTTAGTGGTACTGTTATACAGTTGATTGCCCAGATGAGGATAATCTAAAAGACTTTGTGTGTTTGTGCGATTTGTTTTTTTAAAAAAATCTTCTTGCAAAAGGGGCAAAACCTTGCTGTCTAGTAGGAGCGATATAATGTCTGCAGGTTCAATTGTTATCGCTACCTGTCTTGATATAGTTGATTCATTTTCATTGGTATCATCAATTATTTCTGCATCTTTTTGCGCACTGGGGCTATCGGTGGTGATGCTGATAGGTATATCAAAGCTATTTTGGTATAGATCTTCATCGTTGTCATGAAAGGCAAGATGGGCAGATCGTTTTTGTGGCGAGACTTTTTGTTTTTCTGGATACAATGAAAAAAATGATACAGAAAGTGTGCATGTAAGGGTGGTTAATAATAAATGATATGTTTTCATAATAGATGGTTATTTTCTTATAGTTAAAGGGTGCTAAGGGTATTGTTTTTAATAGAAATATTAATGATGTATGTATAGAGTATGAAGTATTCACATTCTATATAAATTTAATCTGCATGACAAACGGGACTGCGTGCGATGCATATTCTTTCAAAAAGAGGTTTTTGTGGTATGTTTGACTTGTAAAAAAAAATAAAAGTACGGTACACTAATATTTTGAGACAGAGTGATCTACATTAAGGAGTTGTTATGGCAGTAGAAAACGGTATTTTTTATGCAAAAGCGGCAGCATTTTTAGGGGCGGCAATAGCAATGGGTATGGGTGGTATCGGACCCGCGTTGGGGCAAGGATGGATTGGTACAGCGGCATGTGAAAACATGGGAAAATATCCAGAAAGTGCGGGTAAAATTAGAGGACTTATGTTTGCGGCAATGGCTATGGTAGAAACTGGCGTTGTTTTTTCATTACTTATAGCAGGCGCTCTGATTTATGTTGGTATGACTTTGTCGGCTTAATGGCTATGAATATTCAAGTAAATGCCACCATTGTGGTTCAAATTATTAATTTTTTGATTGCATATGCCATAATGCGCTTTATTGCTTTACGGCCAGCAGTAGTTCTGATAGAGGCTGAAGAAAAAAAACGCACTGGTTTGCATGAAGTTATTGCGTATAATTATCTTTTAATTCAGCGAGAACGAGATGCGTTGCAACAGCAGTGGCAAGAAGGACATCTGTTTTATGAGCAGCAGGTCCCTGATACAAAAAAAGAGGAATTGATACTCTTTAAGGGGATATACCCCGAACAAGAAGATCTGTATTGTTCGGAGCAAGAAGTAGATTTATTGATAGAAAATGCATCTAAAGAGCTTGTTAAAAGAGTGAAAGCGTTATGATAGCAGCATGGTTGAGTGTTTTGTTTCGGTTGGCCAATTTTAGCATTGTGATAGGCTTAGTTGTCTATCTCTATAAGCGCTATGTGCGTGATTATATTACCCACCAGATAGAACATGAACATACCATTGAGCAAGGGCTGTGCAAAGAGCGTGATGAGGCTTATAGTATGTATGCTCACTATAAAGAGAGTGTTGCGCGCAAAAAGGAGCAGCGTATGGTTATGCAGCAGGCTATTATGCGTTGGCGAGAAGCGGTTGCTTCTAATGATGCGCAGCGTGTGGTCGAAAGAGCAAGTAGAGTACAATCACTTAAAATTAAATCAGAGTGTCAGATGGAAAACATGCGTGCTTCAGTTGTTATGCATAGAGTTCTGCCAGAGGCAATCGTGCGTGCTCATAAAAAACTCGAGATAGAGTATAGCTCTGAAAAAGAGGGAGTGGCTTTTGTGCAACGCATTATAGCTCATTTGCAAGAGAGTAAGTCGTGAATTCAGCACACAATAGAGCCCTTGCGCGGCGCTATGCGCAAGCTTTTTTGAATGTGTATGGGAGTGAATTAACTCCCGCTATTCGAGGCCGTTTGCGCGAATTGCACCGTTTTTTATCTATGCAAAATTCTATTCTTTTTTTTCTTACTATTCCTACCATTGATGATGAGGTAAAGCTGCGAGGCCTTGCCTTTTTATGTGAAAAATTTGAGCTACCTGATTCAGTTAAAAAAAGTATGTTTTTATTATTGGCTAGCAAGCGTGCCATATTATTAGAGCAGATGGTAGGTTTTATTGATATTCTTTATAATAAAGAGCATGCCATAAGCTCATTTTCTATCAGTAGTGCTTGTCCGTTATCGCACACTGATAAGGAGTTTTTGGTGAGTTTTCTTAAAGCGCACACGGGTGATGATGTTTTATATACCTATGTGATAGATAAAAGTTTAATTGCCGGTATTCGTATGTGCAGTGATACCCATCTGTGGGAGCATTCGATTGCTAGGCAGTTGCGTGAGATACAATTGTTATTGGTCCGTTAAGGAATGTGTATGGATATAAAAAATACTGATTTAGTTTCATTATTTGAACAAGCGTTACGGGATGTTCCTGAGCAAAAGCTTGAAGAGATTGGCATTGTTGTTCAGGTAGGTGATGGCATCTGCAAGATGTATGGATTAACACACGCCATGTATGGTGAATTGATCGAATTTGAAGGGGGCAATCGGGGTATCATCATGCAATTAGATGAAGATTCGGTGTCTCTTTTTTTGTTGCAAAGCACTATTGCCGTAGCAGAGCGCGAGGTAGGCCGCAGAACGGGGTCAGTGTTTAAGGCGCCAGTTGGTATGCAATTACTTGGTCGTGTAATCAATGCTTTGGGCGTTCCTATAGATGGTATGGGTGATTTAGTATATGATGCCCTATGGCCCATTGAAGCAGAGATTCCAGGCATTATTGAACGAAGTCCCGTTAATGAATCATTAGAAACAGGGATTTTAGTCATTGATGCACTGTTTCCTATTGGTAAAGGGCAGCGAGAATTGTTGATTGGTAATCGCAGTTCAGGCAAAACATCTATTGCCATTGATACTATTTTGCATCAAAAAAATAAAAATGTGTTATGTGTGTATGTTTCAATAGGGCAGCGAGTCGCCAACGTAGCTCGTATGGTACGGTTGCTTGAAGAAAATGGGGCGCTTGATTACACCGTAGTGGTGAGCGCTGAAGCGGGCGAAGCGGTGTTAAATCAATATTTAGCTCCTTATGTTGGGTGCACAATAGGTGAATATTTTCGCAGTCAACAGCGTGATGTGTTAATTGTATATGATGATTTAAGTAATCATGCGGTCGCTTTTCGTGAAATGTCTCTTTTGTTGCGTCATGCTCCCGGGCGTGAAGCATTTCCAGGCGATGTGTTTTATTTGCATTCGCGTTTGCTTGAGCGTGCCGGTAAAATAATTTCAGGAGGGTCTTTAACGGCTCTTCCGATAGTGCAAATTCAGGGCGATGATATTACTGCTTATATTCCCACTAATCTTATTTCAATAACCGATGGCCAGATTGTGTTAGACACTAAGTTGTTTAATCAGGGGATGCGGCCAGCGGTTAATGCTGAGCTATCAGTTTCGCGGGTTGGTGGTGCAGCTCAAACGCGAGCTATAAAAAAAATGACTAAGGCGTTGCGTTTGGAGCTTGCTCAATATCACGAGTTGCTTGATTTTGCTCAGTTTGGCACAGAGCTTGATGATTCTTCGCGCAGGCGGTTGGAACGTGGTGCATTAGCGGTGGAACTGTTACGGCAGCCACAGTATGTTACCTATTCATTTGTTGATCAGGCGTTAATGTTATTTTTATTAAAAGAAGACTTTTTGGATGCAATAGGTGTTGCTAAGGCGAAAACATTTGTTGTACAATTTGTGAGCTTTGTAAAATCAGTACACAATGACGTGTATGCGCGTATTTTTAGTTCACAAGATGTTTCAGATGCAGATATCGCATTGTTAAGGGTTATTGCGCAAGAATTTAGTACTCTTTTTGTGGCGCCTGATTTAGAAAAGTAAACTGTGTGCTTGTGCATGTTTATATAGCGTGATTACCTGGTTATTTGCAGAGTTTTTGTTTTTGTATAACGTGAATTATTTGGTTATTTAGAGAGTTTTTGTTTTTGTATAGTCTGATTATGTGCTTATTTAGAGAGTGTTTGTTCTTGTATAGCGTGATTATCTGGTTATTTAGAGAGTTTTCGTTTTTGTGTTGAGCTTTTGTATTTAATACGTTATACTTTCAAACATAATTTTGTGCCCGTAGCTCAGCTGGATAGAGCAACGGATTTCTAATCCGTAGGTCGAAGGTTCGAATCCTTCCGGGCACACCACCTTTCTTAAAAAACTTTTATATTTTTTATGTATTTGCACGTTCACGAAAAAAACAGTGTCTTCTCATCCGTCTTAAGCGAAAACAACGCAGATGGACAGTGCAAGCATAATATAATCTATTTTCTATTATTTTGTGTCAATCCTAAGGAGGTCACCACGCCGTTTCGTTCAAGCAAGATATCATAACCAAGGCCCTGCAAAACTTTAAACAGACTGTTGGTGTTGAAACTAATTTTTGAACCAGACTTCATATCTTGTACAATGCTCGGCGATACATCAGCAAGCTTGGCAAGCTTTCTTACGGATATATCATCCTCTTGCATCGCCGCAAGAATCAATTCTGAAAGCAGAAAGTCGCGGTATCCTTCTTCAAAAATTTCTCTTTGAGCAGGAGTTTTTGCTTCCATAAACTCTTCATATGTTGATTTAATTTTAGTCTTTACTACTTTAGTTTTTACCACTTTAGTCTTTACTGCTTTAGTCATAATAGTTCCCCTCATCGCATCGTTTAGAATAGTCATCTCTTAATTTCAATGCTCGCTCTTTTTCCCTTGGAGGCATTTTTTGCGATTTCTTTTTATAGGCATTTGTTATAATCAGTTTTGAGCCTTTATAGAAAAAGCAAAAGAATCTATCTGGAGAAGGCTTAAAAGCAAAAAGCTTATCGCCTTCAAAGTTGAATTTTTCTGTGTTTATAATTTTTCCAGCATCACCCATCGCTCTAATCAATTCAAAGGTTTTGTTTTTTTGGCCTTCTGTTAACTCTTTAAAATATTCAAGCGCAGGGCTTTCCCCTTTGATATTAAAATACCATTCGATAGTAAATTCTTTGCCCTTATAAGCTATGTAGGCTTTAATTGTTGGAACTTTTTTCATTGCTACCCTACGATCAACTGTTTAGCTTCTTGCAATCCTTCTTATTGTAGTATATTGTACTAAGAATTCAGTACGGCGTCAATCATATGGCTTTTTTGCACTTATTTGAAATAGGGTCCGGGCAGTCATAGAGCCGAGGGTGGCCGATCTGATGTGTAATGCGATTTTACGGGAAAAATAGCGCCTTTTCTGTAAATGCTACATTTTTAAGTGCACCTGTTTGGTAGGTAGGCAGTCATTAGATAGAAAGAATGACCTTCTTCAACGTCGTCCTCGTGAAAACGAGGAACCAGGATTAACGATCTTTGTTTCTTCAAATAAGTCTGTAAAAATAAGCACTTATGTAATCTTAAGATGGATCCCCGCCTTCGCGGGAATGACGTAGGAGGGTGTCTATTTTTCTAATCAAAAATAATGTTGGAGAGAGTATATCTCGTTGGTCAGAATGACGTAGGAGGGTGTCGTCATTTTTATCCAATAGTTACTTTGCAATCAATATTCAGCGCTTAAAAACTTTCACGCAAGAGCATCGTTTATATGTTTAAAATTGGTCACTTTGTCGACTAATCAAAAGCTGTTCGTTAGAAGGTGTGAACGTAAGTGAGCCTCGTTCAACCGCTTGCACCATAAGCGTAAGTGGCACCATCTACCTTTTTTGTACGCAGATTCATATTCCGGGCAACACCATTTTTTTTGATATAAACTATTAATATATAAAAGCGAGCGGGCATAGAGATTAATCTGTGCCCGCTCGCTTTTATTTTTATTTTTTATTTTTGAACTATATTCCCGGCAATAATTCGCAGTGTCCTATCTCTTCGCGTCTCCATCCATTATTTTGTCCACCCAGTGGACATCTGTTGTTGGCACGCCCATTTTGCCACCCACCAAGGCAATCATTGCAAATTTGATGTCCGTTGTTGCAGATGGTTGTTGAGAGTCTAGTCGGGCCACTAATAGGCCAATCTCTTTCAGGAGTATTTGCGTTTTCTGTTCTAGGGGTAAAGGATTCTTGGCATAAAAAACATTTATCAAACAAGATAGCTTCTCTTATTATGTTAGGGATTCTAACCGCCTTTTTGTGCGCCTCATAGAGACTTGTAGCAGCATTTTTAATCAACTTGCAGGCAGAATAAGCAGCAATGCAATACAAAGTAACCTGAGACGCTTGTTCTTCTGTAGGTTTTTTACACCAGGATTTTATCCATTTTTTAGCTGTTATGAGTCTTATGTGGCACTTTTCTAAAAAACTTTTAGGTTTTTCTACCGTTTTTTTTCGATCCGGTGCAGGACGTATTAATTGATCCAGATACTGTTTTCTTGCGTGCCTGCCGTGATAGGAGGGATTTCTTGTTGTTTTTGAGCCCGCCATGTGCGTTTTTTGGCTCTTGTCGGCCATGGGGGCCGTTGTGGTGGCGCTGGTGGCTAGCACGATAGTAAGTGCATACAATGCATGACCAAGTAACTTGTTCATAAAACCCCCAGATATGTAGATAGCTAACTACTCGTTAGGTACCTATGATTTAACCATTTTTAAGTAGATACTTGTATCCATTATTTTTCAGGTTACGGCATTATTTTTTTTAAGCAAACGCCTTAAGGGGGGTGGTAGGCGTGGCAGGTACCAATAAAATCAAAATAAATTCTTGTTGGATTATTTAGCTTTAATTTGATTCTGGCTAGCGGTGAGTTTTGGGGGCTTATCATCTATATTTTTTGCATAGGAGAATTAAAAGCCACCCCCCCCTGTTGACGGTTATATTTGTTCTGGTAAGCTTAAAGTCAGTGGAAGTTATTATTATCTAATATTCATGGAGGTTTATTATGAATACGTTTAACAGGTTAGGTTTATTTTTTACGTTACTCGTTGGCTTCGGGGCATGTTCGCCCATTTTTGCGATGGCTAGGGGCAGGCAGCCAGCTAAGAAAGCTCCAGTAGCTCTTACAGCAGAGCAGCAAGCTCAAAGAGAAGCAGCTGCGCAAGCAGCTAGACAAGACGCTGAAGCTAAAGCGGCTGAAGCTGAAGCTAGAAGAGAACTAGCTTTAGAAAATGCAAGAGCAAAAATTGAACAAGAAGCGGCTGATAAAAAAGCGGCTGAAGACAAAGCGAAAGCAGACAAAGCGCACGAAGAAAAAGTGGAAAAGATGGTACCACCCCTTCGAGCTGCCTATCGTTTGACTAAATCGTTATCAGATTGGACTAACAGTTTCAATGCAAAAAAAGAGCTAGAAGACCAGGGGAAGGACCTTAAAGAGAATATTGAAGGAGCGGGAGAAACGTTAAAAACTTTTGGTACAGTTATGAAAGTATCAGGAGCAGCGTTGGCAACAGCATTAGGTTTAAACAAATATGGACCGAAAATGGTTGAGTTTAACGCGGAACACAAGAATATTCCTGCAATTGGTGGCGCAGTACTAGCATCATTAGCAGTGTTAATGTTTATGGATGAAATCAAAAGCGGCGTAATGTCAATGATGTCTTCTTCTACAGATAAAGATGCGCCAGTTAAGTATGCTGATTTGAATGATACTCAAAAAGCTCAGGTAGATGCTCAGGCGGCACAACAGGCTGCTCAGGCTGGTGCTAGAAAAGGACAGCGTGGTAATAATAGACGAGGGCGTCTTCAGGTGGTAGCTCCAAATAAAGATACTATTGCTAACTTTCTATTTAAAAGAGATGGATCAGGATGGTTCAGTTCTATTGTTGCAAAATAAATAGATAGCATCATAAGTATGTAAGTAAAGTCTTGATTGATATAAAAAAAGGGCTTGAGGGGTATAAAGCTTCTTGGGCCCTTTTTTAATTGACTCTGGTTATGAGATGGTTATAAAAAATGGAGGATTAGAAAATGAAATTATTTAAAAGAAATATGGTCGCTGTATGCGCGGTGGTGGTTGGATTAAGTTCTGTTGCGCCATCGTATGCTATGTGGGACTGGGGCAAAAATTTGCTGAGCTCAGCAAATGGTATGGCGGGTAGCTTGCTTTCTGGTGCAGCTGGCATGGTTGTTAACTTTGCTCCGAGTAGAGCTCTATCTAGATATCAAGATAATTTTATAGCAGATGCTTTTGGATTTGAGAGAGAGTCAGAAGTAAGTCAATTGTCAGAGCAACTAAGTTTAAGGCCAGAAGAAGGAGTTCCTAGAGCAGCAGCTCAGAATAGACCAGTTCCAGATGCGCTGGAGCCAGCCGTTGTGCAAGGAGTGCCAAGGGATCAAGAGGAAGAGAGAAAAGAGCCAGAAGTTGAAGCGGCAGCCGTTGGGCAAGCAAGGCGAGAGTTGCAACCACAAGTAGCAGCAGGGGAGCAAAAATCATCTATGGCACAAAGATTAGTTGGATGGGTAGCTTCTGCGGCAGCACCAGCGGTGGTAGAGCGTCTTGTTGATCGCGATCGTCTTAATGGCGCTATTGTTGCAGGCGTTGAGAGAGTTGGAAGTAATGTAAATGAGCAGGTTGCTGGTATGAAAGAAGATCTGAGTAGGCAGGCGCATGAGGCTATGGGCCAAGTTGTCGGTGAAGCAAGAGGGTCTATGAGTCAAGTAAAGGCACAGGCTATGCGGCAAGTAAGTGATTTAGTAGAGCAGTCTCAGGATGTTTTAGGCCAAGCAAGGGCGGCGGTTGCAGGAGCTAATGAAGCTGTTACGCAAGGTCGCCAGCAAGTAGATAGATTAGTAGAGAGTTCTCAGGGCGTTTTAGGTCAAGCAAGTAAGGCGGTTGCAGGAGCTAATGAAGCTGTTGCGCAAGGTCGTGAGCAAGTAGCTAGTTTAGTGGGTCAGTCTCAGGATGTTTTAGCCCAAACAAGGGCGGCGGTTGCAGGAGCTAATGACGCTGTTGCGCAAGGTCGCCAGCAAGTAGATAGATTAGTAGAGAGTTCTCAGGGCGTTTTAGGCCAAGCTCAAGGGGCGGTTGCAAGGGTTGATCAAGCTGTTGCGCAAGGTCGTGAGCAAGTAGCTAGTTTAGTAGGGCAGTCTCAAGGCGTTTTAGGCCAAGTAAAGGCAGCCGTTGCAAGCGGGGAAGCATTTATTGCTGATGCTCAAGGGAGAGCCGATGCGTTTGAAGGTAGGGCCAATGCAGCTCTAGATCAAGCTAATCAGAAAGTAGCAGAATTGAGCGTGCAGGCAAAAGCATTGATGGAAGGGATGACTGTCGATGCATTATTGGCAAAATTACAAGCAGATCCAGCTTTGTTGCCAGCAATGATTCCTGCATTCAAGGCCATACTGGGAGAGCAAACTGATAAGTTGGGTGCAACTCTGACAGCAGCGGTAAATGCGCAAGCAAACAAAGCGCAACAAAGTTTCTTTAATCAAACTAATGGTTTAATTGTTGCCGGCACTGTGGCATTCACGGCACTAGCCGCTGTATGCATGTATAAATTATGGGGTTATTTTGGAGGTAAGTCTAACTCTATGGCGAATAAAAAAGCCAGCGGTGATCGATTTACTGCAGCACAGTGGTCAAGTATTGATGAACAAGTTGATGCAGCAGGGGGGACTCCAGCGCAAAAAGCTCAGCATAGAGCTCGGTTGTTATCAGCTCAGTGTGCAGCTGCAGCAGTGGCATAAAACGTGTTGCTGGTAGGTGTATACTTATTAAACAGCAGCAGGTAATAAGGTTAAAAAAGTAGTTCAGAAAAAAAAGTGATGATATATATGGGGCTAGGGTGCGCATCTTTGTTAAGATTCGTGTCCAGCCCCTTTGCAGTTGTGACAATTGAAAATTTTTAATGTTATGTTATTGTTAAATAGATTGATATTACTTTGTGGTCTTATTTTATACTGGAGACTTACGATGAAATTATATACGAAATATGCTGTTTTTTGTGTTGTTATGTTGGGTGGATTTGGTTTTGCGGGGGTAAGGGCAGCGGAGGAACAGGGACTCCCTGTTCAAGTATTGGGTGATATTGATTGGAGAAGTATCTTAATCTGTTGGCAAGTAGCTCAAGCAGTGGAAGCACAGCGACAAGAGAGCCGATTAGTTGTATATCAAGCACCGCTAGCAGATGCAGCTGGAGAAGAGAATGCTAATGGTATAGGGCCCAGACGTTCGATGTGCCCAAGTTTTGGGCGTATGCGTCAAGCCGTAAGTAACAGGTACGCTCAAGCAGTATCGTGGCTTAGTCAAGATGTTGGACCAAGTCCAGCTTCTTTTCGTCAAGGGTTGGCGGATGTACAAGCATCTCGGTTTGGCCTTAGCCCATTATATAGTCGCGTACTTGCGCCACTGGGTGCAGGAGCAAGAGATCGCGTACTTGTGCCACTACGTGATCGTTGTGTTGGGCCAGCAATTTCAGGGTCTACAAGATTTGTTGTGAGTCATGTTTTGCTGGGGGCTCAGCAGGGTGCTCGTGGCCAGGGAGTAAGCTTGGATGGAGCATTAGGCAGAAGTTTGGTTGGAAATGTAGG
This sequence comes from Candidatus Babelota bacterium, assembly GCA_026388985.1. GTDB lineage: Bacteria > Babelota > Babeliae > Babelales > Vermiphilaceae > JAPLIS01. The sequence goes on along the minus strand of JAPLIS010000018.1, from coordinate 8,327 downwards.
AGTGACAAGCGCACAAAACTTTTTGATTAATGCTGCGCAAGGTGCAGGGAGTGGTGCGCGGACAATGGCCTCGGTGGAAGCTACAGTGGGTGATGCTCGTGCAGGTTTAGGTTTAGATGCACTAGCGCCTTCTCTCGGATTACGTGCAGCGTTTCGGGAAGGAGCAGCAGCAGAGCCTTCTGATTTATCTCGTGGGCGGCTATCACAAGAACGACGACAACAAAGGGCAGAAAGTGTAGGGCATTGTGGTTCGGCAGATGTAGGTAGAGACGGTGTTGGGATTCATTATTCTGGTAGTCAAAGACGGGAGCGGTCGAATTCATTGTCAAGCATGGGACGATCTTCTCGGCAAGCAGCAGAAGAAGAAGCAAAAGAAATGGAAGATGGGCAACAGCCGCGGCCAGGAGCTTCAAAGGGAGAAAACATAAAAAAAGCAGCAAGATCTATATGGAATAGCCTAGGAGATGCGGCTGAACAATTTAATAACGCTCGGCCTTCAGGTGATCAACAACCTGAACAAGAGCGCAGTTCGATGCAGAACGGTGCTGATTTTTTTGCAGGGGCGAAAAATGTGGCACAGGCTTTGGGAGGTTGGGGTCGTGGTATGCAAGGTCTACCAGGAGCAGGGCAAAAAATAGCACAAGCTTTTGATGGTTGCAAAAACGGCTTAGTCGGCATTATAGATGGTGTTAATGCTGAAAGAGCTGGTGGAGCAGAAGTAGATGGTCAAGGTCCAGCGCATCAGTTTGGAGCAGATTTGGCTGCTATTCGGCAGGGTGCAGCCGTGGCTGTGCATAGAGCACGTGTTGCAATTGCAACAGCAGCAGGGGATGGTCTCGCAGCAGCAGCAGCAGAACCAGCAGTTGGAGGGGACGCTCATCCTCCTGTAGGATTAGCACCAGCCGTTGCAGGTTTAGCAGTTGCATTGACCGGTGCTGTAAACGATCCATCTAATTTTGGTAGAGCTTTGGGTGGCGGACTAAATAATGTAAGCGATAGTTTTTTTGCTAAATACCCATTGGTGATACCGGCGGTTGTATGTAGCTTAGGGGCGGTTGCTGCTTATTTTGGTCAAAAAACGTGGAAAGAGCTAGGTGGCAGAAAAGGCATGCTTAGCAGTTTGAAGTTATTTATCCGTGACATACTCAGTGATGTTACGGGCAGAGATCATGATAATAAAAATGAGAAAAAAGTAGACGATGCTGATGATTCTGATGAAGAAGATACAGATGAGTTGGCAGTTGCAGATACATCAGATGCTCCTGAAAATAAGCGTGCTAAAAAGATAGAAAAAACAAATGCTCCCGTTGCAACTGATTCGCAGCGCGGTGATAAGGGGGCAAAAGCGGCTAATGGCAGCGTCAGTAAGTCTGCGCAAGCGGTTAGCAGAAGCATCAGTAAATCAGTACAAGTGGCTAATGGCAGCGGCAGTAAGTCTGCGCAAGCGGTTAGCAGCGTTAGTAAATCAGTGCAAGCGGTTAATAGCGTTCCTGCAAAAGGCCTATTCGCCCGCATCGCATCATCAATGACATCTTGGTTTTCTGCACGCGATAACGGTGCACACACTGCAAACGCAGCGTAATCCGTTAGCAATCTCTTTATTTTAGTATTTCTATTAGCCAGCAAGTAACAAATTAAGCTTACTTGCTGGTTTTTTTGTTGTTATTTTTATATTTTCACTGTATCTTAAAAACTCTGCTTACTTCTATTTTTACGAGTAAACAGGCAGGTAAATTGACAAATAGAATGCAATTGTATTATTTTAAATAACCCCCTTTGACAGAAGATCTAATTACTATAACCTGAATAGTGAAGGTTATTATATTAAATCATTTTTTATGGAGGTGTCTCATGAAGATGCTAAAAACGAACAAGTTGATGTTGACAGGGTTATTGATGGTAAGTGTAGCTCCTATGTTTGCAGCTGAAGAATCAGGTTTTGTTGCTATGTGTTCTGAGAGCGTAGTAAATGGTATTGATCGCGTAGGTTTAAATCTTCCTAATAAGGGTCTTGGTTTAGCCGATAAGTATCAAGGCTACGTAGGACGTCAGTTGGACGCAAGCGGTGAATTACAAGCTGTTCACGGTGTAAAAGCTGAAGACTTACATGCAAAAAAAGCGAGATCAGTTCTAGCAGCAGCAATAGCAGGAACTGCTTATTACACAGTTAAAGGTGCAGTTAAATTGGTAAAAGGCGCTTATAACTGGATGACTAAAGAAGAAGAAGTGGTTCAAGAAGAAGTTGTTGAAACTCAACCAGTAGTAGAACCAGCTCCAGTTGTAGAAAAAGTAGCTCCAGTTGTAACTCAAACTCGTAAATTGACGCCAGCAGAACTAAAAAGAGCTGCTGGTCAGGCTCGTAAGGCTGCTCGTCAAGCTGCTCGTCGTAACAGAAGATAAATAGCGCAGGGTTATGTCGTTATTTGGGATGATGCTGAGTGATGTACATAATTGTTGGTAGCTGAATGTATTGTGGGTGGCACGGAATGAGTAATAACTTTTCCGTGCCATTTCTTGTAGAAAATACGTGATTAGTGGGGTTAGGTGGTTAGTGAGGTGGATAGCGAGGTAGTGATGTTTGGGTAAAGAGGGTAGTAAAGATAGAAGATGTATATGTTTGCGTTTATAAAAACAATCACTAAAGGATTTTGCTATGAAATTACATAAACGAATAAGTGGCTTAATGCTTACGGCATTACTTGCCGGTAGCGTAGTTACACCTGTGTGTGCAGGGCAAGAAGTGCGCAAGAGTAAAGAAGTGCGTACAAGCACTCTTAATAATAAAGATGCGGTTTCAGTTAAAAGCACAGCAAAAAAATATGCAAGCAAAGCGCTTGTTACTCTTAAAAAATTACCTGCAGATGTAAAAGGTTTAGTCTGGGGATTAGAAGGTGGTTATAGAGATAATGCAAGAAGACGTATTGCGGCTTTGCTTTCAGGGATTGTGGGAACAGGGGTTGTTCTTCGTATGATGCTTAAAAAAGCACCTGAAGCACCAGCTATCCCAGCAGCACCAGCAGCACCAGCAGCACCAGCAGTGGCAATAATTGGCTGGAGGGGTGAATTGCAAGAGTCCAATAGACGGAAAAGAGCAGCAGCGGCTAGATTAGAAGCAGAGCAAGCAGCTAGATTAGAAGCAGAGCGAGTAGCTAGAGAAGCAGCAGAAGCAGCTAGATTAGCAGAAGAAGCTAGAGTAGCTGAAGCAGCTAGATTAGCAGAAGTAGAAGCAGAGCGAGCAGCTAGAGAAGCAGTAGAACGAGCAGCAGCAGCAGAAGCTAGATTAGCAGAAGAAGCTAGATTAGCAGAAGAAGCTAGAGCTGAAGCAGTTAGATTAGAAGCAGCAGCACAAGCAGAGCGAGATAGAGCAGCAGCGCGTCGTGCATTACAGGCAAATGCAGCTTGGCAAAGAGAACAGGCAAGAGAACAAGAACAGTTTAATAACAAGCTTAATAAAAATGGTGATTTTCGGCCAGGATCATGTTTGCCAATATCAGCAGCAAAATTAAACGATGTTAAAGATGAAGAATGGGAAGATGGAAAAGTAGCAGAGCAAGCAGAAGAAGATGTTTATGATGCTGAAGCTGTAAGTCGGCGTCTTGAACCAAGTATAAGTCGGAGGCTTCAGATAGATGAGATAGAAAGAAGTATAGAAGAGCGCCTTAGATTGAAGCGTACGGTAAGCGGTTTTGTAAGCTCTTTGGTGGCGGCAGCAGAAGCACCGGCGGGCCCAGTAGCGGCAGAGCAAGCAGCATCAGTAGGGATCGCTTCCAAAGCAGTTAATCCTGAAGTTCTTAGAGCGGTGAGAGCTAGAAAGAGACAAGGCTCTCCTGCGAAATTGAGACGATCACGCTGGGTTCAACAGCGATTAAGGTTACAAAGAGATGGACTAGCAATGCAACTACAACAATTACAAGAAAAAAATGTATCGTCTCAGGAACAGTGGGGTCAAAGGATAGCTGAAATTGAAAGTGACTTTGCAGAACTAAAAATGGCTAGTGATCTACGCCAGCAACTATTAAACGAAGACATAAAAGATAAAGAAGTTGCACATGTTCGCCCACAAGCTGATAGCATTAGCATAGAGGAATTCCGTAAGGTATTGGCCAAAGCGCAACAGGTAAGATTAGCATCTCAAGAGGAATTTGATCCACTTGGCAGCAACAGTGATGAAGAAGAAGAGGATGGGCAAGCAGAAAGTGAGCAAGCAACAAGAGAAAAATTGAATGTTTTGCGCAAGCAGCAAGCTGCTCAGCTAAAGGCTGCAGAAAATAAGTTCAATCAATCTTATGAGGCATGGCAAGCTTGGCAACGGTCAAGAGCTCCCATAGGTGCACTTGACAGCAGCAGGGATGCACAAGCACTGATGCATATGGGTGCACAAGAAGAGGGTCGGCAACAGTGATAGCTTTGAGTAGCTATTTTGAAAGTGGCTTATTAAGCACGAGTATGCTATTTTTTAGATACGTATAACGGGGCGGGTGATGTAACAATCACCCGCTTTTTTTTAATCTTTTTATAATAACTCTTGCACCTGATATTAACACCTGATATTAACACCTGATATTAACGCCTGGAATTCTTGCAAAGCCACAACTGGATCGGGGGCATCAAAAAGAGCCGAAGCAATAGCAAAATGCTGCACGCCAAGAGCCAGAAGCTTAACGCAGTTATCCCGTGTCACCCCACCATCAACAGCTAACGTTATTGTTAGGTTATTGTCTGAGCAATAAGAAGATAGCTGTGCAACCCTATCATAGGTGCTGGGTAAAAAGGGCTGGCCAGAAAAACCGGGCACTACACCCATCATTAAAACGTGGTCAATGGTATGTAAAAAGGGGGATAGTTTTTCTGTATCTGTATCGGCGTTTTTAGGTAAGAGAGAGGGTGGTTTTTCTGTATTTGTGTCTGGTTTGCTTAAAAAGGGGAATAGTTTTTCTATGTCAGTATCGGGGCTAATGGCAATACTTGCTCGCCATTTTTTTTTTTGAATAGCGGCTATCAGGGCATATATTTTTTTAGAATCGGCTACTGCTTCTAAGTGAAAGCTTATAATACTCCCTTGCGGGATCTGCATGGTGGTGACCCATGTTTCTGGATTATCAACCATTAAGTGTATCCAAAGAGGTTTGGTGGCTACTGTGCTTATAGCAGCAATAAACGGGAGTCCCCAGGTGAGGTTGGGCACAAAGTGATTGTCCATAATATCAATGTGATAACCGGCAGAATGGGGGGACAGGTTTTTTATTGTTTTTTCAAGATGTAACAGGTCTGATGATATAAGAGAGGGGAAAATGTACGCCATAGCCGAGTTCCCTTTTTTATAATTTGAGGTTATGCTAATAAGTAACTAATATATCACTATATACTCAATTTATAAGACAGGAGAAGGTTCATGTTTGAAAAATTTAGACCATTAGCTGACCGTGTGTTGGTTAAGCGTTTAGAGGGTGAAGAAAAGACGGCTGGGGGTATTTTTATACCTGAAGCAGCGAAAGAAAAAGCCCAAACAGGCAAGATAATCGCTGTTGGTTGTGGCCGCAAAGATACTGCAGGCAATTGTATCCCTATGGATGTCAAGGTTGATGATATTATTTACTTTGGCAAATATGCAGGCACTGAAACTGATAGAAATCATCTTATTATTCGTGAAGATGAAATTTTAGGTGTTGTTGAAAGATAGTTAAAGTAGGTATAGAGATTGTTGGTTAAAGATACAAATTTACAATTATTACGAATTTAAAACTATAGTGGGGTTTTTATGTCAGCAAAAAAAATTATATTCGGTGTTGATGCACGAGAAAAACTCCGTAAAGGTGTTGATACTCTTGCTGATGCCGTTAAGGTAACTCTTGGGCCCAAAGGGCGTAATGTTGCATTTGAAAGATCGTTTGGTTCTCCTGTTATCACTAAGGATGGGGTAACGGTTGCTAAAGAAATAGAACTTGCTGATAAGTTAGAAAATATGGGCGCACAAATGGTGCGTGAAGTAGCAAGCAAAACAGCTGATGTTGCTGGTGATGGTACTACAACAGCAACTGTACTTGCACAAGCTATTTTTCGCGAAGGCAATAAATATGTAACTGCTGGTGCCAATCCAATGGAATTAAAACGGGGGATTGATAAAGCGGTTATAGCGGTTGTAGCAGAAATCAAAAAACAGTCACGAGCCGTTGCCGGAAAGAAAGAAATAGAACAAGTTGCCACCATTTCAGCAAACTCAGATACCGTCATTGGTAATCAAATTGCACAAGCTATGGAACGTGTTGGCCGTGATGGTGTTATTACGGTGCAAGAAGCAAAAGGTGTACAGGATGAGTTAGAAGTTGTTGAGGGAATGCAATTTGATCGTGGCTATTTGTCCCCTTACTTTGTAACCAATGCTGAAAAAATGGAAACAGTTTTTGAGCATCCGTTTGTACTGGTTTTTGAAAAGAAAATCAGCACCATGAAAAGCTTGTTGCCTGTTTTAGAGCAAGCGGCAAAATCGGGCCGTCCATTATTAATTATTGCTGAAGATATTGAAGGGGAAGCCCTGGCAACATTAGTGGTTAATAAAATACGCGGCACCTTACATGTTGCAGCCGTAAAAGCTCCTGGCTTTGGTGATCGTCGTAAAGCAATGCTTGAAGATATCGCTATTTTGACCGGTGGCCAGTTGGTTTCTGAAGATATTGGCTTAAAACTTGAATCAGTAGTATTGCATGATTTAGGAACTGCAACAAAAGTTATTGTCACTAAAGATGATACTACTATTATTGAAGGTCAAGGGGCACGTGATGCCATTCAGGGCCGTGTTGCACAGATCAGAATGCAGATTGAAAACAGCACATCTGATTATGATAAAGAAAAATTGCAAGAACGTTTGGCAAAATTAGCAGGCGGTGTTGCGGTTATACAAGTTGGTGCAGCTACTGAAACTGAAATGAAAGAAAAGAAAGATCGTATTGAAGATGCATTGCATGCAACTCGTGCGGCGGTAGAAGAAGGTATTGTTGCTGGTGGCGGTGTGGCATTATTGCGCGCACAATCAGCAGTTGATGCCCTTAATCTTGTTGGTGATGAAAAGTTTGGCGCTAACATTGTTCGTCGTGCTTTAGAAGAGCCGTTGCGTATTATTGTCTCAAATGCGGGTCATGATGCAGCTGTTATTGTGAATAAAGTACGTGATTCAAGTGTTGAAATTGGCTTTGATGCTAAAATGGGTGAATATGTTGATATGGTTGCTGCAGGGATTGTTGATCCAGCAAAAGTTACCCGTTCGGCTATTCAGCATGCAGCATCTATTGCAGGCTTGTTGTTGACAACAGAAGCAGCAATTTATGAATTGCCACAAGATAAGAAAGAATCTATGCCTTCTGCTCCTGGAATGGGTGGCATGGGTGGTATGCCAGGAATGTATTAAGATAAGTACTTTAGGTATTAGTTATTAGTTATTAGAGAGAGCGGTTTGATATTTATCAAGTCGCTCTCTTGCTTTATGCTGCATAGTGGTTTTTCTGTCTTACTTTTTACTTTTGAAACTCAGTATTTATGTAATCTTAAGATGGATCCCCGCATTCGTGTCAGAATGACGTAGGAGGATGTCTATTTTTCTAATCGCGCATGATGTATGTCTCGTTGGCCAGAATGACGTGGGGGGGTTTCACCTGCGCTTATGGCGCAAGCGATTGAACGAGGCTCGCTATGCTCCCTTCTAATGAACAGCTTTTGATTAGTCAATAAAGTGACCAGCTTTAAAAATATAAAATCTACTTTTACACGAAGCTTTTAAACGCTGAATATTGATTGCAAAGTAACTATTGGATAAAAATGACGACACCCTCCTACGTCATTCTCGCGAAGGCGGGGATCCATCTTAAATAGCGAATTTTAAGTGCACCTGTTCGGCAGACAGGCAGTCATTAGATAGAAAATATGACTCTCTTCAACGTCATCCTCGCGAAGGCGGGGATCCATCTTTTTTGCTTATAAAGAAGATAAGTCTAGCCACTCGGGGTTATTTTTTTCAATATGCTCATCTATGCGCCTTGATATGTCGTTGGTAACGCCAATATAAAGGGTTCCATTTTTTTGAGAACATAGAATGTAAACGTAGAAAATTTTCATAAAAAACAATTACTTTCACGCTTTAAATAATTATTTTAATCTATTTTATTATTAATAATAACTTGCTTTTAAAGTATTTAATATTTTAATAGCTAGCTTTTTACAACCCAACGTATTAATTTTCTGCACTGATAAAATGGATCCCCGCCTTCGCGAGGATGACGTTGGAGGGTGTCTATTTTTCTAACCGAGAAGGATACAGGAGAGACAGTATATCTCGT
>JAPLIS010000019.1 GCA_026388985.1 Candidatus Babelota bacterium | reverse complement strand
TTGTTTCTTCAAATAATCCTTTAAAAATAAACATTTATGTAATTTTAAAATGGATCCCCGCCTGCGCCGCGAATGACGTAGGAGGGTGTCATAATTTCTATCCAATAGTTACTTTGCAATCAATATTCAGTGCTTAAAAGTTTCACGCAAGAGCATTGCTTATATGTTTAAAGTTGGTCACTTTATCGACTAATCAAAAGCTGTTCATTAGAAGGTGCGAACGCAAGTGAGTCTCGTTCAACTGCTTGCTGCACATTTTACTAAAATCTACCTTCTTTTTGCGGCTATTTTGGCATCAGGTATGGGGAGGGTATGTGTCAGTTGCGGCCATGCTTTTTTAAAACGTTCTAAAAATGGTTGGTCAACAGTAATGTTTTTTCCGGTAAGCGTTTTAACACTTCCATTTTCAGGAGCATCAAGTAACGCCTGTGCGCAGACCCAATGAAAGGTGGACCGAGCTCCTCTGCGAGATAACTCTTTTGCTGATATGAACTGTGGCAGATTAATAATAAAAGCGTGACCGCTGGGTAACATAAAAAACTGAGTCACTTCTTTTGGAGGAATATCCTGTTGGGCTATCTGTATTTTTGATACATTTTCAAGTTCCTTATTTACCGCTTGTACGGGGTTTTTTTGGGTAAACCAACTATATATGTTATTGCCATTTTCACGCAGCAATACCAGTTGTTCATGCAGATGGTTATTGGTGTTGGTCACTAGTATTGATACGGTTAAATCAGGGGTTGTAGTCGCATTAATAGTCGCATTATAGGTAGCAGATGTGGCAAGTGCACCAATCGCAAGTGTCATAAAAAGTTTTTTATAGTGAAGTATCTGAGTTTTTTTCACGCCTAACCTCCTTTTTTTTGGTATTAAAATATAAAATAAAATCTTACTAGAATTAATGTTAGGGTTTTTTGAGTAATAAAGTAAACAGTTTTTATTTTTTGCTGCTAGCAATACGTGGCATAGGTTGTATGTCACGTATCTATTTAGCAGAAGTGTTTTTTGATTGTGTTTAGTCGAAGTGTTTTTTTGATTGTGTGTGGCGAGTGTCTGGTTTATTTAAAACGTGTATTGCATATTCCACACGAGGTGGCTGTGGCTGGATTTTTAAATGTACACGCCGGGCAATCTTTTTCAGAGCTTGCTTTTGCACTCTTATCGTGCGGCGACCATGTTTTAGGTTCAGATTTGGCTGCTGCTGCTCGAGCAGGCCCATCTTTTTCTCTAGCTCTTATAAAATAATAAGACGGGTCGCGCTCTACAAAATCAATACTACAGCCATTTTTTATTTCTTGGCGAATATGCATCAGCATTTGGCCAAGAAGGTTGCGGCCTGTACCATCTGTTCCTGCTCCCCAGATTTTATCGCCATGTTTATAGGTATCTTCAATTAATAGTTTGTTGTTAGTAGCAAGAAGCTGACGTACTCTCTCTTTACCCGTTAGGGTTAGATCTGCTGGGTCAAATTTTGCTCGTAGTGCGGTAAGCATAACGTGTGGGGATTTTTTATCCCAAACATCAACTCCCACCCACGTTGCTTTAGGGCAGGCAGGATGTATTTTAGCCAGTTTTTTTGATGCATCGGCAGCAGCCGTACCTTTGGCGCGTATAACTTCTTTCAACTCGCGATTTGCTCTGCCTCTATCTATTCCAGATCCATTAAATTTCATGGCCTGGAAATATTGCTCAGTTGTTCCCCAATTATTTTCGCCTGATTCTTTCTTAGAAAATGTATTCCAAAAATCTTTAATATAGATTGCTGGCTCTAGTGGGGAATAGTTGCTGAATACAAAGTATCTTGGATGTACTGTGTCGTCGTAAAAAAGTATTCGCTCTGAAACAGGTATGCTAAACCAGTTGTTTTTTGCGGATTCAACTTCGGCTGGTGTCGGCGCTAATAATCGGCCTTCTCTGTATTCACCGCTTTCATCTCTTTCTTTTACAGCTTTTTTTGGCTCATCTGCGGCGGCGGCTCTTGATATGCTTTTAAAGGCATATTCAGGTAGTAGCATTGTTTGTGGTAATAGGCTCTGCAGTATTGTTAAAAAATCTTTATTAATTATAATTTCTTTTTTACTAATAGTTTGAACTTTTCCACTTTTAGGAGCATCGCGCAATGCCTGTGCCGTCACCCAATGAAAGTGGCAATTGTCAGGTTTTTTTGCAGCTTTGTGGCATCGATCAAATAGCTCTCGTGCTGATATAAACGTTGGTAGATTAATGTTAACGACTGGGCCGCCAACAGGCCTAGCCAGTAGTTCTGTCAAACTTTCGGGCGCATCCATCTCTTGGTTGGTTATTTTTGATAGTTGAGTCAGTAATTGAGGAGGGGCTTCTTGTGGGTTTTTTGTGCTAAACCAACCAAAGCTGTCACTGCCATCGTTTGATTTAGTGAGTAGAATTATCGGTTCTCTCATGTGATTATTTCTGTTTGTAACCAACAATGAAACAGTAAAATCTTTTTCCATAGCTGCCCCATGCATGATAGATGGGGGAAGCAAAGCGATAAGCGCTGTAATGATAAGCGATGTGTATAGTGGCAACTGAACTCGTTTCATTATAAAAACTCCTTTTTTGGATTAATAACTAAAAAAATAAAATAAAATCTTATTAGGATTAAGGGTATCGTTTTTTGGGAAACAAAGTAAATAGTTTTGGGTTTTTTTAAAGAATTATTGGTTTGATTAAACTCTATCTATAGATATACTGAATATAAATGTTTTATTGTTAATAAAGAACAAATGCTGTTTATATTTATATTTTAAATAATGGGGGATCTGTGAAATTTGTGTATATAGGGTTATTGTTTTTGATAGGTGTAACACACAATATAGGGTGTATGAAGCATGGCCTGGAGGATGAAATAGAGCAAGAGCATAAGCGGGTACGGTTAGATGGGGAAGATATGGTTGCACGGCAAGAACAAGGCCAGGAGTCTTTGGTTGCATTAAGTGAGCCGGTATCTCTTGAGCAAAAGCCGCTTTGTGTTGCTGACAGGGCTTTATTTCAAGCGCTTATGTACAGTCAAGATGGCAATAGAGAAAGAATAGAAAGAGCTTTGGTGGGGGCTAATGTTAATGCGTGTGATCCAGAAGAGGCAGGCAATACACCCTTGCATATGGCCATTGTATCGGGATTATCAGTAGATATACAACAAGCATTAATTTCAGCAGGGGCTGATGTTAACGCAGTTAATAATTATGGGGTTTCACCACTTATGCTTGCAGCAGATCAAGATCAATTTCCTGCTATAGCACAATTAATCAGAGCTGGTGCCGATTTTAACGCAATTGATCCTAATGATGGGACCACTATACTGCATAAAGTTGCTGGTGCCGAAGATGGCTTAGCTATGGTTAGAGGCCTTGTTGTCCACTTAGGTATGGATTATATGGCAACAGATCACAATGGGTGTATACCTGCTGATTATGCTCGACATGCGGGTCAGGTGCCATCTTGGAGTTTTTTGCTGTCTGCACTCTATGCACACCGATGGCAAGATGTTATTCAAAGGCGCGCAATAAGAAGAGTAGCAGAGCCTTTTTTGGTTGGTACAAATCTACTGCCACCAGTATTGTCTGGGATAGTGTGTGCATATCTGTAACTATATACTTATAGTTACCACCATTAGAATGATGCACCACATGTGAACCATGCTCCCCATGCAAGCAAAGAGGTATTTTTTTGCGGAATATCAATGTAGGTACCGCCACCAATAAAGCTGGTGATGTTTTTTGATTCATGGCGGGTGCCAAGAGATACGTGTATTTTTTGATTAATGACACTACCACTTTCAGCTGATTGCGGTTCGATATCATAGAGGTCTATGGGAGTAAATGTCTCAAAGCCATTAGCATCAAGATCGTTGGGCGCTTGTTGAGCTATAGTACTTTCACTTGCCGTTGTATTGGGTCCAGTGCCGGCAATGCCATAAATGCCTTGATATTCGCATAGATGGTTCCAGGGAGTTTTTAAGAGAACCCGTTCATTACTTCTACCCCACACGTTATAACCAATTTCTCCTTCTATGGTAGGAGTACTTAAACGCCAGCCGGTGGAAAAATCAAACACACCATAGGGGCGTACCACTACTTTATGCGTTAAAACATTAACACCGGGAATATGTTGTTGACCTTGTAGCATGTTAGGAAAACCACATTTTTGATTAAAAAGCATGTAGCGGCTCCATGGTTTGCCCCTCAAATCTAACGTGCGATGTTGTGTGTTGCGTATGTTAAAAATTGTTTCCAGGTTAGCAAAAAAACAGAAACCATAGCAGTCAGTGTTGCGGTTGAGCGGAAATTGGGAAAAAATGGCACCCCCAAAAGCAAAGTGTTGATTGTTTCCTGCAATTGCCTGAAACAGTTCATGTCCATTTTGCTTGTTACCCGTAGGGGCAATAAATATCGTATTATAAGCAAATTGAAAGTAATCTTCAGATACAAGAGAGCTGCCTATCGTTAGGCGAATTTCAGCAGGCCGTACGCTTTTTGTTTCACACCCTATTTTGGCATAACACCAGGAAGGTTGCTGAAAAGCTTCATAGATATCAGCAGGTTGTCCAGACCGTATTGGTTTGGGAGCATTGATAAGGTGTTGTTGTAATTGTAGAGATCTATAGGCGGCAACAAACGGGATGGCGATACTTACCCAATAACTTTTAAGCAGGTCAAGATCAAAAAAAGTGCTTAAGTTTTGATTGTACTCAACTGAAAAGCCATACTGTTTTTCTTTGGGTGTAATGGTAAAAGAGCCGACAAAGTCATCGCTGAGGCCAAGCCATTCTGCACGAATGTTACGGGCGCATCGTATTGGTTCTGGGATACTTTCTGAATCGCCAGCTACGTGAACCCATTGCGTGCAGGGAGGTAAAAAGTAGTGCGCTGTTTTATCCATGGCAATTGATTGTTGCGCAAAACCGATAGCCCGAAATGCACCTTTAATGGGCCCTGTTTTATTATAAACAATATCATGCCACAAAGATTGCTGTGTGCTTAAATGCTCATACACAGGGCGTGGAGCCATAAAAGATCGTGCATAGATTTGATGAGGGTTAGCCTGAAGAGTGCCATTACTTATTGCAAGCCCGAGAGCGGCAATTACTATCTTTTTTTTCATATCTACTTTCTTGTCTATATTCTCACCTATAAGAACGTCCTACTAGAGAAACGTATCGATACTAGTTTGTTGTATGCTTTTTTATATTAGGATAGCTTTTGCATAAAAACAAGTGCTTGTTCTACGTTTGCATCATCAAAAACTAAAGAGCTGATCGCCTGGGTCAGAGCAATAGCTTCAGCAAGAGAGTGCTGAAAGATGTTTCTTCCCGTAGCGCACCCAGAAGTGCCGCCACTGTGTAGTTGATTGTGGAGTTCTTGTAAAAAGTCTGAAGGGGTTGCTTTGGGTCCACCAGAACAAATAACGCGTGTATTGCCTGCGGCAGGTATAACGTGTTTTAGATACTCACCCGTTGTGCGATTGTGGTTATCATGAGGTGGTTTTATTTTAACAAAATCAGCACCTAAAGCATCAGCAATGCCAACTGCACCGGCAATAAGATGAGGATCTGTTTCATTGGTAATAGTTTGGCCTCGAGGATACATCCATAGGATGGCTATAAGTCCTTGTTGGTGAGCTGCAAAAATAGTATTGGCAGCCTGCTTGAGCATGCTATGTTCCTGATCACTTCCTGGATAAAGGGTAAGGCCAACGCCAGCAATATTTAATCCAGATTCATGTTTAAAAATCATAACTTCATGCATGTCATTTAACAGTTCGCTTAAGGGGTCGTGTGCCGTTGTTGACATAAGATTTGTTTTTGCCGTTAATTTTATAATATAAGGAATAGTAGTGTATTTATTGCCGTACCGGGCAATAAGCCCTAAGTGGGTTGCCATAGCGCCAATGCGGCCTGCATGGGCAATGCGAAAAAGATGTTCAGGGTCAGCAGCATCGGGGTGTGCCAGTGGGGGGATAAAATCGTCATTCATATGTTCAATTTTTTGGTCGCAGGCAAATAAAAAAAGGCGGCCACTGTTTTGAGTTATCGTGTTATAGTTTTTTATGTATGTTGCACGCATGTTACGAGGAACATCGGCTGGTATAGTGATAGATGTAGACGTTGTTTTTTGGTCCATGAGCCTGTCCTGGTTTAGGGTTAACTTTTTATATAATGCGGTCATGAATAAGCATTTTTTGTGAAATTTTTTCAAATAAAGGGGCAACAACGGTGGACGCATATACTTTTTTACGATTGGATTCTTTAATAAAAGTTACCAGTACTCGCTGATATGAACCTTTTTCGATAATGCCCGCGCAGGTATATATATTTTTATGCTCATTATATTCTCCATTAACAAGTTGATTAGCTGTACCTGTTTTGCTCATGATGCGGTACCCTTTTATATAGGCATGTTTAGCGGTTCCTTCTTGGGTGGTACGTTCTAATATCTGTTTAATAGTTGCTATGCTTGCATCTGAGTATAGTTTGGGCCCGACAACAACCTGCTTGTTATCTACTATAATTTTAGGTGTTATCAGTACGCCATCACGCGCAATAGAGCAAAAAGCGCACCCAATTTGCAACAGGGTGGTAGCTATTTCATACCCATAAGATAAAGAAATAATAGATTGCTTTGACCAGGATGAAGGATGATTAACGGTTCCTTTATGTTCTCCCGGCAATTGAATGCCCGTTTTTTTGCCAAAACCAAGGGTGGTGTAATGGGAGTACAGTGATTCCCCCACTCGTTTTGCTACTATAGCAATGCCAATATTGTTAGAAAACGCTATAACATCAGCAAAGGGAATCACACCATGTTCTTTCCAGGTATTGATGGTGCGTCCATCAAGAGAGGTTGTTTTTGTATTTTTACAGTTAATTAATTCATCAGCTGTTACCACACCTTCTTGTAATGCGGCAAGTGCTGCAAATACTTTAATGACTGATCCTAATTCATAGGCATCGGTAATAACTCTATTTTTTGTCTGCTCTAGCGATGCTATGGTGGAGCTGTTGGGGTCAAAATGGGGCCAGGTAACCATACTTAAAATTTCTCCATTTGCGGGATCCATAATAAGCGCGCACCCATGCTGTGAGCCATATTCAGTGACTGTTTTTTTTAATTCTTCATTCACCAAAAATTGTAAGGTGCTATCAATGGTTAATTGAATAGGGCTGCCAGCTTGGCCGGCCAGCGTTGTCTCTTTATTGAAATAAAAATAACCAGAGCGAGCATCTTTTTGCAGAGAGCTAGTATGTGGTGTGCCGGCAAGGAGAGTATTGCAACTTTGTTCTATTCCTAATATGCCATTGTTATCGATATCAGTTTTGCCAATAATAGGGCTTGTGCAAGCAATAGGGTAAAAGCGACTAGATTCACGTAATAACTGTATGTCCTGAATAGCGGCAGCATTAATGCAGGCTATTTGTTCGGGTGATAATTTACGCTGCACGTACATAAAATGTTTATGGGTATGAGTGGCTAGTTGTGTCAGCGCGTTGGGGAAATGCTCTGATAAAAAGGCTTTAAGAGCGGTAGGGTTGGTGAGTTTAGTGGGTAAAATAAATGCTGAAATGCAATCATTATTTATAGCCAGAGGTTTGTGATGGCGATCTATAATGGATGCTCGTGGAGGGGCTTGTTTGATGGCTACTGTATACTGGTGTGATCCTAATTGAGTAAAAAAAGCAGTATCACGTATTTGTATCAGATAGAGGTTTGCTACTAATATACTATACAGCATGCATAGCAGGATAAAAAAAAGAGAGCTGTTTACACGTATAGTATGTCGTGTTTGTTTTGAATTATTCATGCGCAGGGTAGCTTTTTTATCTGATGAATGTGTGCTGGTTTCATATGTAATGTGGTACGAGCAAATGCTTCAATACTGGAGTAATCACGTAAGGCACACAGCTGTTGGGTGAGCTGTTGATGTTCATGTTCAAGCTCGTTTTTTATTTTTTCATTTTTTTGTTTTATGTATGATTCTTTGATAAATAACGTGTGTTTATGTATGTGCAGTATGATACATATGATTTGGACAGCTATTAAAAAAGGGATATATGGTGCTTGTTTCATAGTCATACTCTTTATGTTGGTATGTGGTAAGTATTTATTAAAAGCAGTTTTAGTATTGTTTATAAAATCTATAGCTTGCAAGAATAATAGCAGGATTGATAGTCAGATGTTAAGAGTTAAAAAAAGTGCCTTTATATCCGTTTCAAAGGTAGATGGTTCGAGGCTGCCACCTAGGGGTGTCAGACACCTCACCACGAACGGGATTAATAGTAATTTTTTCAAATAAAAAATGCTTTTACAGCTGGCAAATAGTATGAAAAAGATGGATTCTCGTTTTCACGAGGACGACGTAGGAGGGAGTCTGTTTCTCTAGTCAAAAATGATGTTGGAGAGAGTATATTTCGTTGGTCAAAATGACGTAGGAGGGTGTCATAATTTCTAGAAAATAGTTACTTTGCAATCACTATTCAGCGCTTAGAAGCTTCATGTAAAAGTATATTTTATATTTTTAAAACTGGTCGCTTTATTGACTAATCAAAAGCTGTTCGTTAGAAGGTGTCTGACACCTTCAGGTAGCGAGCCTCTTTCAATCGCTGTTTCTCCTGTACGTGGTGAGCTTCCAACTAAAAAAAAGCTTTTAGCAAAATTTGAAACAAACAGTTTGTCATTTAGAGAGTCACTTTTTATTGCAAAAATTACTATTAATCTTGTTCGTGTTGGGGTGCGAGTGTAGCGAGCCTCGTTCAATCGCTTGCGCGGTAAGCGCAGGTGACACCATCTACCTTTGAATAACTATTAAAATAAAAGAGCTGAATGTATACAATGTCTTGTGTACGCTCAGCTCTTTTATTTTAAATACGTGTTATAGCTTAAGTAAGATATCTAATTATCTTACTAGTTATTTACTAGTTATAAGTAAGATTACAGTTACCAATCATAGGTCATGCCAAAGTGAACTTCGTGACTACTTTCATACGTTCGCGGATCAATTTTAAAACCCCAATCTATTTTGACTGGCATTGGACTTAATATGCGAATACCAAAACCAACCGCATGGCGATAATCAAACTTATTATTAGTGATTGGTTTGCAATTATCTTGGTTAACATAAGGGTTGTCAAAGCCAACACCCCCATCATAAAACAGAGCGCCTTTCATATTTAAATCAGCAGTGATAGGGAAGACTAGTTCAGCGTTTACAAAGAATGCTTTTTGACCACCGATAGAATCTCCTTCAAATTTTGGCCCTACTTGTCCATAGAGAAAACCACGTACACTTGCTGGCCCACCGATATGAAATAATTCACCATACGGTATGACTTTATTTTTGAGTGGTATTGCCCAGCCCATAAAGCCACGGCATCTAAATACTAAATCTTGCTCGCCTATAATCGGTGTATACCAACTGCCATCTAATGTTAATTTGTAAAAACCAATCGTATCGCCGAAGGTAGGAATTGCTACTTTAGAGGTCAGAGCCCATCGGTGCCCTCTACTGGTGTGTACTGGGTGGTTGCGGAAATCTTGCTCTAAATAGCAGGCAAGCCATAAGAATTTACCAGATACAAACTCTTTATCTAAAATATGTTGATAGAGAGCTGTATTTTCAGCACTCAAGCCACTTGCCACGGGTCTACGCTCATACAGTACCCGATCAATACCTAAGTTAGCACGGGTGTGTGTATTGCGCAGTAAAAAGTGATGGCCTTGAGTAATAAATCCTGTACCAACAGATGCTCCTGTTAGTTTTTCATTAACCACGTTAGGGTTAATGTGCTTAAGCATGTCATAAGAAGGACGTCGATGATACAGATCAAAAGCCCCTGAAACAGGTTTGTCAAACAGCCATGGTTGATCAATATGGAATAAAACTGTTTGCTCTGAACGTGCCCAAGAAGCATCAAAGTTAATATTAATACCGCTACCGAACAGGTTTCTATCAGCAAACCCCGTTTTAACATTGAATCCTGAGTTTGGCGAACTCATATTTGTTCCTGAACCACCAAAGCCCATTTGAGCAACAAAATTACCGGTTTTTGCTTCTTTGAGGAGTAAGTCAAGATCAGCAACATCTTCAGAAAGACGATTTATTTTCCAGTTAACCCCTTCTCGAGGATCAAAAAAACCAAGAGATTCAACGCTATTTTTGGAAATTTCCATAAGTCGATTGGTTATCAGGCCACCTTCTTCAAGCAACAACTTACGTCTAATTATTTTATCGCGTGTTTTTTTATTGCCTTTAATGTTTATTTTATTGAGTGAAACTTTATTTCCCAGTTCTGATGAAAGAGTAATCGAGACTGTTTTTTCATCTTCATCTGTATCGATAGATGGTTCAATGTGAGCAAAAATATAGCCATAATTTCCCCATACAAATTCTAATATTTTAATAGAATCAGCAATATCTTTGCGAGAATAGATGCCATCTACTTTAATAGGAATAGTGGTGAGTAGTTGCTCTTGCGTAAGTATGTCATTGCCCGGTACTTCTATTTTTTTAATATGATATAAAGCACCTTCTTCAATGTGAAAGGTGAGCGCCATGCATTTTGTTTCTTGATCTATGGTTTTTTCAACTTCAGTTACTTTGGCAGCTAGAAAGCCATTATTTTGGTAATGTTGTTCAATCACATGTTGATCGGCACCTAATCGCTCAGGGTGAAAGGTTCCTGATTTATCTAAGAAACTTAAAAGCCAATCTTCTCGTGTCAATACAATAGTGCGTAATATTTTGCTGGAAATATTATTGTTGCCGGTGAATAGAATTCGTTTTACCAATGATTTTTTGTGTTCATGAATGGTGAATAGTGCAATTGCTCTGCCATCATCGTCAATACGTAATTCAGTATCTACTTCCGCTTGAACAAAGCCTTTATCAAGATAAAGACGTTTGATTTTTTGGCCCATAATTTTTAATTCACTGTCTTGAATGGCAGGAAGATTAAAATCTATTTTTTTGCGAATTTCTTTGTCACCAATGGAGATGTTGCCTTCTATGATGATATCTTTGAGTACTGGCTTTTCTTCCACAATTACATGCACATTAATAAGATTGGCGCCAACAGATTCACCTTTTACGGTAATATTGGTAAAGCGTTTGAGCCCAAAATAAAGGTTATGAATTAAGGTGTTTGTTTTACGCGGATTAAATATTTCGCCTACTTTATACGGAATATAACTTAAAATTGCTTCTCGAGACGTATATTTGTTGCCGCTAATAATTATATCATGAATAGTACGTACTGCAGGTAGATTTTCATCTATGTCTAAATGAAGATGGTTATCTTCAAGGTCATCATGATTATCATAATCGGTTTTTTCTATGCCGACCCCCGAAGTATTGCTACACAATAGAAATGATAGGGATAAAAGTATATATTTTCGTGCTTCAATCATTATGTAAATTCCTTACTTAACCACCGCCGTATTTTAAAAACATATTGATTATATGAAGAATCAATGAATTATTCTACTCATATTTTTACTATTGACTAGTGTAGCTAGGTTTTTTTTATTAGACTGGTCCAAGGGTGTTTGATAGAGTTTATTGTTGAGTGTCCTATAGAAAGACATATAATAAGCCTCAGTATAGATTTTTTGAGAGTAATTATTAGTATAGAATTTCAGGAGAATCATGTTAAAAATAACGAATACGATGTCGGGTAAAAAAGAATTTTTTAAATCCAGAAATCCAGACATGGTGACTATGTATGTGTGTGGCATAACCCCTTATTCAGACTCGCATATAGGGCATGGCAGGGTGTATGTGGTATTTGATGTATTATATCGATTGCTTGCGTTTTTAGGCTATCAGGTTACTTACTGCCGTAACTTTACAGACATTGATGATAAATTGCTTAATAAAGCAGAGCTGCTTTATGGGGATCAACAACGTTACAAAGAAATTGCAGATGCCTGCATTAAACAATATCATGAAAATATGTTTGCCTTAAATTGTGTTTCTCCTGATCATGAACCGCGAGTTACTGATCATATGCCAGAAATTATTGCGTTTATTGAGCAGCTTATTTTAGAAGATAAAGCGTATGAGGTGAATGGTGATGTGTATTTTCATATCGCAAGCTTTCCAGCATATGGCAAGCTTTCAAAGCATGATGTAAAAGATTTACGTGCAGGATCTCGCGTTGATATTGATATACATAAAAAAGATCCACTAGACTTTGCTTTATGGAAAAGTGAACCTGAGGGTACTTTTTGGCACAGTCCATGGGGTTATGGGCGCCCTGGATGGCATATCGAATGTTCAGCGCTGGCTTCTTATTATTTGGGCGACCACATAGATATACATGGTGGTGGTCTTGATTTAGTATTTCCCCATCATGAAAATGAGATAGCGCAGTCAGAAGCATTACATAAAAAGAATTTCGCTAACTATTGGATACATAACGGATTTGTTCGGATAAACACCGAAAAAATGTCAAAATCTATCGGTAACGTACTGTCATTAAGCACTATTTTTGAGCAATTTGATCCTATGGTTATTCGTTTTTATTATTTAAATCATAGTTATCGCTCTCCGCTTGATTTTAGCTTTGATGATATACGTGCATCTCAAAAAAGTTATCAACGATTATGCAAACTATTTTCGCAATGCAATGATGCACAGGTGAATGCTATGCATGGACAGGTTGAAAAAATGCAGCAATTTCCGCTTATTACCCAGATGCTTGATTTTTTGATAGATGATATGAATACAGTGGGTATGTTTGGCGTACTTTTTGAAAGTATTAATACGCTAGCGAATTCTAGTCAAGAATTATGCGCGGTAAAATGTTTTTTACAAGATGTAGTAGGCCTTACGTTGGAAGTTATTCCAGAAGACACGGTTGTTATTACGCCAGCAATGCAAGCGCTTATTGGTGAAAGAGAAAAAGCGCGCGCCAACAAACAGTGGGCACGCGCAGATGAATTAAGAGATCAACTGAGCCAACTAGGAGTGGGCGTTCATGATAAAAAATCGGATTAAGAGGCAAATGCCGCTTCAATTTTTTCTTTAAGAACTTCCTTGCTCATATAGCCAGTTTGTTTGCCTTTTATCTGATTATTGTGGATAAAAAGAAACGTTGGTACAGAGGTAACCCCATATCTGATGGAAATGTCACGAGCTTCATCAACGTTTAGTTTTGCAAATAGATACAAATGACCCAATTCTATTTCTAGTTCATCAAGGGTTGGGTTCATTTGTTGGCAGGGGCCGCACCATGTTGCATACACATCAAGAATGATAGGCTTGTTTGCTTGAGTTATTTCTTTTTCAAAATTTTCTTGGGTAATAGATACCGCCATTATGGTTCCTTTGGGTAAAAGTATTAGTGCTAATTTCGTCTTATTATCATAACATTAATTTCTCTTTATTATCATAACAAATGATACATAAACATCTATGCTAGGCTATATTTTTTTAGTAGCAGGTTTATTTTTTTTATGTTTTATTTTGTGATTTGAGAGAGAATCTGTAGTATGCGCAATGGTCCTGGCGCCATTGGTGGTGCCATTGATATGATTATTTTGTTGTATTATTTCTATTGAGCTTGTTGGCTTGTCTCTTACAAAGGTATATCCTTCGATGGATAGGGTTTTAATCGCCGGTAATTTGACACTCATTTTTTCTGGTTGTGCATTATCTATGCGATCGCACTGTAGCTGAATATCTTGTTCAATCAAATATGATGTAGTGAGGTTAGGAGCATCTAATACGGGGTTGCTTTTTGTTGTTATGGCAATTTCTACATAAAAATGTTCTCGAGATCCCTTCTCTTTTTTATACGTCCATACTACAAGAGGATGTGGTATGCTCATGTGCGCGACTTTGTCCAAGTCGAGATTAATGATGGCAAGATCTTTTGTCGGGTCTATATTGAGACTGATATGGGTATCATTAAGAATGGTAAAGGCGCTTGGTTTTTGAGGTTTTTCATAAATGGGGATCGCCGCTGTTTTTTTATCATAGCCAATGGTGATGTTATTAATCCTGAATGTATTGTCCTGATGGGTTACCAATGTGCCAAAAAACTGTGCACCATTTTTTTCAGGCTGAGAAGCCCAATTAATGAGTAAAATGGCCGTACATAACGCTATTCCAATAGTTTTTGTGTTCATAACATAATCCCTTTTTTGGTTTAAAATGTATGCATATTAGGTACTATACCTTTATTATGTATAAAGATTCTATATTTTTGTTTATTCACACAACTATTGATTTTATATCTGAAATTATGTAATACTTTATTTAAGCAATATAATTAAAGCTAGAATTCTATAAAAAGGAGAGAGCGGTGAATAAAAAAGTAGCTTATAGGTGGACACTCTGTGTGAGCAGTATTCTTTGTTTGTGCGCAATTCAGATTGTTATTGGTGGTGAACAGCCCATTAATAAAAGCACAGTAACTGATATACAAAGCACACAGAGCGAGAGCTCGCAAGGTGCTCAAGCTGTTGGTGTAGGTATGTCATCTAATAAGCCAGATATATTAAAAAATACGGTCAATAAGACTGATCAAGAGAGTGCTGATCAAGACCAGGTCATCCCTCAAGAAATGAGTGAAGAAGTGGCTGATATAACGCAACCAGAAAGTATGTCGCCAGAAAAGATGTCAGTAGTATTTCCTGATACACTCACTGTTACTAGGCAAGACAGTCAAGATACTGCCCGGGCCCAGTCGGGAGTATCAGTGGACGAGCTGTTTGATGAAGATGCAAAGCGTAAAGCAGCCGTGACGCTTGTCGATAGGGGCGTTGAGTATTTCAATAAGCATTCACTAGCTGATATATGCCATGTGTTTTCTCATACAAAAAATTTTATAGAGGGAGAGTTATATCTTTTTGTATATAGTGCAGATGGCTCTGTATTTGCCCATGGCCAGCAGTCTGATTTATTGTGGAAAAATTTGCATAATTTACATGATTCTTTTGGGACTCCTATTGTGCAATCTATTATTAAAAAAGCGCAGGAAGGCGGGGGCTGGGTTATTTATAAATGGCGCAATGCGACAAAAGTTTCATATGTTAAAGAGGTCAAAAAGGATGGAAAATCATATATTATTGGTACTGGCTATTACCCTCATTCCAAGCCTGATGCAGCGGTGAATTTGGTTAAGGGAGCAGTGGGCTTTTTTAATAAGACCATCAAAGAGGGCCGAAGAGTAGATGATGCATTTAGTCCACTTAGTTATCCTATTGGCCGATTTATACAAGGGGATTTGTATTTATATGCACTTGATTTTAAGGGAAATAATGTGGCTAACGGTAAGCAGCCGAGCTTGATCGGCACTAATTCATGGAACTATAAAGATTCGGCTGGGGTACTAGTAAATCAGGAGATAGTTAAAAGATTAAAGACTTCTGAGGGTGGTATATGGATTGAATATATGTCTGGAGGGGCACCTAAGCGTTCTTACGTGGAAAAAATAAAAGACGCACAGGGTAATGATTATTTTATTGGCTGCGGTTATTATCCTGATGCCACGCGCAAGCGGGTTGTTGATTTGGTGCGTAAAGGATACCATTTTATGAAAACCCATGGTCTTTCTGAATCAGAGCGAGCATTTAGAGATCCAGGTTCATCGGAGTATAGGTATGGAGACTTGTCTCTTTTTGTATACGATTTAAAAGGAAAAGTAATTGTACATGGCACAAATACTGAACTTATTGGTCAAAATCATTTAGACCATAAAGATGATGATGGAAGATTGTACGTACGTGATATGATTCAAGAGGCCCGTTATGGAGGAGGGGGCTGGATCGATGTTAAAATGAAAAATTCTTTTAAATCAATCTATGTAGAGAAAGTAGATTTAGGTATGAAATCGTTTGTTATTGGTTCAGGAATATACCCTATTTCAAAACATGAAAGCATGGAGCTTTTAGCTAAAAGTGGTGCAGATTATTTAGAAACACATGAATTGCAAGAGGCATGTGCTGACTTTGTTAATAAAGAGGGGCAATTTGTACGGGGTGATTTGAATTTATTTGTATTCGACACAAATGGCATTTGTTATGTATATGGAGATGATATGAGTGTTATTTGGCGGCCTTTATTAGATGCTACAGATGATAATGGCATATTGTTTGTCCAGGAAATGATTAATGCTGCAAAATATGGTGCAAGCGAAGTGCGTTATACGTTAAATGGGGTCGAAAAGATTGGTTATGTCAAAATGGTACAAAAAAAAGATACAGTATTTATAGTTGGTTCAAGTTATTTTAGATAATATTTTAAAAAAAAAGGAGAACAGGGTATGAGTTGTTGTAAAAATAAAGAGTGCACGTGTAATGGTGACTGTAAAAAAATGGAATCAGCCGGAACTGGGCATGTAATAAAAACCATCACTGCTGAACAGCTGCTTAAAAAATTAGATACAGAGGCAACGCTGATTGTCATAAATGTATTACCCCAGGAGTATTATACTAAGTGCCACATTAGGGGCTCTATTAATGTACCCTTAGAGCAGTTGCAAGGGGTTGCCAATGAAAGTTGGGATAAGCATGATAGAATTGTGGTATATTGTGCCAGTTATGAATGTTCGGCAAGTAAAAGTGCATTCAATCTTCTTGATAAATTAGGCTTTACTCAGGTGTCTGCATATGAGGGTGGGATTAAAGAATGGTGCCAAAAAGGGTATCCAATTGTTGGTAGCTGGGGCGATTAAGGTTTCATAGAGTTTCAAAAAGTCGCATTTTGAGTTACTATTGTTAAGATAGACCATCATAACAATAAGGAGGACTTATTATGGCTTGTGCCGTAAAATTATCAGATCGGATAGTGTCAGATGCAAAGATTATGTCTAAAGTTCTTAACCGTTCAGTTGCGGGGCAAATTGAGCATTGGGCAAAAATAGGTAAAATTGCTGAAGAGCACCCTGATCTTACCTATGAGTTTATTAAGAGTGTATTAATAGCTCAGCAAGAGGTAAAGGCGGGGGCAATAGAACCATATGGGTTGGATTAATGAATATAGTACAAACCAATACCTTTAAACAACATGTTAAAAAATTGCATATACATGAAAAAAAAGATTTAGATGATGCAATTCGGTTGGTTGTCAGTGATCCGAGTATTGGTCATATGAAAAAAGGTGATTTAAATGGGGTGCGTGTTTTTAAATTTAAGATGGTTAAGCAATTAACGTTACTTGCTTATCATTTTATTGATAACAAAATGCAACTCATGCTGTTGTCATTTGGCCCACATGAAAATTTTTATCGAGACTTAAGTCTTTGATATACTATATACATAGTATGTTTCTGTTGAGCCAAAGGTGTGGGATTGTAAGCTTTTTTTAAGCAAAAAGTCGCAGGTAATCTTTTTGTGTTTCTTTGACCATCTGCCCTATGAGAGTAATAAAATCAGTGGGGTCATGATGGGCTTTTTCAAGAGATGCTATGTATGCATGGCGCATTACGGGTGGAATAATCGCGATATTGTAGCCGCTTTGTAAAAGAATAAGGTTCATTAAGAGACGTGCTGTTCTTCCGTTGCCATCAACAAATGGATGTATAAAGACAAAATGCATATGTGCCAGTGCTGCATATTCAACAGGGTGCTTAGTTTTGTATAATTCTGGTAGTAGTAATATAAAATTATGCATAAGTGCAGGAATATTTTCTGGAATTGGTAATGGGTATTTAGATCCGGTGATATACGCTTTAACTGAACGATATATACCGGCATTTTTTTCATCTATACGATAATAAAAAAGACGATGTAGCTGTAGGATATCTTTTTCTTCGACTGTTTTTTTATCTACGCATGTATATAAAAAAGCTAAAGCATCTTCATGGCCGATTGCTTCCAGGTGATCGCGTAGAGGTTTTCCCCCAATGGTAATACCTTCTTCTAGCACTATTTTTGTTTCAGTTTCTGTTAAAGAGTTACCTTCTAATGCGTTAGAAGAGTAGGTAAGGCCAATAGTATAATAATTTTTTATAAGTGGTAGTTCTTCTGTCTTTAAAGGGCGAAGTGCATTGATTTCTTGTTGTAGCGTGTCAATTTCTTTAAATAGTTTATTCATAGTGTTCTCAGTTTTTAAAAATAGTATCAATTGATTGCCACCCTAAAACGGTACCATTAGATCTTTTCTGGTTTTCTGTTCCCGCATATATTAAAAAGCCATCTTGAGGGTTAGCGTTAGCTAGCTGCTTCCAGTAGGTTAAATTATCAAAAAAAGAAGTTGAAATTGTTTTTCCCGCTTTGATTTCAATAGGTATTGAACTAAGGCCACTATCAACAATGCAGTCTACTTCATGGCCAGCTTGATCACGCCAAAAATAAACAGTGGGATTTATATCTTTATTGTATTGTTGTTTTATTATTTCAGAAATTACCAGTGATTCAAAAAGGCCCCCTTTAAGATAATGCATGGGGAGTTGTTCGGCTGTTATTTTTAATAATGAACATATAAGTCCTGTATCATAAAAATAGATTTTTGGGCTTTTAATTAATCGCTTGCTAAAATTTTTATAATGAGGCTGTATTAAAAAGATAATATAGCTTGCTTGCAAAATAGATAGCCATTGCTTAACGGTGTTGGTGCTAATACCGCAATCATTTCCTAAAGAGGTAAGGTTTATAACCTGTCCAACTCTGCCTGCGCATAACTGAAGAAATGTTTGAAATGTACTTAAGTTGCCAATATTAGTAATGTGTCTCACGTCACGTTCAATATAGGTTTGAATATAATTGCGATACCAGGTATCAGCTGGAATGTTTTTAGCATATAAAGGAGGGTATGACCCTTGATACAAATATCTATCAGCATCTGCAGGAACAAGTGATTGTTGATTGAGTTCATGAATGCTAAAAGGCAGCAGTGTATGAATTGCTATTCTACCAGCGAGAGTTTGGGTGATAGCTTCATTAATGAGAAAGTTTTGAGATCCCGTTAAAATGAAGTAGCCATTTTTTTGTTCTCTATCAACATATGTTTGAATATAAGATAATAGGTCGGGAACATGCTGAAATTCATCTAAAATAAGGCCAAAATTATTTTTATATGAATCTAAAAATCCGCGAGGATCTTGTGCTGCATAGGTACGCATATCTATATCTTCAAGGCTAATATAGGTATGTTTTTCAAAGACCATTTTTGCCAAAGTAGTTTTTCCCGCTTGTCGTGGGCCGATAATGGCTACTACGGGGAAATACTCTGATGATGAGCGAATAGATGGTTCTAATGTTCTTTGAATAAGCATACTTTATCCTTAAAAAGAGGGTTTAAGTAATTATGCAATTGAATTGCAGATTAGTCAAAGTATGTTGAATAATGCGATTGGCAAGCTATTTTGGAGCAAGTAACTATTTTTTTTTCTGCCACAATCTGTGATTGCGCACAGAAATAATTACCAGTTAACCCACAGCAATAAGCCGTTAATTGCGTAAATGGATATGCATATCAAGCAGAGTGCTTGTACTTTAAAAAACAAAATAAAGGCAAAAACTACTGAAGCGCAACATGCTGCAACCGCTGCCCAAAAAAGATAAGTATGCATGCCTAAAAGAGCAAGAAGTAATATGCCTACATAAAATATCATGCCAGCAACAGAATTGGTGATGCCAAAAAGAGATCCGTAGCCGCTTATAATTGGCTTTGAGCATGAAACATAATCGTTCAGATCACATGCTGCCGCATAGGCATGATTATTTTTTATTTTTTGTTCAATGCTATAGGCGTATAGAGAAAGGGTTAAGCCGATAAGAGAAAGAATAATACTTTTTATTAACATGCATGTTCCTGATTATTATTATTATTATTATATGTATTGAGAGTGAGTTACCTGTTTATGTATGTATTAAGAGTGAGGTGCCTGTTTATGGAAATTGTTTAATACCAAGTTTATCCCAGTCAGCATTAAATTGAACCATACCACTTATGGTAAGTGGATGGGTTACCGCTTTTTCAAGAATGGCTGATGGAACGGTTGCTACATCAGCTCCCGCCTCTATAGCTGCGTGTAGATGTCGGATATCCCGTAAAGACGCGGCTAAAATCTGAGTGTTAAAGTGGTACTGATCAATCATGTTACGTAATTGATGCAATACAGAAATGCCATCAACATCAATGTCATCCAGCCGGCCAACAAAAGGTGAAATATATTTGACCCCTAGTTTGCACATCATTAAACCCTGCATCAGGCTAAATACCAGCGTGATATTAATAGAAATTCCTTCTAAAACAAGTTGTTTAATAATGCCATAATACTCTTTATGACAGGGTATTTTAACAACCACATTGGGGGCGAGGGCAGCAATTGCTTGTGCTTGTGCATATACTTTTTCTGGCGTGTGTTCAGTTATTTCAATACTGACATCGCCAGTACCTAGTTGTGCGCACAGAGCTTTAACCAACTGTGTACTGTCACCGCCTTCTTTACTTAAATGGGTTGGATTCGTGGTGACCCCATCAATTAATCCAGTAGCAAGCCATTGCGTGATGGTGGGGAGGTGCGCAGTATCTAAAAAAATTTTCACTTAGCAGCTCCTTAGCTAGAAAGAGGTGTATTGTTATGATGCTTTAAGTCTTTATCAAGAAAAGCGTTTATTTGATCTTGTACGCTTTCATATGGTTGCAGTTCAGGTAAAAATGCACGGAATTTTTCTGCTGTGTGGCGTGTATTGTGTAACACGTCATCAAAGTTCACTTCTAAGCAATCATAATCAGGTGTATACCGTGCCATTGCTTTTAAATAACAGTCTACCGCATATATAACTTGATCTCGCGTTAAGCGTTTAAAGATTTTTTCCCAGGACAGATATGTTTCTTCTAGGTCACGTTTGATGATAACAATTTTTGGCGTATAGCCTAATTCTTGAGCAGCTTGGCAGTAAAGGGGTAAAAATAAGGCAATAATCGGATTTTTAATGCCAAAGAAAGGGAAAGAGCTAAAATGTTTCTGTAGGCATTCTTTGATTTGGGCTTTAAATAAAACTTTGTCTGGGTGGTTATCCCATTCAATAAATAGTGGCTTTGAAAATAGAGCATTCATTTTTGCAAGCATAGCGGCAGTTAGTTCTATTGTGGGGACATCTTCAAAAAAGCCTTTCGGGTTTGTTATTTTGTCAGGTTTTAGTTGATCGCCTAAAGGAAGCCCCATTATGTTTAGTACTTTTGCGGTGCATGAAGATCCACACCTGCCGGTGCCAATAATAAAAACAGCTTTTTTTTCTGCATGTAGAGGAGTAATAGTAGCAAGGACTAAAAGCATGTGTAGAGAGTAGCGGTTCATTATAATCATGAGATACGTCCTTTTTTTATCTTGATTAAATTTTAGAATAAAGTTAAAAATTACAAGAATTTCAACGTTGATCGTAGCATATTATTTTTAAAAAAAAAGGGCTTAGAGGTGAAATGTTTTGTGCAGTATTATTATATAATTTTTATTGCGTTAATGGTTGGTGTGCATGGATCTATAGTATTGGCAATTGATACTGATATTATTGAAAAAAATATGGTTATTGTTATTCCATCATATAATAATAAGCTGTGGTATAAAAAAAATTTAAATTCTGTGCTGTCTCAAAAATACGCTAATTTTAGAGTTATTTATATTGATGATTGTTCCCCTGATGGCACCGGATCTTTAGTGCAAGAATATATTGAAAAATATGATAGATATAATCGCATCACATTATTTAAGAATAATAAGCGTCAGGGTGTGATGGCCAATAGGTATCATGCGATACATTCATGTGTAGATAGTGATATTATAGTAACATTAGATGGCGATGATTGGTTGGCTCATGATAAGGTACTTAAGGTTATTAATGAGCAGTATCAAGATCCAAATGTATGGATTACTTATGGACAATATCAAAAATATCCTTTACGACAAAAAGGTCAGTGTAAGCAATTTGATCAAGAAGTAATAATAAAGAATAGTTATAGAGATTATTTTTTTGTATCTTCTCATTTGCGTACTTTTTATGCTTGGCTTTTTAAGCTTATAAAAAAAGAAGATTTGTTATATAATGATCAGTTTATACCAATGGCTACTGATGTGGCGATTATGCTTCCTATGTTAGAAATGGCCGGAGGACGATTTAAATGTATAGAAGAAGTTCTTTATATGTATAATGTATTAAATCCTATAAATATGTTTATGTTAGATCCTATTTTTCAAAAAAAAATGGAGTTTTATATTCGATCTAAAAAGAGATATGAACCTTTAGGGGATATAATTTTAAGAGGAAAATAGCATGAATTTAAATAAAGGATGGCTAGTTTTTTTATATAGTATAGGCGCATTTTTTTGATTTTTTGATGTAGAGGCTGCTCAAAGTGCTTTAATAACGGATCTAAAGGGAGTAGGCAGGCCGCCTTGGAGATCAAATTGTTATGTATTCTGTCTAAAAAAGCTGATTGGGACGATAACTTAAAAGAAGTGATAGTAGACAATGTAGAATTTTATATTAAAGATCCAGGGTGGTGCCAAAATGCAAAAAAGTAGTAAAAAAATAAGTGTTATAATGCGGAGCGCTGGGGCAATTGTATCTGTAGTAAGACTATTATTGTGTAATGGATTAACTATTTCAGCAGATATTGATGCGTCATGGCGAGGGCCGGATTATTTGATTATTGGTGTGCAAAAAGCAGGTACAACAGCTTTATATAATTATATTATTAAGCATCCTAAAATTGTAAGTGCTAAGCAAAAAGAAGCGCATTTTTTTGATTTAAATCAGAGATTTAATAAAGGTATAGAATGGTACAAAAATCAATTAAATTATTCTGCAGGATTAGATAAAATGGTGTATGGTGAAGCATCGCCTCGTTATTTTAGCCCAGTTGCTCCATTAGCCTTAGAAAGAATTTATTCTTTATTTCCACATACAAAATTGATTGTACTTTTGCGAGATCCAGTAGAACGGGCTTGGTCGCATTATAAAATGCAATGGAGAAGGGGGAATGAGGGGAAAAAACTTGGGACGCAAGAATCATTTGAGTATGAACTCATTAATCGGCCAGATTTGTTGCTTAGAGGCTTATATGCTGATTTATTTAAAAGATGGTTTGCGTATTTTCCCAGAAATCAATTTTTGATAATCAAATCTGAAGATTTGCGTGCTAATCCAGACAAGATAGTTAATCAAGTTTTTAGTTTTTTGGGCTTAGAAGAATACCATTTAGATTCTTATGAATTGTATAATGTTGGCAGTAATGTAAGAGATGGTATTGAACATCATTATCCTGAATTTAAAGAAGAAACACGTTTGAGGCTGGTTGATTATTTTAAGCCTCGTAATAAAGAGTTAGAAGAGCTGTTGGGTATGCAGTTTAACTGGGATTAGTGGGGGGAATAGATTATTTTTAGTTGTTACTATAATCAGTAAGCCTGTACTATAAGAGTTATAGGTAATAGGGGGAAAATATGAAAAAAAGACAATAATATATGTGCTTTTATTGTTTTTTGTTGCGATAAGCAATAGTGTAAAAATAATAGCTTTATCTATTAATACAAGTGCTATCACAACTATACCGACTAATGGTCTTTTAGGAGATCAAATGATACTTTATTCGGCTGTAAAATGGTTATCTTTAAAACACGGAATTCCCCTTTTGTGTCATAAAAATAAGTATCTTGATTTATTTATGTTTGATAAAAAAGAATTGGTATATGATCAATCGATGGAAAAGCAATTTGAAAAAATTGAAGTAATAACGAGAGAAACCCAATTTAATACAGATTTAAAACAAAAGAAGGTCGTTATGCCTAAAGATAGGATTTCTATAGCTGTTCATGTGCGAACTGGTGTTGTATGGGAAAATAATAATTTTGAATTATTTCAAAAAAAGTATCCTAGAAAGTTTCCATCTGATCAGTATTATATTGATCAGGTGGAAACTTTCTATGTATTTTAATCGTAAGTTGCTGTATGTATATTTATTTACGGCTTCTAGTCAGTCGTTACATTTAAAGCAAAAATATATGGATGCACTAGCAGATAGGAAAAATATAGTGTTTGACAGCAGAGAAAGTGGGAATGATCATATGAATTCTATTTTAGATGATTTATATTCTATGGCTGATTTTGATTGCCTCATTCGTCCACAGTCAGGCTTTAGTAAAACAGCACAGTTACTTGGTGATCATAAGTTGATTATTTATCCTACAGAGGCTCGCTGGGATGATAATTTAAAAGAAGTGATAGTAGACAATGTAGAATTTTATATTAAAGATCCAGGGTGGTGCCAAAATGCAAAAAAGTAGTAAAAAAATAAGTGTTATAATGCGGAGCGCTGGGGCAATTGTATCTGTAGCAATGTTATTGTTGTGTAATGGATTAGTTATTGCAGCAGAGATTGGTGCGTCATGGCGAGGGCCGGATTATTTGATTATTGGTGTGCAAAAATCAGGTACAACAGCTTTATATAATTATATTGTTGAGCACCCTAAAATTATAAAAGCCAAGTTAAAAGAAGTAAATTTTTTTAATCGAGATATTGATTTTAAGAGGGGGATTGGTTGGTATAAAGAACAATTAAATTATTCTAAAGAATTAGATGAGCTAGTGTATGGGGAAGCATCACCGGAGTATACGCGCCCCTTAAGACCAGTTATTTCGACAAGAATTTATTTTTTATTTCCACATACAAAATTGATTGTACTTTTACGAGACCCAGTAGAGCGGGCTTGGTCGCATTATAAAATGAAATGGAGATGGGGAAATGTGGGCCGAACAGGTGGTACACAACAATCATTTGAGTATGAACTCATTAATCGGCCAGATTTGTTAGGTAGAGGCTTATATGCTGATTTATTTAAAAGATGGTTTGCGTATTTTCCCAGAAATCAATTTTTGATAATCAAATCTGAAGATTTGCGTGCTAATCCAGACAAGATAGTTAATCAAGTTTTTAGTTTTTTGGGTTTAGAAGAATACCATTTAGATTCTTATGAATTGTATAATGTTGGCAGTAATGTAAGAGATGGTATTGAACATCATTATCCTGAATTTAAAGAAGAAACACGTTTGAGACTGGTTGATTATTTTAAGCCTCGTAATAAAGAGTTAGAAGAGCTGTTGGGTATGCAGTTTAACTGGGATTAGTGGGGGGGGAGATTGTTTTTAGTTATTTTTACAATAAAAGTTATGATGGTGAAGCTTAAAAGACTAATAAATATCTTTTTTAGTTTAATAATTTTTCTGTGTTTTTCTGTCAGTACAGCTCATGCGGCCAAAATAGTTGGCCTTGTGCAGGTACGCAATGAGGCTTTAGTTATTGAGCAAATGCTTCGCGCATTAGCTTTTTATACCGATGCTATTATTGTGTTGGATGATGCATCAGAAGATACTACCGTTTCTATAATAGAATCTGTGGCGCAAGAGCTATCTATTGTATCTATACTAAAAAATACACATTCAGCTTGGCAAATAACTTCTGAGGTAGAGAATAGACAAAAGCTTTTAGATGCGGGACGTGCAGTTGGAGGCACCCATTTTATGGTCATTGATGCTGATGAAATACTTTCAGCCAACTGTGCTTTTAATAATTATTTAAAAAGACGTATTCTAGCTCTTGCTCCGGGTATGATCTTGCAGATGCCCTGTGTAAACATGTGGAACGGTATAACGCACTGGCGTAATGATGAGTGGTGCAATCCCTATCAAGTGCGTTGGTTAAAAGAGATTGCTTTTTGTGATGATGGTGTTTGTTCGTATGCCCCAAACAGTACCTATGGGGGGCCAGCAAAAATAATTCATGTACATCGCGTTCCTCTTAATATTGTATATGGCACTACTGGCTTTGCGCGACGCATTGTTGATAATGATACTCTTGAGCGGGTGTTGCTGCATTTTAAATATGCGAATCTAGATGCTATTTCTATCAAAAAAAATTGGTATATGTGTCTTGAATTTATACGAGCACAAGAAAAGAATAATAATGCATTTTCTAATGCAACATGTATTAATAAAGTGTACGGTCAAAAAGAGTTTGAGTGTTTAATACCGGATGATGAAAAAATCGAACTGTGTCCTGTTTTTTCGTCATGGTTTGCCTATAAAGGCATAGATTTTTTTTGTTTTACTTTATTATATTCTGCGCATCAAAAAGAGATTAAAAGATGGTTTTCTAGCTATGGTGTGGATTATTTTGCTAACTTGAATCTTGATAGTTCGAAGATTTAAGGGGGGGTAGCATATATAAAGAATGGTCTGGTGGGGGTTACATTTCATACAAAAAGGAGGATGAGATGAAGAAAACAGTTGTATTGTTTTTAATGTTGTTGGTGCCATATAGAGTTATAATGGGTGATCAACATAATCAAAATAGAAAATCTAACAGTCAAAATCAAAAACCTAATAAATTAGTTGCTCTTGTGCAAATACGCAACGAGGCATTTGTAATTGAGCAAGCGTTACGTGCTTTAGCCTTTTATATAGATGAAATAGCAGTGTTGGATGATG
The DNA here is from genome assembly GCA_026388985.1 of Candidatus Babelota bacterium. Taxonomy (GTDB): domain Bacteria; phylum Babelota; class Babeliae; order Babelales; family Vermiphilaceae; genus JAPLIS01. The sequence continues at coordinate 51,700 of JAPLIS010000019.1, read as the reverse complement.
CATCAGATGATAATACGGTTGCTATAGTAGAATCTTTGGCTCAAGAGCTACCTATAAAAATTATAATGCGTAATGACCTATCTGCATGGCAGGTAACTTCTGAAGTAGAGAATCGACAAAAACTGTTAGATGCTGGGCGAGCTTTAGGGGGCACTCATTTTCTGCTTGTTGATGCTGATGAAATACTTTCAGCTAATTGCCTGCAAGATGATTATTTAAGGAAGCGTATTTTTAATCTTGTTCCAGGTATGATTTTACATATGCCCTGTGTTAATGTGTGGGATGGGGTAACACATTATCGCGATGATAAATGGTGCCATCCTTTTGATAAATATCGCTGGCTTAAAGAAATTGCTTTTTGTGATGATGGGGTATGTAATTATACAAAAAATGTAGGGTATGGTGGTCCAGCACAAACAATTCACGTGCATCGAGTTCCTCTTAATTTAAAATATACAGAAAACGAAGAGAGTAAAGCAGTGGTGAATCAGTATGTTACGGTGCCTTATTTGCATTATGCTCCAACATTTGAAACGGGTAAAAGAGTTGTTGATAATAATACCTTGCAATATACCTTGATCCATTATAAGTATGCTAATTTAGATTCTCTTTTGGTTAAAAAAAACTGGTATATGTGCCTTGAGTTTATAGCAGCTCAGCAGCAGAATTTTAATACTGCATTGAATGCTGAATTGATTAATGGTGTTTATGATAAAAAAGAGTTTGAGTGTTTAGAGGCAAAGACGGAAGATATGATAGTAAGGCCAATCAGGCCTGAGTGGATAGCATATGATTTTATTGATTATAGTCGCTTTGCTGTATTGTATCCTAAGCAGAGAGATGAAATTTTTAAATGGTTTGCTTTCTATGGAACTGATTATTTTGAAGGCTTGCATCTTCACTGGTCGGTATTGCCTGGGGTACGGACTCAACATTTAAAAATGATGGCTGGGGTCAAAAAGCAAAAACACAATAAGGGGTAGTGGTATGAATTATAGTAATGTATATGCAAGAGCAAGAAAGCGCATGTTACTTATAGGTCTATTATTACCATTATTATGTAGTTGTGTTGCTAGCTATGCTGATAATAGCTCTGCATGGCGGGGGCCGGATTTTATCATTATTGGTGTGCAAAAAGCAGGCACAACAGCTTTGTGGAAATATTTATGGCAGCATCCAAGTATTGTTAGATCTAAAGAAAAAGAAGCAAACTTTTTTAATTATGATATTAATTTTGATAAAGGGATTGATTGGTATAAAGATCAATTAAATTATTCTGCAGGATTAGATCACCTGCTGTATGGGGAATCTTCAGTAGAATATACAAGTCCTGTATATCCCATAACGCCAGCAAGAATAAGTGCTTTATTTCCGCACACAAAAATAATTGTAGTGCTGCGCAATCCAGCTGATAGGGCTTGGTCTCATTATAAAATGTTGTTTTCATGGGGTAATACGCAGGCTTATGGTACACAGGAATCATTTGAATATGAGCTTGAACATAGATCTGGGTTGTTGCGCAGAGGCTTATATGCTGACTTGTTAAAAGTATGGTTTTCTTATTTCCCTAGAGATCAATTTTTAATTATAAATTCTGACGATTTGCTTGCCGATCCAGATAGAATAGTTAATCAGGTTTTTAGCTTTTTAGGTGTTAAAGAATATCATGCGCCTCGGTATAGTAAGTATCATGACAGTGCTGGTTTTAAACTTACAGTTACGTTAAATCCAGAAACCCGTTCAAGGCTGGTTGATTATTTTAAGCCACACAATCAAGAGTTAGAAAAGTTATTGGGTAGGCAGTTTAATTGGGATTAGTCGAAATTTAATAGGCATAGCTATTGAATTAGTTAATTAGTGGGGTGTTTGTTATACTAATAACAAGCACCCCATGTGTGTGATAAAGATCTATAGATATTAAATCAAGTCGCTGATTAAAGGTTAATGTGAATACTACAAAAGTTTCTTGCGATAAAAACACTCTGAGCAACCGTGCAGTGGTTGCCTTTTTTTGGCATCATATAAAGCCGTATAAATGGCTGTATGCTATGATGCTTGTTGCTCCAATCATTGGTAGCTTTTATGCCTTTGCCTGCAATTATGCCATTAAACTGTTTTTAGATGTGATGGAAAACAAGCAGCTTGACTCATATTATAGTGTTATGGGGCCTATAGCATTATTTTTTTCAGCGGAATTGGTGCTCAGCCTTGTTTGGCGAATAAGCGACGTGATAGAGTGGCATTCTGTTCCCTATGTACGTCGATCGATTATTGTGCATTCATATGATTATGTGCAGCATCATTCTTTTTTATTTTTCCAAAATAACTTTACTGGATCAATTAGCAGTAAATTAAAGGGAATTTTGGATGGTTATGATAAGTTATGGGTCGAGATACACTATGGTCTTTTTTTAAAAATATTAAAAATCATAGTTAACTTGATTGCGTTAGCCATAATTAATTATTATGTTGGGCTCTTTATTTTTATATGGGTCATGATATATATCCCCATCATGTATACGTTATCTGGCACACTAAATCAGCTGGCGCAAGCAGAAACTGAAAGTAAGCATACGCTATTTGGCCAAATAGCCGATAAGATCACCAACATTATTTCTCTTTTTTCTTTTTCTGCACGTAAAAGAGAACTTGATTCTTTAGATACCTATATGGTAAAAGATTTTATCCCTAAGCAAATTCAAACCTATTGGCACTCATTTATACTTAATACCGTTGCTTCATTTTTATATCTAGCTATTTTTGCCTTTATTCTTTTTTATATAGTGCACTTGAGAATAGTAGGATTGATATCTATGGGCAGCTTTGCTTTTGTTTTAGGAATGGTACTTGTTGTTGCAGATGAAATTTGGGGTGCAACCACAGCACTACTCAAGTTTGCAGGCTTAATGGGCGATTTAAAAAGTTCATTATCTCTTTTACATGTGCCACAAGAAAATCTAGATGCAGTTAGTGCACCCGCTTTAGTAGTAAATAATCCTACGATAGAGTTTCGCAATGTCGATTTTAAATATGATGCTGATTCTGAGGCATATATTTTTCAACATTTTAATTTGCAGATCGGTGCTGGTGAAAAAATTGGCATTGTAGGGCATTCAGGAGCGGGAAAATCATCACTCATTAATTTACTGTTGCGGTATTTTCAAAACAATAATGGTTCAATCCTGATCGATAATCAGGATATTAATCAGGTGACGCAGGATTCATTAAGAGATAGTATTGCTGTGATACCGCAAGATACCATGCTGTTTCATAGAACCATTTTAGAAAATATTAAGTTTGGCAAACCACAAGCAACAGATCAAGAAGCGTTTCAGGCAAGTAAAAATGCGCACATTCATGATTATATTATGACATTGCCCGAACAATATAATACCTATGTGGGAGAACGGGGCATTAAGCTATCAGGTGGACAACGGCAACGGATCGCCATTGCGCGAGCAATGCTTAAAAATGCACCCATTCTTATTTTGGATGAAGCAACATCTGCACTTGATAGTCACACAGAAGCATTAATTCAAGAAAGCCTCAATTTTTTTATTGAAGACAAAAATAAAACGGTGATTGCTATTGCGCATCGCCTTTCTACCCTTAAACATATGGATAGAATTGTGGTGCTCGACAAAGGGGCTATTATTGAACAAGGCACCCATGATCAGCTGATTAGCAATGAACATAGCTTGTACAAAAAGTTATGGGATTATCAGGAAATTTAACAAGGAACCTTAATGGAAAATACAATCGCTATCCCCCGTGTATCATTTTATTTTATTCGTCATGGTGAAACAGACTGGAATAAAAAGCATCAGGTGTTATGTAGCGACGATGATATTGCCCTTAATCAAACTGGGTTACTGCAAATCGCGGACATTTGTCCAAGAACAGCCTCTTTGCACATCACACATATATTCAAGCCCTCTTAAGCGTGCCCAGCAAACAGCTGAGATTATCAACCACCATTGCAACGCGCTCTTGGCATTTCATGCAGGTTTGCGGGAAATAGTAGATGATCGAGTGGCAATTGCTATCAGTTCAATACTAGATTTATCAAACACAACATTAATCGTGAGTCATGGAGAAGTGTATCGAGTATTGTTGCGCATTTTAAATGCCCAGGCGACTCAGCTCAATGCAAAAAATGGTGGATTATATTTTTTCAGCCCACCCGGCTCGCATTCTGATCAATGGATGGTAGAGGAACTTTAATTATAAAAAGCCTTTAAGTAAGCACCCAAAAGGGCTACTTTAGTTAGTAGGTAACTATCATAAGCCTTGTTAACTATTAACTGCTATGTGCTATACTGAATTATATGATACCTATACATTCAGGAGAGAGTATGAAGTTTTTTACTACTGCCGGGCCAATAAGAACAGACGATAACTATTATGTTTCGCTATCAAAACGCTTAAGCGAGCAAGAATTATATCAACTTATTGAGCAAAAAAAATACTTTGTCCTTCATGCGCCACGGCAAACAGGTAAAACATCAACCATTCTTAATTTTGCTCAACAACTGAATAGCCAAGGCACATACACCGCTCTTTATGTTAATGTTGAGGGTGCTCAAGCGGCACGCAATGACTATATTAAGGGTATCTATACTATTTTAGAAGAATTTTTAAACCGTATTAAAAATCAGTTGCCAGACCAAGAGCATATTATATCCTATATTGCTGCCCTGCTAGTAGCTAAGAACATTACTGGAGCAACCTTAAAAACGATGCTTGGTGAATGGTCAAAAAATAGTACAAAACCAATTATACTTTTTATTGATGAAATAGATTCTTTGGTTGGTGACACGTTACTTTCTGTATTGCGACAATTAAGAGCTGGCTATGATGAACGGCCAACAAAATTTCCACAATCTGTGTGCCTTGTTGGGGTACGTGACGTTCGTGATTATCGTATTTGGTCACAAGAAGATCAGCAAATAATTTTAGGTGGGAGCGCATTTAATATTAAAGCTCAATCACTGCGCCTGAGTGATTTTAATCAATCACAAGTAGGTGATTTATACCGACAACATACCGCTGCAACGGGACAACAATTTGATGATGATGCTATTGCATATGCATTTGAAATTACCCAAGGGCAGCCATGGCTGGTGAATGCGTTAGCGTATCAAGCATGCTTTGTTATGGTAACTGACCGTACACAAACAATCACCAAAGAGATCATTGAACAAGCAAAAGAAGCACTCATTTTACGTCGTGATACGCATTTGGATGTTCTTGTTGATCGCCTTCAAGAACCACGCGTTAGACATATTATTGATGCAATTATTACGGGCATTGACACCTCTATTGATTTCCCTTCTGATGACATTCAATATGCGTTAGACTTGGGCCTTATTGCTCGTCGCAACAACAATCTGGTGATTGCAAACCCAATATATCAAGAAGTGCTGCCTCGAGAGCTTACCTATTCAACACAGCTTACCATGCCGCAACAACAATTATGGTATATCAATCCCGATGGCCTTTTAAATATGCACAAAATGCTCACCGAATTTACTCAATTTTATCGGGAAAATTCGGCCATTTGGCTTGATAAGTTTGCCTACAAAGAAGCAGGCCCTCATTTACTTATTATGGCATTTTTCCAGCGTATTATTAATGGCGGTGGCAGAGTTCACCGGGAGTATGCACTCGGCAGGTCCCGTCTTGATGTGTTGATAATCTGGAAAACACAGCGCATTGTTGTTGAACTTAAAATATGGCATAGCCCTAAAAAAACACTGACTGAAGGGTTACAGCAAACGGCTGATTATATGGATAGATCTAATGCGACGCAAGGGCACTTGGTTATCTTTGATAGGCAAGAAAAAGACTGGGATGACAAAATATATACCAGAGTAGAAAAAGTAGGAAACAAAACTATTACTGTCTGGGGAATGTAATTACAATGATAAAAATATGATAGGGATAAAAATATGAAAAAAATGATAATAGGTGTCGTTCTAGGTTGTTTTTTTGCGTTTGGAGTTGTTGGGGTTTTAAAGCAATACAATAAGCCACAATCGGGAACAATAATCATACTTAATGGTCCATCGGGCTCAGGAAAAAGCTCTATTCAAAAAGAGTTCCAGGCTCTTATGATGCCAAATGTATGGATAAAATTGGGCATAGATAATTTATTTGACCAACCAATGCCAGATATCACTCCAGAAAATATGAGTTTTTGGCAATCACCAAATCCTATTCGATGGGTTGAAGAATCGCATGATAGCACAGGCAACAAAATTATTACTCTGCATGTGGGGCAACAAGGAGAAAAAGTTGCTTATGCCATGAATAGTACCATTGCTGCATACGCTCGTACTGGCTGCAATATCATTGTTGATTACATTGCCTATGACCACAAATGGCTAAAAGATCTTGAAAATCAATGCGCTGATATTAAAACGTATTATGTTGCAGTAGAGATACCTCTTGAGATTCTTGAGCAAAGGGAGCAAGCACGGGGAACGTCACCAAAGGGGCATGCGCGGAGCCATTATGCTACCGTTTATGGTGATAAAAAATATGATTTAACAGTAAACAGCGGCACCCATACTGCGCGTGAAATAGCTGAACAATTAATGAAGCTGATTAAAAATTAAAAACACTATATCTTATACTTTTTCAGCCCACCCGGTACGCATTCTGATCAGTGGGTAGCAGAAGAACTTTAATTATAAAAAATCATTTTTAACTACCATCTGGCCATCAATAATCTCGTACATCGTACTTATGTTAATCGCCTGCAAAAATGGACGATCGTGAGAAATAACAAGCAAAGCTCCCGGATAATCACGTAACACTTTGATAATATGTTCATTGGTTTCCAGATCTAAATTATTGGTAATTTCATCCAATATGAGCAAGTTAGGTGTTTTTGCTGCAATCAAAGCAAGTGATAATCGAGCCTTTTCTCCACCGGAAAGATTCTCAACTCTAGTTTCTACTTCTTCATTTTTACGAAACAAAAAATCGTTCAGGTGATTGCGAATTTGCGCATAATTCCATGATGGCGCACTATCAGCAATAGTATCAAACACTGTTGCTGTCTGATTAAGCGTTGCATAATGCTGATCCAAATAACCTATATGTGTGGGCTTTGGCGCGTGCCACTCGCCAAACCTTACAACATGCTCATCACCCAGTAACGCTTTGATGAATGTCGATTTACCCGACCCATTTTTGCCACTCAGCCATACTCGCTCATGCGAATTCATGGTCATGCTAATATTCTTTACAATAACCTCATCACCGTAGCCACATGCACCATCGCTAATAGTCACTATATTTTGTGTATGAATATCATCAACGGCAAAAGAGAATGTTGGCTTGATAACTTCAGGTGTTTTTACCTGCTGCAATTCTTGGGCAAGTTGATCGTGTGCAACATTAAGATTGCCTTTCTTTTTACCTGTAGTGCGAGAACCACTTTCTTTCATTGCCCCTCGCAGAGTGCGATCATTTTCGTATCTATTAGCTTTACGACTTTGAGCTGCACGCGAATGCTCGAGCTCTATCTGCTTCTTTGTTTTTTTTGATTCTTTTTTGAGTTGAGCGATTTTGGCAAGCGTAGCTTTGTGGTGCGAATCATATTCATTTTTATAGGCATCGTAGGAGCCAGAAAATATCTTTACTTTGCCATCATCAATATGCCATATCGTAGTGCTTATATTTTTTAGTAACTCGAGATCATGCGAAACAAAAATTAAGGTACCGCTAAAGCGTGACAGCATGCGCATGAGAGATTTTCTATTATGGAGATCTAAATAGTTAGTCGGCTCATCCAAAATCAATACATTAGGATCATTGGCCAAGGATTGCGAAAAAGCGTGATTAAATTTTTGTCCACCACTCAAAGAATTTTCATTTTCAATTATTTGAGGAACATAACCAAAGGTGATGCCATCAGGAATTTTGATATCGCCTTGAGTTGGGTGCACTATTCCTTGAAGAATTTTAAGTAAGGTAGATTTGCCGCTACCATTGCGGCCAATGATTGCTATTTTGTTGCCTGCATATATTTGCGTTGTTAATTTCTGAAAACATACTTTATGCGGGAACGCCAAGCCAACATTATGCAGTGAGATTGGTAAATGGGACATAAAACACCTTCTTGGTCTTTATCTTTTTCGGTACAACTTTTGAAACAATGGCACCAGCACATCAAGCTCTTGAGGTTCCAGCGATGTAAAAAAACTCGCATCTATTTTTTCAACTGCAGGCAATGCAACTTTTAACGTTTTTGCCCCTAGCTCAGTCAGCATAGGATTTTTACTTCTTTCATCGGGTCGCACACGTTTTATATATTTTTTTGCTTCCAACAACCGCACAATTTGCGATGTCGTATTTGGATCCAATCCTGCTGTTCGCCCAATTTCTACTTGCGTAACACGATCACCCTTTTGCGTTAACCATGCCAATGTGGCAAGCACTACAAATTGCGGATGCGTGAGACCAAACTCTTTTAACACTTTTTCAATAGACGTCCGCCAACTAGTACTGATGTGCAACAGCAAAAAACCAGGGCTTTGTTCTGGCACCTGATGCATGCTTATATGCTTAAAATCAACGCTATTGTTCATCACCAACTCCCATGCCTTATGTTATCAATAAAAAATCATTTTTTGGAATTTCAAAACAAACAACGTCGAAATGGAAATCTCCAACATTATTTTTTCTGATTTAATTATACTTATTAATATAGTACGTATACGTATAAATTGCAATCCCCCCTCTCCCACTAAGAATAATCGACAATTTGAAAACAAGTCTAAGTTGTTTAGCAATAAGATCGGGTTTGATCTCAGATGATCGAGTGGCAATTGCTATTAGTTCAATGCTAGATTTATCCAACACAGCATTAATCGTGAGTCATAGAGAAGTCTATCGAGTATTGTTGCGCATTTTAAATGCCCAGGCAATTCAGCCCACCCGGTATGCATTCTGATCAATGAATGGTACAGAAACTTTAAGCCTGGATTCTCTTGATACGTTCATTTTATACCTAAATTAGTACTTACCCATTCAACCTACTCTCTTTTAAATAGATAGCTAAAAATTTTAGAATATAACCATTAATGGTAGAAAGAGTTGTATATGCTTCTACATCCCGCCAACCTCGCAATGGCCATTTTAACAATATTTCATCGCCAAAATCACCATGAGAGGCATGGGGAATGATAACCATCTCACACGTAGCACTTTTACAAAGCCGTTCTCGGTGATCAGCACGATTGCATGCCCGTGCATAATACTGCTCCCGACTCATCTCTTTTTTGGCTAAATAATCTACGGTTGGTTCTGAAACTTTTAAGCTTTTGGAGCCAAACATCAACAATAATGGCTGCTCAATAGGCTCATTGCCAATGACATGATCATACCAGCCATCAAGATCAATCGCTACCTTGCATCGCTTATCTCTACGGCAACATTCTATTGCCGCCGTGCCTCCAGCAGAATGCCCCATAACGCCAATTTTATTACAATCAAAACGATTATAAAACATACTGTTTTCATTATTGTTCAATAACGCTACTTGATCGATAACAAACCGCATATCATCAATGTAAACATCAATTGCTTTGCTTTGAAAAGCATACTGTTCTTGCACATTCATATGCTGAAATTGAGAAGTTAACTCTGTCGAACTTATAATTTTACCATCAGAATAACGGGTTATTAGATTAAAATAGGGGTGATCTATACCAATAACAATATACCCATAACTGACTATGTTTTCTACGATTGTCATATAGCTATCACTAGGCATACCCCCCAATCCATGAGAAAAAAGAATAACCGGATACCTACTGACACTTGAAGCAATTGGGACATCGCTATATGTATGCGTAATCACATTACGCCATAGTAATGAACTTATCCACTGGGGAATAGAAAAAAAAGAGGCAAATAGTTTTTGAAAAAATGGCATTTTACTCCCCAAATAATCGCACCGCTCTTTTCCTTGTGTTGATGATGGATACCAGATATGAGTAACTAAAGAACGCTGTTTATCTTGGACAGAATAAGACTCATTTCTAAGCTGATCTACCAAATACATCGATGTAATGCCAATATCATAAGGTCCTGTTGGTTGCGGCAGTGGCTTTATAATAGGCGACCAATGCAATAAACCTCCTGTAATTATACCTAGCACCATTAATAACCATAATTTTTTATGCATTACAAGGAATCTTTCATCTATTGCTACTTATTTCCTAGCGTTGGTTGGCGTAAAAATATATGAGTTATTATATATGGATATTGCACAAAAGCAATCAAACATCATATGAATATATGATCCTATAAGCCATGTTAACATGTTAACTATTAACTGCTATGTGCTATACTGAATTATATGATACCTATACATTCAGGAGAGAGTATGAAGTTTTTTACTACTGCCGGGCCTATAAAAACCTCATAATTGGATGATCAATGACAAGCGAAAAAAAATGCCTTTTTTGTAAAATTATTCATGCTAAAATAGCAGCTGCTAAAATCTGGGAAGATAGTGACAATATTGCTATTTTAGACCCTAATCCAACCATCCACGGGCAAACCATCGTGATGAGTAAATCTCATATTGATTCTGATGTATTCAATGAAGATGATAAGGAGTATGAATATTTCATGACTTCAGTCAAGCATGTCGCTGAGCTTTTACAAGAAAAACTTGAAGTTAAACGAGTAGCCATGGTTGCAGATGGCATGAACATTGATCATCTATATATCACTCTTTATCCATTGCATGGTCTTGGTAAAAAATTTAAAACAATAACACCCCCAAATCATGTATTTTTTGAAAAATATGAAGGATACATAACAACTCAACCTGGGCCTCAGATACCAATGGATGATTTACAAAAATTGGCAAAAACACTCCAAAATCCTTGCTACTGGTCTGATTCTGAAGATGATGAAGAAGAATATGCCTAATTATACTAGAACATATATAGTCATCGCAGCATGCATAATGGCAATCTGTAGTGGAGCATTATATTTTACAATGAGAAAAAACGAAGGAGTTCAAGCAATGAGCAACCAAGTTAAAACATCGGGTGCATTTTTAGTCCAAGATAAGTTGGGCAAGCCTGTTATCTTGGAATGGATACAAACAAGCATACTATCTCCAGAGTACGCAACAGGTATGAAAAGTATTGCTGAAATTGCGTCTCAAGCTTTTGCTGCAGTTGAGCTTCAATTTTTACAGGCACATCCTGAGGCGGTAAAACAGGATGAGTACCTGCAGCACTATATTCCTTTTTTCCAAAATGGCATAGAAAATGTTGATTGGCAAGCGGTTGAAGGTACCATTAAATTAAGTTTAAAACAAATGCATGAAATGGACTTTAGTAAGTACGGCCCCGACATACTTAAGCCGTTTATAAACGATGTATATTTTTTTGTGGTGGCCAAAAATCAAGCTACTGCCGAGCCGCTTGGATATATTAATTTTTCTGTTTCCCCTGAATATGCGCATGATGACATTAAGGTGACTGGCATCGGTATTGTGCCATCCGCTCAAAATAGCGGGCTTGGCAAACTGCTTATGAGCTCAATTTTTACTATTAACCCAAGCATAAAGCGTATTTTTTTATCTACACGAATAACCAATAATAATGCACTGAGAGCTTACCGCTCATGGGGATTCATGAAAGATGCCAATCCAATAGAAGAGCCACATATGAAAATAATTAAAGATCATTGGGTTTTTATGGAATACAAAGTAGAGCATTCGGATATAGTGCAAAAAACAGCTGAACGTTTGATTTCACTAAATAAAGGATAAAAATATGAAAAAAATGATAATAGGTGTCGTTCTAGGCTATCTTTTTGCGTCTGGAGTTGTTGGGCTTTTAAAGCAATACAATAAGCCACAATCGGGAACAATAATCATACTTAATGGTCCATCGGGCTCAGGAAAAAGCTCTATTCAAAAAGAGTTCCAGGCTCTTATGATGCCAAACTTATGGATAAAATTGGGCATAGATAATTTATTTGACCAACCAATGCCAGATATCACTCCAGAAAATATGAGTTTTTGGCAATCACCAAATCCTATTCGATGGGTTGCAGAATCGCAAGATAGCGCTGGTAATAAAATTATTACTCTGCATGTGGGGCAACAAGGAGAAAAAGTTGCTTATGCCATGAATAGTGCCATTGCCGCATATGCTCGTACTGGTTGCAACATCATTGTTGATTACATTGCCTATGACCACAAATGGCTAAAAGATCTTGAAAATCAATGCGCGGATATTAAAACGTATTATGTAGCAGTAGAGATACCTCTTGAAATTCTTGAGCAAAGGGAGCAAGCTCGGGCAACATCACCAATGGGGCATGCACGGAGCCATTATGCTACCGTTTATGGTGATAAAAAATATGATTTAACCGTAAACAGTGGCACCCATACTGCGCGTGAAATAGCGGAACAATTAATGAAGCTGATTAAAGGTTAATAATTATGAGAACTTTTTATCAAAATAAGCTGTGGCGGGATAAAGCGCCACAATTAATGGAAGCTATGGGGTCGATTATTCATGTGCAACCATTAAATGACGCAGAATATGCAAAGCAATTAAAAGATAAGTTAATTGAAGAGGCGCAGGAAATAGTTGCTGCTACCAACAGACAAGAAATCATAAACGAATGTGCTGATGTGCTGGAAGTTCTTGATGCTTGGTATGCTTTGCATGGCATTACAACAACTGAAGTAATCGCTGTTCAGGAAAAAAAACGAGCAGAGCGAGGCGGCTTTTTTGAGCGACAATTTGTATCTATTGCGCAACATGAAGCAGATAGTTTTGGTGAAAAATATTGTTTAGCTAGTCCAGAGAAATATCCAGAAATTACCGAGTAATGATAGGGGCGCAAAATGGCATTTGCCCAGAAATCATTTTTTTATATGAGACAACCTAATAAACACTTTCAAGCACAATTAACTATGAATACTATGCAAAAACAAATCCAACGCTTTACGTCAACACGCATACTACGCATAGCCCTTACCATCGCCCTATGCTCTATTCTTGCAATGCCATCAACCACGCACGCTGATGGTACTATTGTTATCCTTAACGGTACATCGTCTGCGGGTAAAACATCAATTACCAAAGAATTACAAAAAATATATGGCAATACATATGCTTTTGTGCATGGTGACTATGTTGAAACATATGCGTATATTGAAGATCCTCTCATCAAAGCAGGCCCTATGGACATACGTAATCAGCTAAGTTTTGATGCTCTTTTGCACTATGTTAAAACAGCTTCACAAAATGGTACCAATCTTATTGTTGATATTGTTCAATCTGATGATAAATATGAACGTGATTTTTCTGCATTAAAGTGCGACAAATTAATCAAAGTGTTAGTTTATTGCCCTCTTGATGTGATAGTAAACCATGTTGCCAAGCGGAACAAATCTGGCATTGAAGCAGAAAAAAGAAATATATTCCAGTCGGTCTCGCAGTTTAACGATATATATAAACTAGAAGAATTCGAATATGAGACAGTTGTTGATCGCATACAAACAAATAGCATAAAACAAGTGCTTTGCTTATCCCAGCAAGAAATAGAATTTTGCATACAAACAGAATGGCAGTTAACAGAAAAAGAAGCTATAGAAGAACGGCAAAAGGCTAAGCTTTTTGCGCTAGAATTTATTGAACAGTTTCAACTTGATAGACTTGAAGAAATAGTACTGGTGCCCAAAAAACCATGGGATCTCATTTTAAATAAAGCACTTTATTCATCAGAGGAATGTGCTGAAATAATAAAACGGTATTTAGATTAAACGCTATCAATCTAAATTCGTGTATAATTTCTTCAGCTCTGCATCCGAATGTACTTCATGAAAAACAACATATGGGTATGCATTTTTTAATGCTGCAACTGAATCTTTGACTCGATTTTCAAAGCTCCACATATAGCTCAACAGCCCCCAATTAATAGTTTCAGTACATCCAGCTGCACGGTCATCAATTGCCTTATTTTTTCTTAACCATCTTTTAAACATCCGCCAATAACATATATGCCGTGGATAGTTAAAATATATCACTACATCTGCATGCTTATAACTTATCTCTAATGATTTCGTGCTATTGCCATCAATAATCCACGCCTCTTGCTGCACCATTGATTGCTGTATTTGATAATCCCGCTGCACCCAATTAGATTCATAAAAATGCTTATCTAAGTGATGCAAAGGGATCCCTGTACGCTTATGTAATGCATAAGCAAAGGTTGATTTGCCACCGCCTGGACGGCCAAAGATCATAATTTTTATTATCTTTTTCATATTTAATCCTAACGTCTATGTATTTTATTGTACTATAAACCGCAAAAAACACGACCATGTAAAAGCATTTGAGTCTGGCAAATGAGGGATTATGCTATAGGATATGACGACTATTGAATGAAAATTGCTACTAATTGAAATAGCTATCAGGGGAAATGCTTGACTTGCCTGTACCAATTTTGGTACAATTATAATAGTCTATAAAAAGAAAGTAACTTGATGGAAATAATAAAAACAATTCCCGTGTTCTTTTATAAAGAAGAATCAGACAATGAGCCTGTTCGTGAATGGCTATTAGAACTGTCTCATGATGATCGAAAAATAATTGGTAGAGATATAAGAATAATTCAGATGGATTGGCCAATAGGATATCCGTTAGTATCTCCGCTAGGAAATGGATTATGGGAAATTAGAAGCAGATTAGACAATCGCATTTCACGTGTATTATTTGTATTCCATGATGGCTCAATAGTATTACTTCATGGATTTATAAAAAAAACACAAAAAACGCCTAAAAACGACCTTGTTCTTGCTATAAAAAGAGCAAAAAAACTATAGGAATATCATGAAAAAAAATCAACACATTGGATCAAGCTTTGAGAATTTTCTTGAAAGTGAAGGAATGCTTGAAGAAATTAATGTTGCTGCCGTTAAAGCTGTTATTGCTAGAAACCTAAAAGAGTATATGATCAAGCAACATATCACCCAAACTGAAATGGCCAAACAACTTAAAACTAGCAGGTCAGGCTTGCAGAGACTGTTAGATCCGGAAAATTATTCGGTTACTCTTTTGACTTTAGATAGAGCTGCTTCAATATTGGGGAAAAAAGTTACTATGAACTTAATCAGCGTTCAGGAAGCAAAAACAACACATAAAAGAACTTCTAAAAAATAGATTTTTAATCAACAACAATCAGTTAAAGCTGGGTCAAAAAGTGCAAAAATAATACTTGATTGCTTACTTAACCAGCTTTACACAAAACTTCTATCTTTATACCTTTATTCTATTTCAGGATATTTATCTGGTTGCTTAAGAAAATATTCTATGCCTTTTTCATTTTCTGCATCAACCTCAGCATAAGAAGAATATATTCTCCCTTCAAAGCAACCTTTTTCAGCCTTTATTTTCAACCTTTTTTGCTCGATCTGCTCATAAGATATATTAAGGGTAGCGGCAAGTGCATGAATAACTTCTAAAACATCCGCAAATTCTGAAATATAATCATCTGTTGTTTGCGCACTTATTACTTCTTGCGCCTCTTCCAACAGCTTATCTTTAAGACGCTCCATGTATTCAGGTGCTTCCATAACCCTATTGAATGCAATCACCTGTTGATCCAATAACCGCTCTTTATTTTTATCGCGAACTAATTTATCTATTTTAAATCGACGCGTAATGGTCATAGTGCTCCCCTTTATGCTACCTATTTTTATCTCTTATTATATACTGTAATTGTAACATACTATTCAAGCTTTAATGTGCTGAAACTAGAATGCAGAAAATATAACGCAAAATAATACTATGAAAGTTGCTCATGAATAATGTTAAAAAAAAATCTTTCTTGTTAATCATGTTAATGGCTACATGCGTAACCCCAACAGCAAGTTTTGCTCGGGAGCATACTGAAGAATCTAAAGATCCATTGATGCGCATTAATTATCGTGACGCCTTTGATCAGACAAAAATCCATGAACAGTATAAAGATCTTATGATTAGATTAAGCTGTGATAGAAACGTATTTCAAAACGATCACATTAATACCAGTTCGTTACCAGATTTAGACGCCGATCAGATTAAAGCAGTACAAAAAGAATTCACCAATGCCTGCATTGAACAACTACAAAAAACACGACACTGGGTTATTATGCAACCTGCCCGTGAAACAGTTGGTATACTTTCATTGCTTACCTTAGCAACACTAGCAACCATTGAATTAGTAGGCAAAGAATCAATGGGTGGCAGTATCAGCATATTTTCTACCTGTATAAACGCTGTCTATGAGTTCCGTGGCATAATCAGATCAGGTGTTAATATAGCCTATCCACCAGCGCACCCCCTTAATGCTCTAGAATTGCTTTTTGCTACAAACCAATGCTTTATTTCTAAAGAATTATGGCCCATAATTATTGAAAAATTTACCGTAGCTCGGCAAAATGAAGCTGAGCAACGCAACGCAATGAACTTTCTTGAATTTTCTCTTGGCCTTACCACCTATCAACCGCCAATACCTATGCCAATTAATCCACACAAAATACATGAAGTAATAGAGGAACTCAATACAAGAATAGATACCTTCTTTGCTCAGTATAATGATCAATCAGATGGGCAAGCATGCAGATTATTAAAAATCAACACTGCCAAATTTGTTCTTGCCTTAACTGGTGATACTGCACTATCGTCTCGCTATATCTACTTACATGGACCAGGAGGTATTGGAAAAACTCATTTTGTCCGTACACTTGCACAATGGTTCCAAGAGCTACTGCCTGATACCGTTTGCTTTAATGATTTAATTATTACTTCAGCTGATGAATTAGAAGGCAACAGAACCCAACCGGGCTCAATGCTACGAGTACTGCGCAATCAACTGCTGGGTAAAAAAAGAGGGTCTATTGTATTTATGGATGAAGCTACGTGGCTTAACAGCCCTGATATGGTAAGCGCGGCAAAGCGCGTATTTAATGGCAATCAATCAAAGCTATCTACCAGCTACTTTGGATCTCGTATGGATGGCACCGGTATCGATATCGCATTGCCACCAATGCTTATTTTTGTAGCAAGCAATGAAGATATTAAAGATCTCGCATTAGAAAGTAGATTTGATACTATTAACTTCCCTATGCCAATGCCACAATTGCTGATTGATCACGCGCTTCATGTTGCAAAAAACAGTAAGGTTTTACCGATTGCAAGAATAATGCCGCAAGAGAAGATATTATCATGGATTCAAAAGAATAAGTTCAATAATTTTAGAGCTATTGAATCAAAAATTGAACAGTTTATGATGGCAAAAAGCGCCTAAAGGTTAACGGGGTGCGTCAGTAATTGTACTTACGCACCCAAAATCTTTTTTAAAGCAGATTTAGTTGTTGCATATTTTTTCAAGCAATGCGAGCCATTGACACTGTTGAGCAAACAGAGTTTTGTAGTATGAACTATCAATATGAGAAAATGGGCAGTAAATGGCACAGCCATGAGCTAACCCTACTGTTTGTGATCCACCACATCGTGCAACCACCGCATCTTGTACTGTATTTTGCACATTGTGCACAGCTAAGTGTAAAGCTCTTGTTGTATCACTAGGTTCAAATAAATAAAGATGTGTATCCATCAGAGTGCAAAATTCAACAATATCTGTATACATGGGAAATAAGCAAAATCGTGGACTTTTGGCGCGAATCTGATCAAGTATGTTTTGGCAATCTGGCAAGGTGATAGCTAATGCAGCAAAAGTATCAACTGCTTGGCATACACGTCCTACTTGTTCAAGATCTAATGCCGTATGAGTATATATACCTGACGCATCATGAGCATTATAATATGCATCAAATGCATTCACCATCCCCTTGGCCACATCTCGCGGACTGTTATTGCCATTATTTAATGCTTTCATGATCCCTTGATATTCAAACCCATCAAGTAAAGAACAGCTTTGATTGCCAACTAAGTACCGCGCAAATGGGGCACATTGATAGCCAACTTCAAGCATGGCACCCATACATGTATCAAATGCAAGGATATCTAATGTACGTCCCTTAAGAATGGTATTTTTGATATGTGCCAATGTATCAATAAGATCCTGATTGTTCAGATATGTTTTTGTTTGATCATTAAACATAAATCCTTTGTGTTGCGTATGTGCTTCATGTAAAGGTATAGATTTTTTTTGCATTAACAGTGCGCAAGAGCTTCCTGAACATGTCGAGTTAACAGGATCAAATTCAGTTTCCCATTTGTTAGTGTCATAATTAAAGTGCGGATCTAAAATGCCATAGCCATGATTAGAAAATATAAGCATTGTGTGATCTGCGTTATTGTTGGCAAACGCCCATTCTGCAGCATCAATCGCATCTTGCTTGCCATCACCGCTCATCAATACTTCTTGCAAAAAAACAAGCCCATTGTTAGTAACTTGATACCGTAATCCACTGTTATAGTAAGCGTGTAACTGAATCAAAAATTCAACATTATCGTTAGGCGCACCCCTGACCATATCAGTAATATTTTTAAAGGCCATATCACTTAAATTGTCACCTGAATCCATGTAAAATAATACTTTCCATGTGTCTGCGTGAACGGTTGATAGTGTGGACAGTAGTAAAATAGATAATGCATAGTGCGATAATGAGCGTAACAACATAGTAGTTCTTCCTATGAAATAATAATAATATATGCCATAAGGCACTTTACTCTATTGCACTTAACAAAGCAAGAAACATATACTCTGCTTATTGCCGTATCGCACACAAAAGCTTATTTAAAAAACAAAAGTTGTTTCCTACTTGCGCATTAACACTAAATCTGTCAATTTTTTAGTGCGATAATCGATCAAACGCTTGCGCAAACACTGGCTCTTTAAATGCTGATGGCACACTGTGCAAACTGGCTGCATGTTTAAATAAGTAAATCCATTTATCAAGATCAGTATCAATAGTTTCAAGATCTTTATTTATATAATTTTTTCCAAAGACCCAAGTTCTGCGTCAAGCCTATGAACAACAGCTATCATTGCACTATAATAATGTGGAACAACCGACAAAACAAATCGCGACACTTCAATACTATAGGCATGCGATGTCCCATTGCGACTATCAGCCATATCAATAAAAGTATTTCCCTCTTCTAGAGTACATACCTCTGCCTTAACACTTGCGCGAAATACTTTTCTAGGGCTATTTAAATCTTCAAAGTGATGCATCTGTTCCAAATATTTTTTTAAAAATTTCCAAAATCCTTCATAAGAATATTCAAATCTTTGAATAATAGAATCCTGAGCGGCCAATAAAAACTCTGGATTCCCCATTGCTGCTATTTTTTGTGCAACATCAAAAGAGTTTTCAAGGGTCTTGAGCGCTTTATTCAACTGCACAAAATCTAACTTCAATCTTTCCATACGACTCCCTCTTTCAAAATAATAGCTTTGAGTTCTTCAGGAATATTGTGCATATCAACAATATCTACAGCAAGCGCAATAGGTACATTTTCTAATGTTATGCGGGCACGAGCCATTTCAGATAATTGAATCGGCTCACCAGTATCCAATGCCAAATCAATATCCGAACCGGGAGAATTGGTACCGCGCGCGCGAGAACCAAATAAAATTACTTTTGCGGTAGGGAAATGGTACGCGACCGCCTTCAATAACCAATCTTTATATTCTTGTGTTAAATTGTCATGATTCATATCTTTATACCTTTTTAAATCGACCTGTTTTTATCGCTTATTATATATGCTAATTATAGCATATTATTCACAGCTTAACATAAGCGTAACAAGCCCCTTATCTTTTTGCTTGCGGCTTGCGCATTAACACTAAATCTGTCAATTTTTTAGTGCGATAACCGATCAAACGCTTGCGCAAACACCGGCTCTTTAAACGCTGATGGCACACTGTGCAAACTGGCTGCATGTTTAAATAGGTAAATCCATTTATCAAGATCAGTATCAATAGTTTCAAGGTCTTTATTAAACTTATTCAGCTCAATAAAATAATAATGCATTATTGAGAGCTCTGTTGGCTGGCCTGTTTCTTTATCGCAAAGGGTATGATGGCTGATATAATCGGTGTCTGTAGAAATATCAAAATTAAGTATCCCCACAAAAATCACTGGGATGAGTTCACCATACGGTTTCTGCCTACCTAACGCCAACGAAGCATAACAGGTTGCTCTAACAAAACAATCTTCAGGAGCCATAACCTGAATTTCAAAAAAACATTTATTATTTTTCTGGTCAGTGCAACAAATATCAAGAATAACCGGCTCATTTGGTAAAATACCAACTACCGGGTTTTCATGATTAACCACCGCATCAACAATCTTTTCCCCCTCTACACGCTCCAGCAAGCTATTTAAAAAATTGATTACTAAATTTTTATGGGCATCATCCCCAAATAACTTTTTAAAGGCAACGTCAGTTTGTGGATTTAAGAAATTCATACTTTTGACCTTTATATAAAAACGGGTAACTGCTATGTATCAATTAATTTGATTATATAACATTCTTCAGGTCATATGTCGACATATGGCCACAGGGGGTTGATCAATGCTAATTTTAATTTTTTTTAATTAAAAAAAAGCGTATTCTAGGAGTATATCTTATTGTATCGCATTACATTATTGTTGGATCACACGTGAAAAGTATACATGTTTTCGTTTTTTTATCTTTTATTATCTATTGCCCTTCAGTACAGAGCATGCAAGTTTTGACCGCACATTCAAAGCAATTAGCGTCACATAGTGCACGAGCTCACAGGGCAAAAGTAACAATGCGACAATATTTTCAGCAGGTAAATAGTAGGTCGTTTTCTAGTCAACAGGCACAGAGCAATGTGAGAGATATTCCGGATCATATGTTAGGTTCTTTTTCTTATGCATTGCTAGGAATGGGTGCGGGTATGGCTGTGGGAATGGTTGGTGAAGTATTAGTGCATGGATCGCAAAAGGTAGAGAGTGGACAAGTGTATGTTGCATGTACTAAAATAGGCGCAGCTTCTGGAGCTTTTTGCCAACCAAAAGGTACTGCCGCTTGGGCTGCGATTGGATTGGGAATTGCAACAACAAAGCATATAATTGTAGATGATAAAAAATAAAATAAATCAAAGTTGTTTGTGGGGTTATTGAATGATGCACCATGCTATTGAAAAGCATAAAGAATTTTTTTTTATTGGATTTGAGTTAAGAACTGACAACCAAAAATGTTCGTTAGAAATGCCTATCCATAAAGATAGGTTTTTTAATGAAAATATTCTCGCTAAGATTCCTAATAAGATAAATGGCACTATTCTAGCTGTTTATACAGATTATGAAGGAGATTATACACAACCATACTCTTGGATTCTAGGGGTACAAGTTTCTAGTTTAGACGAGGTTCCAGCTGGATTAGTTGGCAAAGTGATCCCTGAATCACATTATGCTGTTTTTACAACAAAGGGAGAATTTCCCCAAGGTTTGGTGGCTGCTTGGCAAGCGATTTGGCAATCGGATTTGTCCCGTTCTTATACCACTGATTTTGAGTTATATTCATCAGATTTTGATCCTCAAAGAAATCCAGAAGTGAAAGTTTATATTGCGATCAAGAGAGACAAATGAATTCAGTTGAATTAGTTCAGATAGAGGTCTATTTATATTATTTTCATGTGCAAGAGTTGAGGGAAGTTTGTGATCGATTTCAACTTTCTTCTTCTGGAAATAAAAAAGATTTGATTTTAAGACTTTTGTCTTACTTTAAATCAGGAAAAAAACAAGAATTAATGAGTTTTCCTGATAGCTCTAGAGTTATCAAGGGGAGAACATATCCACTTGAACCGAAAACTAAAATCTTGATGGGAGCATATAAAAATGATCTGAATACTCGAATGTTTTTCAAGAAACACATAGGAGATCATTTTCATTTTACTGCTTTCGGAATCGATTGGATTAATGAGAGGTGGGCACAGGGAGATCCACCAACTTATGAGGAATTTGCCTCTTTTTGGCAGAAGGAATACGAATCACGTAAAATACGGAAAGCAACACTAAAAAAAGAGTGGGCTTATCTGAATTTTATACAGCGATACTCAAAAGAACATCCAGAATGTTCAAAAGCACAAGTTATAGAGGCTTGGAAACTCGAACGAAACTCTTATGTTCAGAAAGCTAACATGATTTTCGATAGTTTTTTTTTAGAATTAGTAGGCAAAAATAGACTTACGCAATAATTCAGTAAACACTGGATTTAAAAAGATTAAAGAAAATGGTGATACAGGAGATGTGTGGATGCTTTATGTATGCTTACCACATAAATAAATGTTCAAGTAGGTAAAGGCGCAACCTATAATTACCAAAGTGCTATTCCTGGAAATAACTATCCGCTTGAAGATGATTTGGTGTTATGGTTTACTAAGAATTTTAAGTAGAAGCGTGACACATGAAATCGGGTTTGTTTTATTGTTTAGGATTATTTTATATACTTATAGCTCAGCCTTCAATTGAGATAGGATATTTAAATAAAAAAAGGATGAAGATGTACGATAACTTTTCCATTGTTTATCTAAATGGACCATCAAGTGCGGGTAAAACAACCTTAGCCCGTGCATTGCAAAATTCGCTTAAAAGCCCCTTTTTAGTGCTTGGTATTGATCAAATTATTTACATGATGCCAGAAAAATTAAACGATTGGACCAATGATACAGTGGCGCCAGGGTTTAGTTGGCAGCCAGTTAAAGATCAGCAGGGTGTTATAATTGCCTATAAAATAGTTACTGGTGATTTTGGTAAGCTTATGATGCAAGCATTTAAGGATATAGTGCTTACGTTGGCCTCCTCAGGACACAATATAATTGTTGATGATGTTTCTTTTGGTAAGCAACAGGTTGCAGAATGGCAACAGATGTTACAAAGTTTTAATGTGCTATGGGTGGGTGTTACAGCGCCCCTTGATATTTTGGAACAGCGAGAAAAAAGTCGTGGTGATAGAAAAATTGGCTCAGCAAGATGGCAGTTTGAGCATGTGCATCAGGGTGTAGAGTATGATCTTATGGTAGATACGCATATGCAGACTATTGATGAAAATATAGCAGTTATTGAGCGCTCTATATATAAACAATAAAGAGTTTACAGGCTGTGTTGCAACCATTCAAACTCTAACTCTTTCTCTTTAAAGTTAACATTGATGCCAACTAAGATAATAGCTTTGTTTTTATGCATATATTTTTTATGATATTTTTTGTGCATAATTTGATCTAATGCATCTTGCGCTGATTTACTAAACTTAAATTCAAACACCATCACACTATCAGCCGTTTCTAGCACCAGATCAGATTCACCGCGACTTGTCGCTTCTTCTGACTTTGGTTTCATACCCAGCAGGTCAAACATGAAGTGAAAAAGAGAATGGTAGTAGGCTTCTTTTGCAATATGCAAGTTATGGGGAATGCCAGCAAAAAGTGTTTTGACAGCATTGCAAAATTGTTCAAAGTTTTTGTGTGTCAATGCGCTCCGCATTTTTACTAATTCTTTATCAATTGCGGCCGTAGAGGCATATGAAAAAGCTTGCATCAGATAATCTTTAAAAGATTCACGTATTTCTTTGTTGGGATAATCGAGGGTAAAGATCTCTGTTTGTGTATTGTAGTCAACAATGGTTAGGTAGCCGGTTTGAAAAAGAAGCGGGAAAAGGGGAATATTGTGAATGTCAATCGTATTCAAACTTTTGATTGATAGTTGAATGATGTCATGAATCTCAAGATCTATGCCATTTAAACGCAAAAGAGCTATTAAAAAGCCGGGATTGCCGGTATTAAACCAATAGTTAGCAAATTCTTTAGAGCTTAAGCAGGCAATAACTGAAAGGGGGCTATACATTTGAGGTTTTTGCATATCTTTAGAGAATCGATATCCATCATACCATTCTTTCATGGTATCAAGAGTTTCTTGCCTAGATAAACCTAAATGATTAGCAAGATCATCTATGTATGTAGGGAAATAGGTAACAAGCTCTTCATGTGTATAGCCAAATAATTCGGCGGCTATTGGATCCATAGAAAGTTCTTGCAGGTTGTTAAGGCCAGAGAAAAGGGAGGTTTTGGTGAATTTACTTACACCCGTGATAAAAATAGCACGCCAATATTCTTCAAGTGACTTGACGGTAGTATAAAAGCTATTAAGTATTTTTCTATTTTCTTCTGCCAGGGGTATATTATCTATATGGTCAACCATTGGTTTGTCATATTCGTCAATGAGTAAAACAATTTTGCCGTTGGGTGACAATTTTTCAACAAGGTCTTGAAGCATATCTCCAGGAACAGTTCCCTCTAATTTTTCAATAGCACAGCTTTTTGCAATTTTTTGTAAAGCAAAGCAAAAACTTTGTTCAAATTTTTCTGGTGTTCTATGCGCGATGCCACCAAAGTCTAAATGAATTACTGGATGCTGTGGCCAGTCATATGAACTATTTTTACCAATCCAATATTCATTAAATAGTTCTTTTTTACCAGAAAATATAGCTTTAAGCGTTGAAATGAACAATGATTTACCAAAGCGACGGGGACGGGATACAAAATAAAAATGCTCATTGTTTCGGGCGGTGATGAGATCATATATAATGCGAGTTTTGTCAACATAGATACGGTTATTTTTAACAAAATTTTCAAATATACTGCAATTAAGCCCGAGTTGTTTTGGTTGATTATTCATAAGTAAGTGACCTTTTTACTATTGGTAAGCCTTAAGTTCTCCAGTATTATATAATGAGTGTAGCATGGTTGTTTCTTTTGTAACATGCCCTTAATCACTAGCCACCTTTAATTACGGCCAACGGTTTAAGGCGGGCAACTTTATGAGCCAACCCCGCTCCATGCACCACATCAACAACATCTTCTACGTCTTTGTACGCTAGCGGCGCCTCTTCAGCTAAACCTTGATCAGAATCAGAGCGAATGATGATTCCTTTATGGGTAAGTTGCTGCCGGAGCTGTGAACCGTGTACTATTTTTTTAGCCTGCGCGCGTGACATTTTTCTACCAGCACCATGGCAGCTAGAGCCAAATGCTCTATCCATACTGCTATCTGTACCGGTTAATACATAAGAAGCAGTGCCCATAGTTCCTGGAATTAATACCGGTTGGCCAATCGCTTGATATCGGTCAGGAACTTCAGCACGCCCAGGGCCGAATGCGCGTGTGGCACCCTTGCGATGCATAAGTAGTTTTTTTTCTATGCCATCAATAGTGTGTGTTTCAAGTTTGCCAATATTGTGAGAAACATCATAGACTAAGTCTAATGGTGTATCATGGCCAACCACCTCATGCCATGTTTGTCGGACCCAATGGCCAATCATATGCCGATTTGCCCATGCATAATTAGATGCTGCTGCCATTGCGCCAAAATAATCTTGCGCTTCAGGTGAATGAAATGGTGCGTATACTAATTCACGATCAGGTAATTCATACCCCCAGTGTGATAATCGGTTAACCATTACGCGTACGTAATCAGTGCATGTTTGGTGCCCCAAGCCACGAGATCCGCAATGAATCATAATCGTTACCTGGCCTTTATATAAACCAAATGCTTCCGCTGCCTGCTCATTAAAAATTTCATCAACCACTTGCACTTCCAAAAAATGATTGCCTGATCCGAGAGTACCTATTTGATCAGCGCCACGCTTTTTTGCATGCTTAGAAATAAGGCGAGAATCAGCAATGGCCATGCGTCCTTGCTCTTCACAAAAAGTTAAGTCAGCTTGTGTGCCATAATCAAGCTCAAGCATGCGGTGCGCCCCATGCATTAATATTTTATCCAATTCCTCTGATTTAAAGGTGAGGTTGCCACCTCTACCCACACCAGATGGCACTGCATGAAAAAGGCGTGTGGCCAATTTTTCAAGATAGGGTTGAAGTTCATCAGCGCTCATGTGCGCTGCAAGTAAGCGTACCCCGCAATTGATATCATAGCCGATGCCGCCAGGAGATATAACACCACCTTCATCTATTGCTGTTGCGGCAACGCCACCGATGGGAAATCCATACCCTTGATGTATGTCGGGCATACCAAAAGCATATTTTTGGATACCAGGAAGGGTAGCAACGTTAGCAAGTTGCCATAAGGCTCTGTCGCTCAATACGTCATCAATCATGCGGTCATTCATAAAGATGCGTGCAGGCACCAGCATATCAGGTCGATATGATTTTGGGATTTCGTAGGTGCATTCGTCTATTTTTAATACATTTTTAAGTGTGATAGCTTCTGACATTACCGTCTCTTTTGTTTTTTAAATTAGTTATATATCAAATACAATATCTGTTTGCCATATGCCATTACTCTGTTTAATAGCAAGTTCATGATAGGTAACTGCTTTAATTTCCACTACTTCAAAGCCCTGAATTTTTATGCCATGAAGCACAGCTTTAACTGAAGTTTCAGTTATGTGCTCTATGGTAGCATCTAGGTAAGCTTCGTTATAGATATCAGATAAGCAGAGAGCCTCTGATAAAAAATCTACGAGCAATGCTTCTTTATCAATGGCTGTAATTTCTATGTGGTGAGTTATGGGCAGTATAGTGCATACTATGCGATCATTGCTATATGTGCACTCATCGCTGCGTGGTTTTATTACTTGAAACATGGCACTAACGGCATGTCGAAACAGTTGTGATAGAGTTTCCCCATATACGCGTACTTTTATATCAGCGGTATGTGCAATAGATTCAAAATCTTTATACATTGTTTATTCTTTATTTTTTAAAAATAGATACTCTCTTTTTGAAGGCTCTTTTTGCAAAAAAATACAAAAAAACTATGATTAATATAATACATTCGTACAAAAGGGATCATGGCACATCATATTAAACAGCTTCTTAGTAGCATATTACCAAAGACAACTGATTGGAAGCGCCTATTGCTTGAAAATTGGCCAACCATAATTGGCAAGCTCCATTCACGGGTTACCGTTGAACATATCCATGATGATTCGCTGGTATTGGGCGTACAAGATTCCTGTTGGTTGCAAGAGCTATATATGCTTTCTCCAATGCTGATTAAGCAAATAAATGAAAAGCTAGATTTGCCACATATAAAACAGATACGCTTTAAACAAATAGGGCGGATTATACAAAAAAATAGTTCTTCAGGGCTGATAAAAAGTACCAAGTCTCAATGCGTAGTACATCTGAGTGCGATTGAACAAGAGGCTCTCGGTCGAGTTGCCGACCCTGAATTAAAGAAAGTACTTGCCTCATATTTGATTCGTTGTTATCAGGAGAAAGAATGAAGCGTTATATTCTAGTGATGCAGGCTTGTTTTGTAGTGGTAGTTTCATGGGGTGCGTCTGATGATTTTGCCCGCAATATTCATGATTATATATGGGCAAATTATTTACAATTTGATGGTCGCATTAAGCAGGCGAATAGTTGGTACAAAAACATATTAACCACCAATAGCTCTACCTGTACCCATAAAGGGTATCTCTGTTTTTTATATGAAACGGGTAATCATCGTCATATCGTACAATTAATGCAGCGCATGCGTAATGTATTTGATAATGATGCCGATATTCAACTTATTTTTGCCCGGTCTTTGCGTCAAGAAGGGCACAAACAACAAGCAGAAGAACTTATGATTAGATTAAGTAATGTATTTAAAAAAAATATAGAGATTGCCTTTGAGGCAACGCAGATATATATAGAGCGAAAAGAGCTGGAAAATGCGTTGCATACTATGGATGACATTTTGAATAATTCTCCTAAAAAACCTAATTTTTTTATTTTTTATTTTTTAAAAGCGCAAATTTATGCGCAATTAAATGAATATGCACAAGCACATACTAATATAGATATGTGTACAGAAAGTAATCCTCATTTTGATAAATGCTGGTTATTAAAAGGCATTGTTAAAGAACAAGAAGGAGATGTTCAAGGAGCAATAAAAGGGTATAAATCGTATTTAGAAACAGCTGACAACCCTGATCAAAAAGTGCAGCACCATTTGCGAGAACTTTTTTTACGCGTTAACAATGCGCATAATCAGCAGGTATTTAACCATATGGGCTTATTTTATTATGATATAAAACATGGTAATTGTATCAGGGATTTACAGCATAAAACATATACGTATATATATGGGTTACCGGCGAAAAAAAGCATGCAGGATCTTATCATTAATGGGAGCATTTTTTCTTTATGAATAATCCAACTCTTTGTTTTGTAGCAGGTAAGTCCGGTGGACACATTATTCCGTGCCTTACTCTTGCGCAACAGGCTAAGTCAAAAAACCCTTCTATGAAGATTCTTTTTTTTTCAACAACGGCATTGTTGGATGCCCAGATTATTCAAAATAATATAACTGTTGACACTCATGTTGGTTTGCCTTTAGAAACTATTAGTGCGTGCAAATGGTATTTATTGCCTAAGATGTGCGTTCTTTTGATGCGTTCATTTGGCATTAGTTTTTATCAATTATATAAAAAAAGACCATCAAGAATTATAAGTACCGGTGGGCATATTGCAATTCCTGTATGTGCTGCCGCCCGATTATTACGTATTCCTATTGAGTTGTATGAGTTAAATGTTCAGCCGGGCAAGGCAATTAAATGGCTGGCATCGCATGCTGATGTCATGCGTGTGTGTTTTAAAAAAACGTCTCAATTGCTTACACATGTGCCCTGTACCGTAACCGATTATCCAATACGATTTAGCGTCAGAGATAAAGAAGATATACGTAAAATAGAAGATTTAGGCTTAGATCTGACAAAAAAGACGGTATTTGTTTTAGGGGGATCACAGGGGTCACGCTTTATTAATGAAGCTATTAAAGAGGCTCTTACCATTGACCCATTATTGGCGAGCCAGATTAACATTATTCATCAAACGGGTCCAGCAGATCAGCAGCATTGGCAGCATTTTTATGAAAATAGTGGTATATCAGCCCATGTTTTTGCTTTTTCTGATACCATAGCGCCTTACTATCAAGCGGCTGATGTTATTATATCGCGGGCAGGAGCGGGAGCATTATTTGAGATACTATTCTTTAACAAGCCATGCATTATTATTCCTTTAGAAATGCAGCATGATTCACATCAGTATGCAAACGCCTATGAAATGGTGATTCAAAATCAGCGATTATTTGCATTGATACGCCAAGAAACTATTCAAAAAGATAGTACGGCTTTGGCGCAGAGTATTAAAAAAATGATTACACTAAAATTTTAATAGCGTCTGGTTTTCCTCTTTCAGAGCATTGTCCCGTATATTGATCTATGTATATTTCTTGTAAAGAAGGATCAAAGACAAAAGATGCTTGTGAGCTCTGTGCTGATCTATGAAATGCGAGCCAAATCGGAAAAGCTGTTTTAACCGGATATACATTGTTGCCCATTGAGCGATTGTCATCGCAACCGATATAAACTGCGGTGGTGATTGATGGAGTTGACCCTACAAACCAACAGGTGCGAGAGTTGTTTGTGGTTCCTGTTTTGCTGATCGCTTCTGACTTAATCCATTCTTGCCGTTTATACTGATAGCGTAATCGTTGTAATCCATGTTTTAACACATAAGCCACTTGGTCGCTGATGCGAGATGGCATAACAAAATGTCGCTTGGTGTTATTTTTAATTAATTTAGTGCCCATAGAGTTTTTAACCCATCTAATAAAGTGAGGCTCTGTATAGATACCATTATCTGCAAACACATTGAACATGCCGGCCACTTCAGCGAGTGTAGCATCAATGCATCCAAGAGCTAGAGAAGGGTATGTGTGAAAAGGGCCTTTTATGTGGCATTCTTTTGCTAGATTTACGATGCTTTGTGCGCCAATTGACATAAGCGTTTTGATGGCAACAATATTGTTAGAACGTGAAAGTGCATAGGCAAGAGTCACTTTTCCATTAAATCTATCATTATAGTTTTTAGGTTCCCATGCCCCTTCCGGTTGAAGAAGCGAAAATGGTTCATCGTATTCGGTATGAGTAAAATTTATACCCTTTTCTAGCGCGGCTGCATAAATAAGAGGTTTTAATACAGATCCCATTTGTCTACGTGCCTGCAATGCCCGATTATATTGTGATTCGATAAAGTCACAGCCTCCTACTAAAGCTTTTATTTCGCCTGTTTTTGTTTCAAGGGCAATAAGTCCACCATCGATGGGTAAATTCAGTTCTTTTTTTAATTTTTTACAGTGTTCATTAAATGCTTTTTGCGCTATACATTGATACTGTTTATTAAGTGTTGTTTGTACAATAAAGCCATCTGAGTATAGTTTATTTTTCCCCACTAAATCTTCTAAGAAAATACGTAGAGTTTCTCGCAGATGGGGGGCTATGGTATCAGTTTCTATGTTAACCATAGCAATCGGCTTATCGCACAGTGATGTATAGGTTTTTTTATCAATAAACTGACGTTGGTGCATTAACTGTAGTATTATATTACGTCTTTTTTGGCAAGAAAGAGGATGCAGTAAGGGACAGTAACGAGCGGGGGATCGTACAATGGCGGCAAGAGTAGCTGCTTGATCAATTGATAGATCTGCCGCATCAATACCCCAAAAGCGTTGACTTGCTGCCTGCACTCCATAAATACCACAGCCAAAATAAATGTGATTTAAGTAGGTCTGTAAAATGTGTTGCTTGGTAAATTGCTGTTCAACAACTAAGGCGCATACTTGTTCTTTTAATTTTCTGGTAAAAGTTTTGTTTTGGTTAAAAAAAAGTAGTTTTACTAATTGTTGGGTAATAGTACTGGCCCCTTGTGCTTTGCGGCCATGATACATATTTACCACAATAGAGCGCATAATGCCCTTAAAAGAAATACCTTGGTGTGAAAAAAAACTCCAATCTTCTGCCGCAAGAAAAGCATCTAATAAATGAGAAGGCATGAGCTCCAATGTAATAGGATCTCTTTTATCAAGTTGAAATCGTGTCCATTCTATGCCCTGGTCGTCAAGTACGATGGTGGCTTTACCAGGATTATAATGTTCAAGGGAAGAAAAATCGATATATTGATTGTTGAGAACATAATAGAGCATTCCCAAAGCGCAAGAAAAGGTGATGATACTGATGAAAATGCATTTATGAATCAGTGTGGCGATTATGCTCATTAATTATTTTTTTCTTATCTGTTTTTTTAGGAGAATTCATTTTTAAAAATAGTGTATTAGCCCTGTCTTTAGCGTTTTTGTAGAACTTTATAATCTTATCATAATTCCATACCGCTGCGCCAGTGGTAATCGCTATGCCGGCAAGTGTTAACTGTGGGTAATTATCATACATTAGAAGAATGAGCCCAAGAATCGGATAGTCGCGATAAGCTTGCATGTTTTCCCAGGCAGAAGGGCTAGGATGTTGTTGGTCTTGTTCTCTGTGGGAGATAGGTTGATAGGTAATAATTGGTCTAAAGCCGGGGTAATGAGGTATAGCAATGTGATGGGGCGGTTGCTCTTGGTCGCGATTATTGTTTTGTCTATCGGCTGGGATAAGTGGTATAAAGTCTCTATCTAAGATGTTTTCATCAATGCCGTCCAGTCTGCTAGGGCGAGGTAGACGTACGGGTATGTTAGGCACACTTTGTGTACGGCGATGTTGCCCGTTTACCTTCAAATTCATTCCATAAAGAGTTATGGGGAAAAGATAAGCTAAGCAGATAAAGGCTATTTTTTGACGTTTATATTTCATAACAATTCCTGGTAGTTTGGTAATAAGCTTGAATCAAATTCATAAGGTCGATACACTTTTTACAGAACTTAAAGAGTAATGGGTTATAGTGTTTTTAACTAGATTAAAATAAGTATAATATATTGAAAAAGATCAATTCAAGTGCTGCGTTTTTTTTTAATTCGATTTTTCAGATAGTATGTTTTTTTGTTATCGATATTTGTATGTTTTCTTTATATAGTCAACCAATGAGCTATATGCTGTTATGTGTTTATATTTTACATATACTGGAACCAGCTACTATGATTTTTGTCATATCTGCTGCTTTTTTTATTTTTCTTGAATTTTTTTTGTATACTGGCTGCCTGGTAGTACCATGTCTATATATTTGTTTGGTAGCTGGATCAGCTTTTTTGGTTCGTAAAATATGCTATTTTAATCGTTTTTTATATATAGTCCTGAGCTTGGGATCATTGTTTATATACATTTTTTTAATAGAAGGAATGCTTATGCATACTTTTTGTATTAATTACTATACATTTATTAAAATAGCTGCTAACATGGTACTAATAGTATTTTTTTCTTTGAAATTACACTCTCAAAGTAGTCGAGACAATCGCTGTTTATGGCAACATAGATAGAGGAAAGTCCGGACTCCTAACGAATACGGTACCTTCGGAGGTGGCTATTTTTAAGATAACTACCAACGCTGGACATGGTAAAAAGTGATGGCTAGTGCCACAGAAAATAACCGCCTTTTATTATATATAAAAGGTAAGGGTGAAAATGTGCGGTAAGAGCGCACAATTATGTAGAGTAATTTGCATAGTGGGTAAACCCTACCGGGAGCAAGGCAAAATAGGCGTGTGTTAGTTGTTCGTTCTAGTATAACACGCGGGTATGCCGCATAGATAAATGGTTGTCAAGTTGATGGGATGCGTATGTATTCAATCAATTAACAGAATCCGGCTTATTGACTACTTTGAAAGTGCTTAATAGAAATATATGAATATAAAATCGTATCTATGGATTTTTCCTTTTTTTAGTTTTTTACTTGGCTATGTTTTTCTGCATTATACCTTTCAGGTGAAGTATGTAGAGACCCCATTAGTGGTGGGGAGAACTATTGATCAAGCTGTCCCTTTGTTAGCAGAGCTTAACCTTAATATACGTCTTTTGCATTATAAAGAAGATGCAGATGTTCATCCGGGTACTATTTTAAGTCAAATACCTCAGGCAAGACAGCATATTAAGCCTCATCAATCAGTTTTTTTAGTTGTTTCAAAGCAGCCGCCACTGTGTTGTGCGCCAGATGTACGTAATCAAACAACTGATAGTATTCAAGATAAGCTTTCAGCCAATGGTATTGCTGTACAGATATATCATGTGCCGAGTCAGTATTTGCCAAACCATTGTATAGCGCAAGCACCTTTTCCAGGAGAGCCCTTATACACTAATAATATGACAGTATATGTTGCCAATGCTGATGATCAAAAAATGATTTGGCCTCATTTTATGGGCAAAAGAGTAGAAGATATCAAGGAATTTTTACAGCCTTATGGCATAATAACTGACATAATACATACATATCAACCGCAAGCGGGCCATGTATGCACCAACTGTTTAGTGGTCGACCAACGGCCGTTGCCAGGTTCAATTATTATTCTCAATGCACCAAAAAATCCATTGAGAGTTCAGTTGCAAGTGGAATAAGATTATTGTTATTGCATAGGTTTGTTATTTTTTTTAGTATGTAAAAAAGGGAGCGTACATGTATCTAAAAAAGATTGTATTGGTATTGTTGTTAAGTTTTGCTTTTTATTATTGCATGCAAAAAATGACTGTGCAGCCATTAAAAACGTATACACAGGCTCATTTTGATACGACACGCAAGCCTATTGTGTTATGGGACATTCATCATGTTATTTTACAAAAAGATTATCGAGCGTTGGCACATATCCTGTGGTGCTGTGATACAAAAAAAAAAATTGTAAGAAATAGTTCATGGGCAATGGTCAAAGATATGCTTGTCGGTTTATATGATATGTGTCTAGGGGGGTCAACCGCGGAAGTGTTTGCCACGATTGCTCGTACATATGGCAATAAAGATTTTGCTGATCTGGTTACTCAATTAGCTAACAGCCAGTCTCTTATCCCCGAAACTGCTCTATTAATTCATGATTTGCATGCACAGGGTTATCGCCAACACATTGGTTCTAATATAGGGGCTACTATTTTTGAAAATCTTTTAACCAAGCCCCAGGTGCAAACTATTTTTAATGCGAATATTTTTGAACTCAATGCTTCTCAGTTGGTGACGTACTATCCTGATGGTATACATGCGACTATTAAAAAACCCCAGCATGCATTTTATTATGCATATTTAGAGAAAAATAATCTTACAGCACAACAGGTTGTTTTTATTGACGATAAATATGAAAATGTACTTGCAGCGCAACAATGTGGTATGTATGCGCTGCAGTTTAAGAATGCATCTCAATTACGAGCTGATTTGCGTATTTTATTAGGGCTTACTCTCTAGTTTATTCTTCGTCCATAGTATCTAATTCAGGAAAAAATTCCTGTTGCTCTTCTTCTATTATTTTTATTTTTTTGTTTTTAGGTAATAAAGAATTTAATAGAATAATTAACTTTTGATTTTCCTTTGTTTTATCATACATGTTGAGTACTTTGTTGCGAGCAGCAAGTCCCATAGTATGCCATATTTGAGGATTTTTGATGAGATACTCTATTTTTTGAGCCAGAGCAAAGGAATCTTTTTCTGGAACTAAAAATCCGGAAATTCCATTATCTATAAGTTCTGAAATGCCAGCATTGAATGTACTTATAGTGGGTTTACCTGTTGCCATAGATTCTTTGCAGGCGTTAGGAATACCTTCAGAGTCTCCATTGCTTGCCGTTACGCAGGGGAGTATAAAGATATGAGTTTTGCCTAGTATTTCAATAACTTCTTGTTCCGTGCATCGGCCAAGGAATTTAATATTATTTCGCGCTGCTGATTGAGCAACCATTTTTTTTAGAGTACTTTCTAGGGGGCCAAAGCCAATGATAGATAATTCTATTTCTGGATATTTACTAACGAGCTGTTCTATTGCTTTTATAGAGTATTCAACCCCTTTTTTTTCTACTAGGCGGCATACGGTTGTTATTTTTATTGGCTCATTAGCTTTATATGCGCGTGGCTTAAATTTAAATTTATTACAATCGATAGTAGAGTGCATGACTTTAATTTTTTTAGGATTACAACCCATATCAATTAGTTTTTGTTGAAAATAATTACATACCGGTAAAAATAGATCTCCTTTTTGAAAAAGATAATCATACATTCTGGGGTTTTTTTTGACGTGCTTAGTTAAGTCGCTTCCCCGGAAACAGGTGACCACTTTTGCTTGAAGGCCTTTTTGTTTTTTAATGTCTATGAGTTCGGTTCCTCGGTAACCAAATTGGCATAAAATAATATCAAATTCTTTCATGTTTGGTGGGAGTTTGCCAATAAATACTTTGCCTGACTTAAAAAGGTTATATTTTTTTATGTCAGGATTAGCCCAAGACGATGAACCAGCTTGCTTTGCATAGATAGTAATATCAAATATATTGCTATCTAGAAGGCACGTAAGCTGATTGAGTGCTGCGGTACTGGTGACAGGGGGGAAATAAGTTTCAACAAATAATAGTTTTGGTTTTTCTGGAGTTTTTTGTATGAATTGGTTTTCAAAGGTATCAGTATCTAGTTGTATTTCAGGTAATGTCGTAGCGATAGGTTTTTTCTTTTTATCAAAACGATGTCTTAAAGCATATCTATAAGAGTATGCTTGTGGGTTAGCTTGCACATAGTGTGTATATAGTAAAATGCATGCAAAAAAAACAGTTAGTGATCTGGTAACCTTGCATAGTGCTGACATCATAGCTATCTCCCTTTAATTAATATAATGCATATTGATAATGATGGTATATGTTATATACTGATCTGCTTTTTATGTTAATTGTTAAAATACTAAATAAGCAATAGTTAGTTAAAAGTTAATTAAAAAATGTAAAAAATTATAAGATTATACTTTTAAGGAATAAAAAAGAGCAATCAGTTTTTTATTTACTGCTGCGCGTTCATATTTCTTTTCAATGGTAATACGTGCTTCACGACAGAGATCAGTCCATTGTTCTGGATGCTGGATTAAGTATTCAATTTTTTCAACAAGGGCTTGTATGTCATGTTCTGGTACAAGAAAGCCAGAAATGCCATCTTGAATCAGTTCTGGTATGCCCGCATGGTCAGTGCTTATTGCCGGCAGCCCGATAGCCATTGCCTCTTTGATAGAATTGGGAATGCCTTCTTGGTCACCACTTTTATCGGTAACTGAAGGTAGTATAAAAATATCTGATTCGTTCAGAAGGGTAACCACTTCTTCCTGAGATATACGGCCAATCAGCTTGATATTATGTTGTGCACCCAGACTGTCTATAAGTTTTTCTAGTTCTTCTTTTAGTGGACCAAAGCCGGCAATGGTATACTGTATTTTGGGATACTTTTCAATAAGTTGAGCAACAGCTTTAATGCTATATTGTAATCCCTTTTTTTTAATCAAACGGCTGACCGATACTAGCTTGAGAGGTTTTTCTGGTTGAAACATACGAGATGTATAGGGGAAAAAGGTGCAATCAATAGCTGAAGGATGAACAGTTATTTTCTCTGTTTTGCAGCCAAGATATTTTAATTTTTTTTTAAAGTAGTGGCAAACGGGTAAAAAGATATCCCCCTTGGCAAACAATTTGCGATAATAGTTGTGTGAATTGTTTTTGACATATTTTGTGATGTCCGCACCGCGAAAACAGGTGACAATTTTAGCATGGCGTAAGGAGCGGTGTTCAAGGGCATCTACAAATTCTTTGCCGCGATAACCAAACATGCAATAAATAATATCATATGAGTCTAGATTTTTTGGCAATGAGTTAAAGATAGCATAATTCATGAGATTGTATTTTTTTATGTCAGCATGAGCCCAGTGTAAAGGTCCCCTTTTTTTGGCATAAATATGCACGGTGTGGCCTTCATCAATGAGTCCAGTAATTTGGTTTAACACAGCAGTGCTAGATACAGGCGGAAAATATGTTTCAATAACCAGAATTCTTAAAGGGCGTTTGTTGATTGGTATGTTTGCACTCATAGCTAATGATAGGGAGCTGAACAATAAAAGCATGAGAGATCGTGTCTGTATCGGGAGTTGCATCATTAAATCAATCCTTTTTTGTTGTTTAAATCTATTCTTGTTTTAGAATATTTTTTTTTGAACGTAAAGTGTAACTCTTGATTTGATTTGAAATATTTCTTTATGTTTATGCGTAAGAGTAGCTTTTTGGTTATAGAGAGCGCACATGTGTACAAGAACAAGTGCTGGGGCATTATAAAACGATAAAAGAATGCAGCACAGCTAAACTAAGAACGATTATAGCAATACTGCTTGTAGATCAACACAAACAACAACCCAAAAAATATGTTTTTTGTAGGACAATTTTCTAAAATTGATGTTTGAAGTAAGCAAGAAATTCGCTCCATTTATGGTTTTTTAAGTGATTAAAATGAATGTTGATTTTAGCCGGTGAAGTTCTCTATCTTAAATGTAAGGTTGTTTGAGGGTCTCTGTTAGGTGTTGTAACAAAGAGGGCGAGGCATGTATGAAGTATAGCAATAAAGCAAGATATGTTGGGTTATTGAGTTTTTGTATAATTGAGGTTGTTGCCTATGCTGTTGTTGATGTGCAAGGACACGTAGAAGTTATTGCTGAGCACGGCTCTAACAAGATCGCTGATATGGTAGAGCTTGAAAATATCGGCGAGCATCAAGGTTTTGTTCATGGGCAAAAAGAGGAAAGTAATGGTATTGTGCCAGGGGATAAAAATATACATACTATGGATCAGCTAGCAGAAGGATTTAATAAGCCTATTTTTGGTTGTACTAAAGAAAATACACGCGTGATAGATTATTTTGAAACAGATTTGTATACATCTATTTCAATACTTGAGCACCAAAATGGTAGTAAATTTGTTGTGAAGCAAGACATTCGTGATCCACTCTATTGGCATTTGAGTATTGCGCGCGACAAGGTTGGTTCTTTCATAGCAGAATCAATTGATATGCCGGTAAATATGGTTAAAATTATTCCTGCATATGGTGAATTTCCCGGTAAACGAACTATTGAGTTTCCAGCTACTGTTCATACCTTTGTACCGGGCTTTCAAATTTCAAAGTTGCCCGCAGAATTAAGGTCATTTAGAATTTACATTCAACAACCAACAAGCCGCTCAGCACCACAAACAAAATGGGGATTAAGTAGGCGAGTTATAGCTAATATGCCATTGCATCCAGATTTGCCAAAAATAGTTGCTTTAGATACTTTTATAGCTAATGCAGATCGGCATTATGGTAATTTTTTTTATTGTCCAAAATCAAATCGTTATTATGCCATAGATTTAGAGCGTTCTTTTAATAAAGATTTAGCATTTTATGCCTGTCGACTTATTAAATCAATGATCAACGATAAGGAAGAATTTCTCTCTAAGTACGAAATATCTGGATTAGAAGCATATCGGAATGCGCTGAATTCTTTAATAGAAAAATATGCGCCAGAAGATGTATATAACAAGTTAGTAGAAGCAGCCGTGGAGGGCGGGCTCATATCGCGATCATTAAGAAAAACGGTGTTGGGAACGTTGCAACAATATGAACCAAATATTAAAAAAAATTATAATTCATGCAAAGAATTGGTTATTTTGTTAGATCAGCTTATAGCACAAGTTCGGGTTAAAAGTGGCTCAACTATAACTGAAAAATCAGAGCTCAAGAACCATGAAAATAGCGATCAAGAGGAGTTTCTTGGGCAACAACTAATTGGTCAGGATGGAGTGAGTGGGTTGTTAGAAAGTACTGCTAGTGGGCATGAGCAAGAAGATATTTGCCTAGCAGGGTTAGTTTTTGATGTGCAAGAACAAGTTGTTAGTGATGCGCCAATATCTGGTCTACAAGATCAGGCATATAATGAGGGAAAGCTAACAAGCGATCAGGCCTTTGATGGAACAGCTTTTGGGTGTGATAGTGCAAAAGTAAAAATAATTGATTATTTTCAAACGCCACAAAAGACACGGGTTGCTATTCTTGACTGCAAGGGGGATAAAAAGTTTGTAGTAAAACAAGATACCAGGGACGCATTAAAATGGCATATTATTACAGTGAGAGACAAGCTGGGATCATATATAGCTCAATCTGCTGGGGTTTTAGCAAATCGCGTTGAGATTATTCCGGCAGGTTTTACGTTTCCTGGTAAAATAGCTATTGATCTGCCCGCTACGTTACATGATTTTATTCCAGGGATATCTGTTGATAAGTTGCCAGACAGCTTGCAAAAATTTAAGGGTAAGATTAAGCAGAGGGTGGATGATTGTTTTCCTAAAAATCAATGTGGTTTAAATAGATCTATAATTCACAATATGGCAGAACACGAAGATTTATCTAAAATGGTGGCATTGGATACCTTTATAGCCAATACTGATCGATGTGCGAAAAATTATTTTTATGATAAAAGGTCGAATCATTTTTATGCGATAGATTTAGAGTCTTCGTTTAATCATAATGTCGCATTTTATGCGTGTCAGTGTATTGATTTATTAATTAAGAGCAAGGTCAAGCTGTCACCTAAAGAGTTGCAAGCTTTGGTTGTATACAGAAAAACGCTGGAATTCTTGATACAGAATAATTCGCCTGAAGATATGTATAAAAAAATGATTGATTTTGCATTACAGGGGAACATCATATCGCGAACATTAAGGTTTTCTGTTCTTAATAAGTTGAAAAAGTATGAGTCTAGTATCAAAGAAAATTATAATTCATGTAAACAATTGGTTCTTTTGCTTGATCGCCTTGTAGGGCAATCAAGGATTAACAGGGATTCAGATGTAACTGAAAATGCAGGAATTGAATGCAATAGTTATGGTAACCAAGAACAGTTTTTTGATGCGCAGGATATAGGAGAAAGTGCTGGTGATCGATTGTTTGAAAATAGTGCTGATCTACAAGAGCAAGAGTATTTTTTTGGTGAGCAAGAACAGGAGAACGTTTGCGCCAAGCAAGAAAAAGTAGTGACTGGTATGCGAGGGCCTATTATAGGCCTAGAAGGGATACCAGATTATAATAATGGTGTAGGCGAGGCATTTGATGCAAGGTCCTTTGGATGTGATAGCTCAGTGGTGCGAACTATTGATTATTTTTCAACGCTTAAAAATACACGGATTGCTATTCTTAATTGTAAAAATAGTAAAAAGTTTATTGTAAAGCAAGATACCAGAGATCTATTAACATGGCATATTATTACGGTGCGAGACAAGCTGGGATCATATATAGCTCAATCTGCTGGGGTTTTAGCAAATCGCGTTGAGATTATTCCAGCAGGTTTTACCTTTCCAGGTAAAGTAGCCATTGATGTGCCCGCTACGTTACATGATTTTATTCCCGGTATTCCAGTTAATAAGTTGCCAGACAGCTTGCAAAAATTTAAGGGTAAGATTAAGCAGAGGGTTGATGATTATTTTCCTAAAAATCAATGTGGTTTAAACAGATCTGTAATTGCTCATATGGCAGAGCATGAAGATTTATCTAAAATGGTGGCATTTGATACTTTTATAGCCAACACTGACCGAGGTACGAAAAATTATTTTTATGACAGAAAGTCGAATCATTTTTATGCGATAGATTTAGAGTCTTCATTTAACCATAATTTGGCCTTTTATGCATGTCAGTGTATTGACTCATTAATTAAGAGCAAGGTCAACCTGTCACCTAAAGAGTTGCAAGCTTTGATTGTATATAGAAAAACGCTTAACTTGTTGATACAGAATAATTCGCCTGAAGATATGTATAAGAAAATGATTGATTTTGCATTACAGGGGAACATCATATCACGATCATTTAGATTTTCGGTTCTTGATAGGCTGAAAAAGTATGAGTCTAGTATCAAAGCAAATTATAATGCATGTAAGAAATTGGTGAGATTGCTTGATCGGCTTATAGGGCAATTGAGGATTAATAGAGGATCAGGATTAACTGACATTGCAGAAATTGAACACTGTAGTGATAGTAACCAAGAACAGTTTGTTGATCAGCAGGATATAGGAGAAAGTGTTGGTGATGGCCAGTTGGAAAATAGTGCTGATTTGCAAGAGCAAGGGGAGGTTTCTAATGTGCATGAACTTGATCAGCAAGAAAAAGTAGTGACTGGTATGCGAGGGCCTATTATAGGTCTAGAAGGGACGCTAGATTATAATAAAGGTGCAGGAAAAGCTAAGGATTTTGATGCAATTTCCTTTGGATGTGATAGTTCAATGGTTAGCAACATTGTTTTTTTTCAAACGCCTAAAAAAACACAGATTGCTACTCTTTATTGTAAAAATAATAAAAAGTTTATTGTAAAGCAAGATACTAGGAATGTACTCTCATGGCATATTGTTACGGTGCGAGACAAGTTGGGATCTTATATAGCTCAATCGGCTGGGGTTTTAGCAAATCGTGTTGAGATTATTCCATCTGGTTTTAGGTTTCCCGGTAAAGCATCTATTGATCTGCCAGCTACATTACATAATTTTATTCCAGGAATACAAGTTGATAATTTATCAGGTAATTTAAAAAAATTTAGTGGTGCAATTAAGCAATGGGTTGATGCTAGTATTCCTAAAGATCAATGGGGTTTAAATAGATCTGTAATTGCTAATATGGCAGAGCATGAAGATTTATCTAAAATGGTGGCATTTGATACTTTTATAGCTAACACTGATCGATGTACGAAAAATTATTTTTATGATACAAAGTCGAATCATTTTTATGCGATAGATTTAGAGTCTTCGTTTAACTATAATCTGGCCTTTTATGCATGTCAGTGTATTGACTCATTAATTAAGAGCAAGATCAACCTGTCACCTAAAGAGTTGCAAGCTTTGATTGTATATAGAAAAACGCTTAACTTGTTGATACAGAATAATTCACCTGAAGATATGTATAAAAAAATGATTAATTTTGCATTAAAGGGAAATATCATATCACGGTCATTAAGAATTTCTGTGGTTGATAGGTTAAAAAACTATGAGTCTAGTATTAAAGAAAATTATAATTCATGTAAAAAATTGGTTGTTTTGCTTGATCGGCTTATAGCGCAATTAAGGATTAATAGAGGGTTAGGATTAACTGAAATTGCAGAAATTGAACACTGTAGAGATAGTAACCAAGAACAGTTTGTTGATCAGCAGGATATAGGAGAAAGAGTTGGTGATGGGCTATTAGAAAATAGTCCTGATTTGCAAGAGGAAGAGTATGTTTCTGGTCAGCATGAACAAGCTGAGGTTTTTGCTAATCAAGAACAAGAGGTTAATATACATGGTCTAGAAGAGAATGAGAGCCCATTTGCTATGGAACAGGGGCTTGAAGGCAGTCCATGTGATGGAGATATAGGACAGCTTAAAGTGATTAATTGTTTTGAAACAGGTCATCATACTTTTATTTCAGTTCTTGAAAACCAAAAGGGTGAAAGATTTATTCTTAAGCAAGAAACTCGTGATCAGCTCTATTGGCATTTGACTGTTGCTCGGGATAAGGTTGGTTCTGTAATAGCAGAATCAATAGGTGTTCCGGTTAATCAGGTTAGGATTATTCCTGCTTTTGGTACGTTTCCCGGTAAGAAGATTAATGAATTGCCTGCTACGTTGCATACATTTGTGCCCGGGATAATGGTGAATAATTTACCTCAAGAGTTAGAACAATTTAAAACTTTTATTCATCAGCCAGTAAAAAAAAGTCTGCCTAATAAAGAGTGGGGATTAACGCGACCAGTGGTAGTTGGTATGGCATTGCACCCAGATTTGCCACGTATGGCAGCACTAGATACTTTTATAGGAAATGCAGATCGGCATTGTGGTAACTTTTTTTATTGTCCAGAATCAAATCGTTATTATGCGATAGATTTAGAAAGTTCATTTCGTAATAACTTGGGTTTTTATGCCTGCAATTGTATTAAGTCAATGATTAATAATAAGCATGAAACTATTTCTAAAAAAGAGCTAGGTGGGCTCATTTCATATAGAAATACATTGCAATTATTAATTCAAATTCATACGCCAGAAAGTATATATAAGTCACTAAGGGAATCAGCTTTAGGTGGTGGACTTATATCGCGGTCATTAAGAAAAACAGTACTTAGTACATTGCAGCAATATGAAAATAATATTAAAGATAACTATGATTCCTGTAAAAAATTGGTTGCTTTGCTGGATAAGCTTATAGCAAAATATAAGCATGTGTAGTGGTTTTTTTGTATAAAGGATTGTTGGTGAACGATATAAGATGTATAGGTATAGTATTTTTTATGCTAATTTTTTTTGAGAGTAGGGTACAATGTACCCATGTTTCTGAAAAAAAAGTATTTAATTGTAAAAAAAAACAAGTGCATGCAATAAGTTGTTTTAAAACATCATATCATACTAGTGTTGCGGTGCTTGAACATAGAAAGGGCGCAAAATTTATTGTGAAACAAGAAACACGTAACCCTCTGTATTTGCATTTAAGTGTTGTGCGAGACAAACTTGGAGCATTTGTAGCAGAATCGGTTGGTGTCGAAGCAAATCATATTCGGATACTGCCAGCAGGTTGTGTTTTTGCGGGTAAGCGTAGTGATGAGTTACCCGCATCTTTGCATACATTTGTGCCGGGCGTGCCGGTACATGAGTTACCCAAAGAGTTAAAAGCATTAAAGGTTTTTATTCAGCAGCCGGTTAAGGCAAGCATACATAAAAAAGAATGGGGGTTAACGCGGCGAGTAATTCAAGATATGTCATTACATCCAGATTTACCCAAGATAGTTGCCTTAGACACCTTTATTGCCAATATAGACAGACATAAAGGGAATTTTTTTTATGATATATCTTCAGATCATTTTTTTTTGATAGATTTAGAAAGTTCTTTTAATAAAAATGTGGGGGCATACGCTTGTAGATGTATTGCATCAATGATGTGCAATAAGGATGAACAAGTTTCAGTGCAAGAGTTGGGGGCGTTAGAGTCATATCGAGATATGTTAAAATTATTGCTCGAGCGACATTCGCCAGAGAGCTTGTATCGAATAATGGTTGAATATGCTTTTGAAGCAGGAATTTTATCACACTCTCCAAAAAAAAGGGTAGTGAAAGAGTTAAGTCTTTATGAACAGAGTATGAAAAAGAATTACGATTCATGTATTGCGTTGGTACTTTTGCTGGATCAGCTTATAGCACAATATAAGCATGTGTAGTAGAAGGCGGCATTGAATATGGGATAAATAAAAGTGGTTTTTTTTTATATTTTTAATCTATGCTAATTTTCGAGAGTAAGATACTACTGTAGAAAAAGGTGCATGATAGTTAATTCATATAAAAAAGGATGACTCATGAAATATGTGCAGAGAGGGCTATTGTTTGTAGCATGTAGTGTGACTGTTGTTTGTTTATCACCCACAAATACTGATGCTAGGCCTGTTTTTGATGCTAGTGGATTTGGTTGTGATAAAGTGAGCGTTAAAGAAATAGATCGTTTTCAAACACCAGGTCAAACCTGTATTTCAATATTAAAGCATAAAAATGGTAAACGGTTTATTGTTAAGCAAAAACATCAACGCAAATCGGGTCGTTGGTATATTGGTGTTGCTCGCGAAAAGCTTGGTGCATATATAGCTGAATTAGCGCATATTCGCACCAATCGTGTTGAAATTATTCCCAATCAATACTCGTTTCCAGGTAAGCATGATACCAAGTTGCCTGCTACTTTGCATGAAGTGGTGCCCGGAATGAAGGTTACTTTTTTGCCAAAAGAGTTAAAGCCATT
Source organism: Candidatus Babelota bacterium (assembly GCA_026388985.1). GTDB lineage: Bacteria > Babelota > Babeliae > Babelales > Vermiphilaceae > JAPLIS01. The sequence goes on along the minus strand of JAPLIS010000019.1, from coordinate 7,132 downwards.
AAAAGTGTTTATTCAGCAGCCCGAAAAGCCTACGGTAGCTATTGCAGAGTGGGGTTTAACGCGGCGAGTAATTAAAGATATGGCATTGCATCCAGATTTGCCAAAAATAGTTGCCCTTGACACGTTTATAGCCAATGCAGATAGGCATAGAGGCAACTTTTTTTATGATAAAAAATCAGATCACTTTTTTGCTATAGATCTAGAAAGTTCTTTTAATAAAAATTTAGCTTCTTATGCCTGTAATCTTATTAAATTAATGATTGCTAATAAGCAAGAAATTATTTCTGAGCAAGAATTGGCAGCGCTACAGGTATACCGAAATGTATTAAAAAAATTAATTAAACAGCATTCGCCAGAGGGCTTGTCTAGAAAAATAGTTGAATTTGCCGTAAAAGGGGGCATTCGCGAGGTAATGTCACGGAAAGATGTAGCATTGATGATGGTTGAAGATAAGCAAAGCATAATAAAAAATTATGCTTCTTGTGAAAAATTAGTGCTGTTGCTAGATAAGCTTATGATAAAGCATAGTTAGGATATAATTATAGTATTAAAAAAAGGAGAAATGAGTAATGGATTACAGAAAAAAGTACTTGTTTTTATTGGTGTCTATGATATTGGTGAGCTCTCTGCCTATAGATTGTCGAAGCAAGTTAGATGATTTTGATGGCAAAGCATTTGGATGTGATAAGGACTGTGTAGAGAAAACAGATTATTTTAAAACAGAGCACAATACTCATATTACTACTTTGGCTAATAAAGATGGTAAAAAATATATTGTCAAACAAGATTCAAGAAATCAACTTTCTTGGCACATGTCTGTTGCTCGGGATATGTTGGGTTCATATATAGCACAATCGGTTGACGTGCCCGCCAATAAAGTTGAAATTATTCCTTCGTATTCGTCGTTTCCGGGTAAAAAAAACAATTATCTTCCTGCTACTTTACATGAAGTTGTACCTGGAATTAAGCTTACTCATTTGCCGCCAGATTTAAGGGAGTTTAAAGTGTTTATTCAGCAACCGGTAAAAGCTACTGTTCCTGAAAAATCGTGGGGTTTAACAAGGCGGGTGATTCAAAATATGGCACGGCATAAAGATTTACCAAAAATAGTAGCTCTGGATACGTTTATAGCAAATGCAGATCGTCATGGGGGAAACTTTTTTTATTGTTCTCAGGCAAATCGTTATTATGCGATAGATTTAGAAAGTTCATTTGATAAAAATTTGGCAAGGTATGCATGTAGCCTTATTAGAGCAATGCTTGATAATCAAGACGAGATTATTACAGAGCAAGAGCTAGAAGGGCTATATGTTTACCACAAGACATTAAAAAGATTACTTAAGCGGCATTCTCCAGAAAGTATCTATGAAAAACTACATGAGTTTTCTTTGCAGGGAGGTCTTGTTTCACGGTCAGCAAGAAAAATTATTTTAAGTAAATTGGATATGTATCAGGGGTATATTACAGAAAATTATGCTTCATGTGAAAAATTAGTTATTTTGCTTGATAAGCTTATGCTAAAGCATAGAGCTAAAAAATAAAAGGAATTGGTAATGAATTATAGAAAAAAATACTTGTTTTTTTTGGCTTATAAGGTATTTTTTGCCAACCAATTGATAGATTGTCGAACCAAGGCACCTGTTTTTGATGGTAAATTTTTTGGGTGTGATCAAGAATGTGTAGAGAAAACAGGTTACTTTAAAACAGAGCACAATACTTATATTACTACTCTTACAAATGAAGATGGTAAAAAATATATTGTAAAACAAGAAGCAAGGGATCAACTTTCTTGGCACATGCCTGTTGCGCGAGATATGTTGGGTTCATATATAGCACAATCAGTGGGCGTGCCCGCCAATAAAGTTGAAATTATTCCAGCATACACCTCTTTCCCTGGTAAAAAAAATAATGACTTTCCAGCTACTTTACATGAAGTAGTACCGGGTATAAAGGTTACGAGTTTAAAAAAGCCGTTCAAAGCATTTAAAGTTTTTATTCAGCAGCCGGTAAAATCAACTGTACCTAAGCAATGGTGGGGTTTAACAAGGTTGGTAATTAATAATATGGCATCGCATCAAGATTTACCACAGATAGTAGCTCTTGATACCTTTATAGCTAATGCTGATCGTCATAAGGGTAATTTTTTTTACTGCTCTCGGTCAAATCGTTACTATGCTATAGATTTAGAAAGTTCATTTGATCAAAACTTGGCATATTATGCGTGTAAACTTATTCGGGGAATGCTTGATAATGAACAAGAAATTATTACGCAGCAAGAACTAGAGGGGCTGCGTATTTACCGTAAGACATTAAAAAGATTACTTAAACGGCATTCTCCTGAAAGTATGTATCGTAAATTGCTTGAGTTTTCTATGCAAGGAGGCCTGATCTCACGATCAGCAAGAAGAATTGTTTTAGATAAATTGAGTTTCTATCAGGAGCAGATACACAAAAATTATGCTTCATGCAAAAAATTAATTGTTTTGCTAGATAAGCTGTTTTTAAAACATAGTACTTAATAAAACATATATATAAGGTTGAGATATGAATAAGATAGTGGGTATTTTTTTATGTGGTATTTTGACAGTTTTTTGTATGCAAGTGCAGTGTGTTGAAAGTGATACTGGCCTTGATACAGAGATAGATGGGCAGATAATAGGTCTGGTGCTTCAGAGCGATATAGATACAGAGATAGGTTTAGTGCCAGAGAATGATACTGCGCTCGATACAGGGATAGGTCTGATGTCAGAGGATGACATGGTGGTTGATAGCGACACAGAGATAGATCTGGTACCAGAAAATGATATGGTGCTTCAGACCGATATAGATACAGAGATAGCTAGCGATAATACAGTGGTTGATACTTTTGCCGTATTAAAAGCTGATTATGATTATAGTGCTATTAAAGTGTTAAAGCAGATCCGTGGTGGCAAAAAGAAGAGTATTTGTTCTTTTATTGTTGATCATGCCAATACGGTTTTTTTGGTAAAGCAAACCAATAGGCCTGGTCCAACGGGAGAATTGATTGCAGTGCGGGATATGTTTGCAACACATATTGCTGAATCACATAATTTACCAGCAAATAGAGTGCGTTTAATACCTAAAAATATGAATTTGCCGGGTAAGGTCCGTAAGGGTATAGCAGGCACGTTACATCTGTGTGTTTCGGGGAAGAACTTATCAGGCAAGTCAGGCCTTTCTTTGCAGCAGCCCATTTCTGTTCAACTTATTAAGGACATGTCGCAACATGATGATTTTCCACGCATTGTCGCTTTAGATACTTTTTTGGGTAATGCCGCACGTAGAAATAACACCCTATTTTATGATGAAGCAACAAATCGATTTGCGGCTATAGATTTAGAAAGCGCTTTTAAGACTCAACTTGCAGAAGTAACGCGATCGTTTTTTAAAGCATATCTAAATAATAAGTCGCTTGTTTTAAGTAAAAAGCAGTTTGATAGCCTGACAGTATATCGAGATACGTTAAAGATGTTGGTAAAGAATAACTCTATTCAAGATCAGCACGGCTTATTAGATTATTTTGTAGCACAGGTAGGAATTGCTAGGAAAGACAAAAAAGTTGCTCAGTTAATAGCTTTATATAAAACAAGAATTAAAGAAAATCATGCGTATTGTCAGGAAGTAGTTACTATTCTTGATGCGTTATTAAGAAGTTATAAAGATAAAGTACTGGATCTTTCAGATGATCAAGAGAGTATACTAGTCATAAATCGGTCAGCTCGCTACGACCTGTTGTGTAATTCTATGAAAGATGAATATCGAGATAAGATACAATGTCCAGAAAGCACATTAGTTGACATAGTAAATAAAATTAGTGCTTATTGTATAGCTTATCAATAGATGTTGATAGTTTTTATTGTATAGTTATATGAAATAGTGAACGGACTATGGCTTAAAAGCCATAGTCCGTTTCTTGTTAAAATAGTTTTGAAGTGGTTTATATGAATAGTTATGAGCGTTGCCTCTATACAATTACGTATTGTGTTTATTAATTAAGCCCAATTCTCCGCATGTAAAAAGATAGTTGTTTTGCTTGATTTGTTATTTACCAAATATAGTAATGTGTTATAACTCTAAAAGAGTTAATGTTTTAAAGTAATTAGATTTTGCCTGATTTTTAATAAGGGGAAATAAGATATGAAGCGCTCTATGGGAAAAAATGTATGTATTCTTTTATTTAGTTGCTGTCTACATAATGGTGCATGGGCGAATGAATCAACGGTTGTTGAAAGTATAGCAGCCAGTTCTAGGAAAAAAGCTCTGATTGTTGGAGTTACTGGTCAGGATGGGGCGTACTTGTCAGAGTTTTTGCTCAAAAAGGGGTATGAGGTACATGGGATAAAGCGTCGATCTTCATTGCTTAATACTGGTCGCTTGGATCATTTATATCAAGATCCTCATGTCCGTGAACATAATACTTTTGTGCTTCACTATGGTGATGTTACCGATAGTAGCAATATAGTAAGACTTATTGCACAAATACAGCCCGATGAAGTATATAATTTATCGGCACAAAGTCATGTTAAGGTGTCATTCGAATTGCCAGAATATACGGCGCAGGTAGATGCTATTGGTACTTTACGTTTATTAGAAGCGATACGCATTTTAGGGCTTGGGAATAAAGTTAAATTTTATCAAGCTTCAACAAGTGAGCTCTATGGGCAAGTGCAAGAGATACCACAGACAGAAACTACTCCTTTTTATCCCCGTTCACCCTATGGTGTAGCAAAACTGTATGCTTTTTGGATTACTAAAAATTATCGTGAAGCATATGGTATGTTTGCGTGTAATGGTATTTTGTTTAATCATGAATCTCCTATCCGGGGTGAAACATTTGTAACACGGAAAATAACGCGCGCAGTAGCTGGTATAAAAAATGGCACGCAAAAAGTGCTTTATTTGGGTAATTTAAATGCGCAAAGAGATTGGGGCCATGCACGTGATTATGTTGAGGCTATGTGGCTTATGTTGCAACAAAAACAAGCAGAAGATTTTGTGATTGCTTCAGGGGAGATGCACACCGTAAGAGAGTTTGTTGAACTATCATTTAAAGAAGTAGGAATAGACATTGCTTGGCAAGGAGAGGGTGTTGATGAGGTTGGTGTCAATGCTCAAACGGGGGATATTATCGTTAAGATAGATTCTGATTATTTCCGTCCAACAGAGGTTGAATTATTACTAGGTGATCCAACAAAAGCGTATGAGAAACTTGGCTGGAAAAGAAAGGTTACCTTTAAGGGATTGGTTCAAGAAATGGTGCAAGCTGAGGTAGCTAGTTTTAAATAGGTATTGCGAGGCGTTGGCAGAGTGCGCCCTATTGTTGATTTACTGAGTGAGGGGATGGGTTTAAAAGCTTTCCCCTCATTTTTTATTGTTGATTTTTATTATGAATTGATTAATGCCTGTTTTTTTGTAAAGATTGCTGAGTGAAGCTCTAGGTGATAGCAGTATGCGTATAGTCTATGGGCATGAGCATAGTAAATCAATAGCTTACGTACTTAGTTCTGGGGCGTGAGATATAGCGTAGTATATAGTTGTATATAAAAAAAGGGCTTGGTAGTGATATATAATAAACGTACCGTATTGACGACTGTTTTGCTTGGACTTGTATTGGTTTTTTGTAACAGTTTTAGTGCTACTGCAGAGCAGCCAGCAAGGCGGCCTTTAAAAATTTTATTTGCATTGGGTTGCTTTCCTTTATTGCCAGAAACTTTTATTGTAAATCAACTTACTGGTATGATTGATCGAGGGCATAAGATAGCAATTTGCTCTTCTCATCCAGGTCAAAAAAAAATTCACCCAGATGTACTTAAATATAAGTTACTTGATCGTACCTATTATGGCACTATACCGTCTGATATAGCCACTTATGATATTATTTTGTGCCAATTTGGCCCTTTGGGGAAAAAATGGTTAAAAATTAAAAAAGAGCTTGGTCTTAAGGCAAAAATTGTTACCTGTTTCCGGGGTTATGATATTACCAAAGAGGTCAAAGAAAAGGGTCGGCATGTATATGATTCCCTTTTTAAGGAAGGTGATCTTTTTTTACCAGTGTGTGACTATTTTAAAGATATTATGATTGATCTTGGCTGTGATGCTAAAAAAATTATAGTACATCATTCAGCTATAGATATTAACCGATTTTCTTTTAGAAGTAATAAAAAGGGAGAGGGGCTATCTATTGTTTCAGTTAATCGTTTAGTTCCTAAAAAGGGCACATCTTATGCGATTAGCGCTGTATGTAGATTGATTAAAAAATATCCACATATTCGCTATAGTGTTATGGGTGATGGGCATTTAAAGCAACGGTTAAATGCGGCAATTAATAAAGGTAGGGCGCAACGCAATGTCAAACTGCTTGGATGGGGCACGCATGATGATGTGGCTAAATTATTAACAAAAGCTGATATTTTTGTATTGCCTTCTGTAACTGCAAACGATGGCAACGAGGAGGGAATCCCCAATGCGCTCAAAGAGGCCATGGCGGTGGGCATTCCCGTGGTAAGTACGTATCATGCAGGTATTTCAGAGTTAGTAGACAATGGCAAAACAGGTTTCTTGGTTGAATGTGCTGATAGCAAAGAACTTGCACGTAAAATTGAATATTTAATCGAACATCCCGAAGAACGTTTAAAGATGGGTGTTCTTGCGCGTGAACGTATTGAACAAGAGTATGACACTGAAAAACTTAATGATCGGTTAGTATCTCTTTTGTATGCGCTGCTTGATAAATAATGAGAGAGTAAGAGTTTCTAGCGCAACGCGCAATCGCAAAAAACTGTGCTTGCGCGTTACTTTTATTTTTAAAATAAGTAGCTCTGTGTAAGCAAACTATGATTTTAGTAAAAAATCTATTACTTATTAATAAGAAGCTTGACTTCGCTCTGACGTAAAAAGCGCCACATGCCACAACGTACGTCATCTTTGGTGATGCCAGCAAATTTTACTCTATCAAGTTCAATAACTTCATAGCCTACTCTTTCAAACAAGCGACGAATGACTCTATATTTACCGCTATGGAGCCCAATGCGGATAGAATTGTATCGTTTGTTTGGCACATAGTTAATAGAATCAATATGTACAAAGCCGTCTTCAAGTTGAATGCCATCTT
>JAPLIS010000006.1 GCA_026388985.1 Candidatus Babelota bacterium | reverse complement strand
AACAATTGTAGTTTATTCATGTGCTACTTTTCCTTCTTTTAAAAAAGCGGTTAAAAAAAATTTGATTACAAAAAAGAGGCTACCATATTTTTGTTGGCGATTGCTACGGTTTATGGTTTCACGTGCGCTCACACCTTCTAACGAACAGCTCTTGATTAGTCGATAAAGAGACCAACTTTAAACATATAAACAATGCTCTTGCGTGAAGTTTTTAAGCGCTGAATAGTGAATGCAAAGTAACTATTTTCTAGAAAAAAGACTCCCTCCTACGTCATTCGCGGCGAAGGCGGGGATCCATCTTAAGATTATATAACAGGAAAAAAAATTACTAACAAAAAAAGCTCCTGGTGTCTGCCAAGAGCTTCTTTTTTGTGTATATCAGTTTACAATCTATGGTATCTGTTCACCGCTTTTAGCAGCATGGTTGGCATTGGTTGTAACGGGCTAGAGCGAATGCATAATTACCATCTGGATTATTGGGAGTTATAGCATTGGTAGACCCTGCAGCAACTATGGCACCATTCTTTTGTATAGTAACAGCGAATGCCACGTCATTGCTCTTATTTAGAAAATCTGTCACTACTTTACCCGTTTTATCTTCACCAAAACTTGTGTCTAATAGGCCGTTAAGAGTATACCGAGCAAGAATAAAATCATCCCCTTTACCTGTTATGTCATTAGAACCGGCAGCGACTATTTTGCAGACGTTATTACAATCACGCTGCAATGCAGCTGCTAAAGCTCCAGAAGCTGTACCGGCACCAAAAGAAGTTGTCACCAAGCCATTGCCATTAGGGCCAAAGCTCCTATCAAGTTTTCCATTATCGGTGTATCCAGCTAATGCAAATAATGCAAATTCGGAATTACCATTCACATAACTAGGCCCCACTGCAACTATCTTGGTGCTATCAGCACAACTGAAACAATCTTGACAGTCTTCTAGCAACACAAGAGCAAAAGCTCCGTCTGTACTCGTATTGTTTCCTGAAAAATCAGTTATTACTTTGCCATCATGGTTAGGGCCAAAGCTGGTGTCTAACGAGCCATCAGTGTTATAGCGAGCTAACGCAAAATCAATCAGCTCGACAGACTTCCTAACCCGATTAAATCCCGCAACAACGATTTTGCCATTTTTTTGTATTTTAACGGCATTTGCACCAGAATCTTCTATCTTATCTTTAGTTGAAACTGGCAAACAACATGCATACCCGGGCTGAATGCGAAGCGGGGCATCAGAAAAACCGGTCAGCACTATGCCGGTGCCATTGCAACCAAACGTTGTATCAAGGATCCCATCACAGGTGTACCGTGCAACCATAAAGTATCTACTCCTGTCTCTTGCTGTTTCCCCTACAACCACTATTTTGCCATCATCTTGTATCGCAACGGCTTTAGCTTGCGCAAACCCGCCAGCAATTGGGCTTTGCGTTCTGACAACACCTTTTTTATCTTCACCAAAACTTGTGTCTAATGTGCCATCACAATTATAGCGCGCTATGGCAAAGCTGCCACGGTTTTTATCTTCAGAGCCAAATGAGCAAGAACTATTGCAATTTCCGTTCCCCGCTGAATAACCAACAACCACCAATTTGCAATTGGCATTGCAATCAGTTTCACACTCTGGTTTGCAACTAAAATCACACGGATTGCAGTTTTTTTGTACTGCAATAGCATTTGCTATATCATTGCTTGGACTAGAGCTTGAATTTAAAGCAAGAGCAAAGTTAGTTAATGTGGTTCCTGGCTTATTAATACCATCACCAAATGTATGATCTAAAAAGCCATACTGAGTGTACCCGGCCAACGCGAAATCATAGTTACAGTTATTCTTATTACTATAACCAGCGGCCACTATCCTGCCACACGGCAGCTCAACCACGCCTCGTGCTTGATCATCTTCATCGCAACAACTCACTGCATGCCCCATATACACTGGCAACATCAATGATACCAATAACAATTGTAGTTTATTCATGTGCTACTTTTCCTTCTTTTAAAAAAGCGGTTAAAAAAAATTTGATTACAAAAAAGAGGCTACCATATTTTTGTTGGCGATTTCTATGGTTGCATAGTTTGAGGCTCGCTTGCGCTCACACCTGGCCACGAACGGGAAGACAGCTGCGATTGCACAAGGCTCGCTTGCGCTCACACCTGGCCACGAATGGGATTGAAAGTTATTCTTACCATAAAAAGTGCTTGTATAAATGACAAATAATATAAAAGAGATAGATCCCCGCCTTGGCGAGTATGACTTTGGAGAAAGTCTTTTTACAGAACTTATGACTTAAGAGAAATCCAGAAATCTCTGAGAGTAGACTTAGAAACCACATTTCTATAAAAATCTAATTTTTTAACCTTATCGGTGGCAGGAATTTGCAACTGCTCTGGCTGAAAAGCCGGTTTTACAGTGGTGGTTGCCGGGAAAAAAGTAAACTTATCAACATACGCCTGCAATATATCTGGCCTATACAGATAATTTAAAAACTGGTACGCCAAATCTTCTTTCTGTGTATTAGCGGCTAAAGCAAACGAATCTATTAATAAAAAGCTACCTTCTTTTGGAACCATAAAATCAACATGCTCAAAACTTTTCATAGCTTTTGCCACATCAACACTTAATATTACCACCAGCGCACTTGCTTTTGATGCCAATAAATATTCACCCCATGATTCAGTATACAGCTCCACCAAAGGCTTTTGCGCCATTAACAACTGTTGTATCTGTGCACTACGATGCATGTCTATATTATCGATAGTGCCATAAAGATACTGGGCTACAATAAGCATTAAATACCGCGCATTATCAGGCATAGTAATATGAGCTGACTTATACTGTTTATCAAATAAAATACCCCATGAAGCTTTTGGCGATTGCGCCCCAAAATAATCTTTATCAAAACCAATGCCATATACTCCCCAATAATAAGGAATAGTATACTCATTGTGTGGATCAAAAAAATGTCCCATTAACCGCGGATTAAGATCTTTAAAAAAAGCGAGCTTACTTGTATCTATTTTTTTAAGTAATCCCTTTTTAATAAACATCTGGGCGGCATAATCACTTGGCATCACCAGATCAACCCCTTGCGCCCCTTTATTTAATAATTTGGCCGCGAGCTCTTCATTGCTCTCAAAATAACGAATATTAACCTTAATCCCTGTTTCTTTTTCAAATGCAACAAACTCACTCGCATCAATTTCTTGGGGCCAGGCAAGCACGGTAATACTTTTACCTTCAGTGCGTAATCGAATAAAGCGTGGAGAATATAAAAAAACAGCAAGAGCCATCAATACACAAAGCACAAAAAAGAGACGTACACACAGAGTACGCAACCATAATGGAAACATCATGAGACTATATCCGTTTTTTTATTACGTAAGAAAAAAAAGAGCGCTATAAAAAGACTACTAACACTCAAAAGCAACGCTGAAAGAGCATTTACCATAGGGGATGTCCCTGCACGAATTAAAGCAAAAATATAAATAGGCAATGTCTGAACCGCTGTACCTGAACAAAAAAATGATAATAAAAAATCATCAAAAGAAACAATAAAAACTAATAAAGCACCGGTAATTATTGCCGGTGACAATAAAGGCAATACGATACGAATAAACGTTTGTTCTCTGGTGGCACCCAAATCATATGAAGCTTCAATAATACGTTTATCTATTTCAATATACCGTGTATATAAAATAGGAACCACATAGCCAAGACCAATAAGCGTATGTGCCGCAATTAAGGTTGGCAATCCTAAATAAATAGAAAAAAAATAAAAAAAGCTTAATAATCCTACTGCCAGTACAATCTCAGGGACCGCTAAACTCGCATAGAAAAAACCCATGCCTCTTCGCAAATGCCTTGGCTGAGCATAAAACACCAACAGAGTCCCCATCGAAACACTTAACACTACAGTACTGCTGGCAACTATCAGTGAATTTTTAAGTGCATCCCACACTTCAGTATCTTCCCATAATAATGCATACCAACGGAACGTAAATCCTGTCCAACTGCTGGCAAATGAATCACTATTAAATGAAAAAATAATTAATAATAAAATGGGTACATACAAAAAAAAGTAGATACACCCAACAAACAATGGATATGCATAACGCGTAAACCTATAACGTTGTGTCATTGCTAATGATCCTCCCATGAATCAGCGGGGGTACGTATATATCTATGAAAAGTATAAGCTGCTATCAATAATACGCAACCGCTCAGCATAGTAAATGCTGCACCAATGGCATTATCTCGCGCTACCAGAAAATAATAAGATATTAATGATCCCACCATCATATACTTTGCTCCTCCCATTAATTCCGGAATAACAAATTCACCAAAAGAAGGAACCATAACCAATAAAATACCTGTTTTAATGCCAGGCATAGAAAGCGGCAAGGTTATATGCACAAATGTCTGCCACGGGGTTGCTCCCAAATCGGCAGATGCTTCTAACAATTGGCGTTGTAATTTTTCAATAACACTATAAATGGGTAAAATCATGAACGGTATATAACAATATACCATCACCAAAAAAACCGCGGTTAGGCTATGAGCAAGATGTAAAGAGCTGGTTATAATACCCATTTTACGCAGTAACGTTTCTAACAACCCATTGTTGCCCAACAAAAAAAACCATGCATATACTTGTACCAAAAAATTGGTCCAAAAAGGCAATGCTAATAAAAAAATTAAAAAATTCTTACAGCGTTGCACTTTAATTGCTAAAAAATAAGCAACCGGGTAGGCACATATTAAACACAAGGCAACATTAGCAAGTGCCAACCCCAATGAGCGGCCAATAATACGCGCATGAGCAGTGTCAAACAATGATGCATAATTAGCCAGAGTCCATACACCATCTTTAACAAAACTAAAATAAAGAACAATTAATAATGGTACACATAAAAAAAGAGTCTGCCAGATAATAGCCGGCAATGCACATAAAAAAGGAAACTCTTGCATTAAGTATGTTTTTATTTTTTTCATCGTTCAAGCAACACTATGTTTTCTTTTTGCCAGTACAAATAAACACGATCATCATAATCAACTACTTCTTTTGGAAAATGCTCTTCATTTTGCTCAAAAACTTGCACCAATGTAGTATCTGCTATGGCAACATTATATTGTGTTGAACGGCCATGATATACAATTGATTGCACGGTGCCCATAAGCACATTAGAAAAACCAGTCATTTCTTTTTTGCTAATATAAATCTTTTCTGGGCGAATACTCATCAAAACAAACGCACCTTCATGTATCCACTTTTTGTCTTGTGGCACTACTATCTCAAATGCACCAAGTTTATCAATGGTTATGCGCGGAACAGCATCAGTTAACGTAACTATTCCCTTAAAAATATTAGTGGTCCCTACAAATTTAGCTACAAAAGAAGAAATAGGAAACTCATAAATTTCTTTGGGCGTTCCCACTTGTTCAATCTGCCCATCACGATTCATAATTGCCATATGATCAGCAACAGTAAGTGCTTCAAACTGGTCATGAGTAACATAAATAAAAGTAGTTCCCAATTGGCTTTGCAATTCAATCAACTCTATGAGCATTTGTTCACGCAATTTTAAATCAAGCGCAGCGAGGGGCTCATCAAGCAATAACACATCTGGCTCATTAATAATAGCTCGTGCCAATGCAACTCGTTGCTGCTGGCCACCAGATAGCTGCCCAATAGATCTATAAATATATTTTTGCAAACCAACAGCAGTTAAAATCTTGGTTACTTTGTGCTCAATAATGTCAGAAGTAACTTTACGCAATCTTAAGCTGTAAGCAACATTATCAAACACATTCATATGCGGAAAAAGCGCATACTGTTGAAATACCGTATTAATACGTCTTTCATGTATCGGCACATGGGTAATATCTTTTGATCCTAAAAAAATAGATCCTGCATCAGCCTTCTCAAACCCGCCAATCAAACGAAGCAATGTTGTTTTACCACTGCCGCTTGGCCCAAGCAACGCGAAAAATTTGCCGCTCGGAATAGTCAGATTAAGGTTATGCACAATAACTTCATCTTTGAATGATTTACCGAGCGCTTTCAGGGTGATGCTTCTCATATTTTTTATCTCTTTTTAGTATTTTCTGCCAACATCATTGGTACCACAATATCAGACAATGAACAAGGAACAACAACAGCAATAATTAAAAATAAGAAAACCATACCAATAGAATCAAGCCAATCGGTGCATCCATACGCTACTAAATAAAACAATGATGCAAGCGCGCTTACCAAAATATGAACCGAATGTGAAAACAACGAATATAGGGCACGACGACCTTCATGATGGCCACTCAATATAACCCCATTTATCAAGCCTACTACTAAAAAGGGTAGTATGTTCCGCCATTCAGTTAGAAAACAAAGGTGAAACTGCATAGGAACACCCATTATCATCCCGCTAAAATAAGGAATAATGGCATCAGAAAGGGTACAAAAGACTGCTGGCGATATAACGCCTACCACGAATGCACGAGTTTTACTTATAGGTGCATTGCGGTGAGAAAAACGGAAAAAAGTAATTAATGTGCCAGTAGCTGCAAAAACAATATGCATAAAATGAAAGCTATGAAAAAGGCCGTGTGCTGTTGCGCATAATTGCTTAACATTGGTATGACCAACACTGATAAAACTTAAAATTGCCAATGCAAAGGCAGACGCAAAAATAGCATAAGGCAGGTGACACACAAGTTCACCATAAATAGAATGACCGTGCTCATGAGAATCACCCGCTGAGTGATCATGGCCTGCGTGATCACCATGACTAGTGTGCTGATCTTGACCGCAATGATCATGTAGTTCATTATTGTTCATAATTCAAATTCCCTAAAAAATTGTTTTCTATAATTATTTTAATTTTAATAATACCATATGCGTAGCATAAAGAAAGAAAGATTTCCAGCAAATAAATGCCCTAAAAGGCTTGCCCAAACGTTAAAAACCAGGCAAACCGAGACTCAAGGGGACTGTTTCTATGCCAATTGAAACCAATATCAAAACGCAATGGCCCCACCGGAGTATAAATACGTACCCCAAAACCGCTTGCAGCTACTATATTGTTGGCCCTCACCTGTGCCAACGAATCACCGCTCAACAGACCTATATCTTGAAATAACACACCTCCTAATCCTTTTGCCAACGGAATGCGCAACTCACCATTGCCATTAAACATCGTTTTGCCGCCGCGTGGCACCAGTTGCTTTTTCCCATTCGTATCAATAAAAACACCTAAAGGAGGTGCTGCATCTGCATTATACCCACGCAGTGAATGACTACCACCTAAATAAAATCGCTCTGCTGGCATAATCGCATTAAACTGCTGATAAAAAATATGGCCAAACCGCATGCGCACTGCTGCCACGCAGCTGCCAATTGGTACAAAAAAAGCTTGTTCAGCCAGCACCTTTATAAAAGCACTCTGCTCATAATGAGCAGTCAGAGGAATCATGCCCTTGGCAGATAAAAGAAAATACATGCCCCGCGCAGGATTAAGCTTATCATCAAGATAATCTAGATACATAGTTGGCTCAGCAACAAAAAAAGGTACCATCTTGTTTTGCAATCGAGGGGTAAAGTTAATAGCACGAGCAACCTCTGCTGCAAAAATACAGAGATCTTGTGGTCCACTGACAACAGTAGTCCGCATGCCCTCTAATCCCATATGAATACCCCCATCAAGATGCGCTGTTTTTTTATGAATGCCCACCAGAGCTCCATGCTGAGTAACGGTATATATATTGTATTTACTACCTATAAATCCTGGCTGCATGTGCATAATGCTATACGCCTGCACTACCCCATCAAATGGCATCATACACATCCACGGCAATGAGTACTTTACCACTAATTCTCGATGGCAACGCGCCAAATCAATCTGAGCTGATAACATATCTGCCCGATTAGTGGGATTTTTAAACATAAAAGAACTACCCAATTTATAGGTTAATCCGCTAAATGTTTGATATTGTTGAATATTTTGAAATCCTAAACCAACCCGCATACGCACTTCAAATGGATCATCATGATGCAATCGCAACAACACTGTTTTTTCACCACTGTGTCCATTCTTATGATCCGAATGCATATAAATAGAATCAAATACCGCTCGCCTTTTAAACTGTAAAAAAGTTTTTTTTACCGCATCTTGATGCCACAATTGTCCCCGCTCATAGCGCAATTCACGCATAAGTCTCTCAAATGAATAAGTGCAGCTTCCCTGTACCACTGTTTTACCAAAACGCAATGGCGTTTTATCATAGGCTATATGCCAGACAATAATAACTTCATTATCACCTCGACCACGCAATTCTGATTCAATGCGCACCTGACTATAACCTTGATCACGAAAATAGCCTTCTAAAAACAACCGCTGCTCTTGAAGCAATTTAGGCTGAAAAAGTACCTCTTTTTTTGCATTACGTATGTGCGACAATGGTTCTTTTAAACATAATTCTGGAAAACCAGGAACCTCTACCCCCACACATTTTTTAATCTCACCCTCGTCAACTACAATACGCACTATGCATGAATTATCAGTCGTTCCCGCACCATATTCATGCCCCACAATACGTGCATCTAAAAAGCCGCTTTTTTCATATAAATCACGCACAGATGCAAAGCTTTGATCCAGTAGCTCTTGATCAAAATAAGGCGCTTTTAAACAGGAACTAAAGCACCTTTTAATAATATGATCGCCATCTAATCTACCGGCAGACACCACATCTATTTTTTCAACCGTGGTGCGAGGCCCCTCTTTTATCATAAAAAAATAGCGATCTTTTTCTTCTTGTATCTCAATCGATATGCGCCAAAAACCTTTTTCACGGTATGCCCGCTCAATCTCTTGTGCTAATAATGATGCAGGCAATAACCATGCTGAACGTCCAAAATCTATAATCAGTTGATGAAGCTTATGATCGGAAAAAAAATGATTTCCCCAAAAAACAACCGTACATTTATGATGCACATCAACATACCAGCTTAATCGTACCGCCTGGGCCACCGGATCAATATGTTCGTTCATGGTAATGGTTGCCGTCACAAACCCCTTGCACGCTAAATACTCTTTTATGTCTAGAGCAAGCCTGTTTAACTGTTCTTTATTGTATGGATTTTTTATTAAACGTCTTAAAAAAGCACGATGGATTTTTTTTTCTAACGCACCTTTTTGGTCTCCGATTACATAGCCATTATCCCGCACAATAATATCAGTAGCATCAATGGAAAATTGTGACCCCTTTGCTATGGTGACTGTTGGATTGACCACCTTAATTGCATCATCATACGTAAATGAACTTACCAATGATGCATTAAAGTATCCTTCGCTCTTGCATATATTTTTCATTTTTTCAAGAGAACGCTCATGGCTTTCATTATCAAAGCGATCTCCCCTATCAACAACATAACAGCTCAGGTAACGCTGCTTATCAGCAAAAACGCCACGCACTTTAACGCGTCCAAGGGTTAAAAAACTTTTTAATTCAACATGCATACATATACCACATGCACCCGGGGTGATAACAATGGCAATGCGTTCAAATATGTTTTTTTTCAATAAATAAGTTACTGCCTGCACAATCTGATCTGCATGAACGAACGAATGTACTTTCAGATCAGTTAAATAATCAAACTCTTGCTGCTGCATATGAATATCTGCATGAAAAGTAAGTTGCTCTACATACTGAGCAACAGGATACATTTCTTTTATACGCTGTGCGTACTGGCCATGCGTATGTGTATGTTTTATACGAATGGCAACATGTAAAGCAGCAGTATCTGCAGATACAAAACCGGACATACTGCATAGGGCAAGCAACCAAAAACTATATCTAAAGGGTATACTAAACAGAAGCACTCTATTTCTTTATATAATTAAAAAACCAGAACCAAAGACCATTGTTACTACTATAAAGAATAGCATAAAATGCTTAAGTATTATACGAATAATTATACATACAATTATATATACTCAGCAGATTTACATACCTGCCGACCCGCTATTATACCGTTTTTTTGCAAGCTTAAATCTTAACTACTTATCACTCTCTTTTCAACAGAGAAAAATACACAGTAATCAGATTAAGTAGCTACTGCTACCAGTTACTTTTACTGCGTATCTTTCTCTATATAAATACAAAAATACAAAAAATCTTATTACTTAATCACCCGAAAGACACCACGATAATCTTTGTCTTTCAAAAAAGGCTCAACTTCAAGATCTTCAGGCTTCCACTTGGTTGTCCCTTTATGAAGCGCATCAAGAAATCCATCAACTTTATCCTTATCGCCACACACTATAATCAACGCTTGCGTTTCATCAATAGCACTCGCCGTGCCTTCCAGCTCAAAGGTATGGGCGATTTTTTGAACAAATGAAGTTAATAGATCATCGGTGTAATCGCCAAATACTGTTATACGTAAACACTTATTCATTACCCTACTCCTTGTTAAAATTTCTTTGGGTCAAACGTAACAAAAACATTTTAACCGTGTCAAAGAAATACCTGTTTTTAGCATGCTACATTAATGAGCAACAAGCATGCCACAATTATATTCATTGGTACAACGCTTCTGATTGTGATCACAAATAAAAGTGAGCCATTAGTAAAATTTGAAACAAGCAGTTTAAATCAGAATATCGTGAGTTTAATTGGGATGTTGTGTCTTATTTTTTTCAAAGCGCTTGTCCACGTAATATAATTAGTGCCTTCCCATCCGTCATTCCCGCGAAGGCGGGAAACCAGGTTCAACAATCTTTGTTCTTCAAAAGCTGTTCATTAGAAGCTCTCAACTAAAAACGATATTTTTTAGTAAAATGTGAAACAAACAGTTGGAATCAGAATATCGTGCGTTTATTTTTTTTAAAAATACATGTCCACGTAAAACTATGAGTTCCTTCTCATCCGTCATTCTCACTATTAGCAAAAAATGCTCTCTCCCACGTCGTCCTCGTGAAAACGAGGAGGTCAGGATTAACGATCTTTGTTTCTTCAAATAATCCTTTAAAAATCAGCATTTATGTAGTTTTAAGATGGATCCTCGTTTTCACGAGGACGACGTAGGAGGGTGTCATAATTTCTAAAAAATAGTTACTTTGCAATCAATATTCAGCGCTTAAAACTTTCACGCAAGAGCATTGTTTATATGTTTAAAACGGGGTCATTTTGTCGACTAATCAAGAGCTGTTCGTTAGAAGATGCCTGACACCTCCCGGGTGGCAGCCTCGTTCAACCGCTTGAGCGGTAAGTGTAAGTGGTTGAACGAGGCTGCCATCTCCTGCGTCAGATATCTTCTAATAACTAACTTTTTTAAAAGGCTTTAGGCCTCTAAGCGCTTAAGTCGAACTCACGTTAATTATATGAATACTTCTAAAGACCCCGAAGGGCTGCTAGTTACTTTTGACAACAAATCATCTTCCCGCCTAGACCTGGCCACACATTATAGGTACACTATTTTTTGCAGTACTATAGTTTATATGGCAGCTGTTACTGGTATCTATTACACAAACAAAGAAAGTTTATATTCGTGGCAAACAATCACATTCGCGTACGCTTTGCGCCTGCACCAACAGGCATGATGCACTTGGGCAACATCCGCACAGCCCTTATGAATTACCTATTCGCCCATAAAAACAAAGGCACTTTTGTACTGCGTATCGAAGACACTGATCAGCAAAGAAATTTTGACCCGAATGCGCAAAAAATTAGGGAAGATCTTGCATGGCTTGGCCTTATTCATGATGAAGGCCCTGGCGTAGAAGGCCCTTATAGCCCTTACTTTCAGTCACAACGAGTTGCTATTTATCAAGAAAAACAACATGAACTTGAAAAGTCTGGCGCCATTTATCGCTGTTTTTGTACACCAGAAGAATTGGATAAAAAAAGACAACGGCAAGAAGCACTCAAAATTGCCCCCCGCTATGACCGCACCTGCCTACATTTAAGCGCTGCAGATATTCAACATCAATTAACACAGCAAACGCCTTTTATCTGGCGTGTTAAACTAGATCATGGACATACCATCAAGGTGCATGATTTAGCGCATGGCATCACCACATTTGAACTCAAAAACTTTTCTGACTTTCCTATTACACGCCAAGATGGCAGCTTTACCTTTTTATTTGCAAACTTTGTTGATGATCTCACCATGAAAATGACCCACGTATTTCGCGGAGAAGATCACAAAAGCAACACAGCCGGACAAGTTGCTTTGTATGAAATATGCAATACAAAACCACCACTCTTTTGGCACTTGCCGATTTTATGTAATATAGATGGCAAAAAGTTATCAAAAAGAGATTTTGGCTTTTCAATGAGAGACTTAAAAGATGCTGGCTTTTTACCACAAGCTCTCTGTAATTATCTAGGCATTATTGGTGGATCATATGCACAAGAGATCATGTCCCTTGAAGAACTTGCGCATTCTATAAACCTTGAAACTCCTGCCGTTACCGGACAAATTAAGTATGATATCGAAAAGCTTAAATGGCTTAACCATAAATGGATTAGTCGGCTAAACCCAACTGAATTAGCACTTGCATGCCGACCATTTCTGATACAAGCATATCCAACCATAGAAAACATGGATGATGCATCTTTAGGGCAACTTCTGACTCATATTCAAACAGATTTAGTAACGCTTACTGATTCAATTGCAGCAGTTCGTTTCTTTTTTGAAGCACCAACTATCACCGATGCTGATATAAGCGCCGCAATTGCACAACCTAACCGTCAACAGGTAGCAACCATAGTTGGTGAACATCTAGCTATCATAGAACACGCAAAAGAATATGTTGACCGCGTTAAGCATGATGCGCAAAAACAGGGCTTGAGTATGAAAGAATTTTTCTACTTTTTACGTCTTGCTTTAATGGGAGCCACTCATGGGCCGGCAATTCATGTTCTTATTGAAATGCTTGGACACCAAGAAGCGCACAAGCGGCTTACCGCTGCATTACACCTGCTGAGCAGCATCAAATAAGCGATTAGGCTTTTTAATGAGGGTGCTAACAACACCCTCTTTTTGCAAAGAGTGCATTATTTCCAAAAAATACGGCTCCATGCCGGCAGGTATAAAAAACTCAAAAACACTTTCAGCAACATCATACGTGCGATCAAACGTTACATGATCAAAGCTTCTTAAAATAGCCACAAAAAACCATACCTGTGGCCGCACTATATGGGCTTGATAATAGATGCAATAGTCATGTGTATTAAGTGTTGCTGTATTCATGTGTAATTTCTTTATCTTATTTTTTTTGATCTTATATGTTATTTTTTTAGCTTATTTTTTAGCCAAGCACGTGTGGCACTTTTCTTAGTACTATAAACTTAACTATACTCTAAAAAAAACAGTAAAACAAAAAGCTTCTTGCCACATAAAAGAATAAAATTACATGAGTAATTGACCTGCAAATCACAAGAATGCTATACCAATTATAAGCAATAAAACGGGGGAAGATTATATAAAGGAGAATAATGATGCACCGCTTATTCAAATCTGTACAGTTGGTGGTTGCACTAGCCTCATTGGCACTACCTATTCCCTGCTTATGCACCCTTACTTCTTTAGCTAAAAATGATCCGTATCCAATGTTTAACTCCCTGGACCCACAATCATTTTTATACACACGTCCCTGCCAAGACACAGAAGATCCTTATTGCATACACGCTGAAAATCTCAAATGGTCTATTTCTTGCTCTCCCTTTGGCCAAAACGCCTACAGTGGTGCCAATAAACACGGAGAAAAATTTTTACCCGCACGAGTATGTCCCAACACAGAGCCATGCGGCAGCACCATGCCCGTTCCCATTACCGGCAACAGAGTTGAACTCGGCGATCTGACGGGACGCATTAACATGATTGCATTGCTGTATGGGGAAAAGCCAGAAAACCAGGACCTGCCCGACTCGCTAAAAGATGCCCAGGACTGCCTCTTTTCCCAAGACCCAGAATTTCAACCGACTCCCTTTAATGGCGCAAATAATACCCAAAATGATTTTTTAGCACAAAACGATGACACACATTTCTTTAATACTTCTTCCGACAACTTTGAAATTTCGAACAATAATGCCTTTATTCCCAACAACTTTGAAAACTTGAACAATAATGCCTTTGTTGCCAATAACTTTGAAGATGCGAACAATAATGCCATTGCTCAAAACTTTCTTTTCCGCAAAAAACCGCCACTCTGCCAGCTACCGGAAGCCAGTAAACAACGCCTAGACGACCCCAGCCTTATTGATCCCGCTGAACGCTACGCATCACTCACCTTCCCACTCAAATATCACAAGCGTGGTGTTCGTCTCGATTTTTCATCAAATATAAACTGCGGCTTTGGAATAAATGTGCAAGCAGGTATTGCCAGCATCAGCCAGCTCGTAAAAAGAATACGCCTTCAAACAAAAGTGGTCCCTGGCGACGCCAAAGAAATAAACATTGAAAACGATTTAACGTGCCAAGCAGACACATTATGTGATTTTCAACTACCACCAGACGAAACTGGTGTCACCACCTTTACCGGCCAGGTAAAACATATGCTAACGGGAAACTTAACACAAATAGCCGACCAACTGCATGTCGACATTGATGACTTTAATGATACCTCTGTAGAAGAGCTGCGCGTTAACGCTTTTTGGCGACACACATTCGACATAAATCTTGATAATGATGGCCCTAAAGCAACCTGTATGCCCTATGTAATGCTTTCTGGTAGCGTTTCTCCCGGCAAAAAAAGGTGCCCCAACAAACTATTTAGCCTCCCTTTTGGTAATGATGGCCATAATGCCATTGGGTTTTCTGCCGGCCTGAACTTTGATTTTATAAATACCATTGAACTGTCTGGTGAAGTTGGCGTTACTCATTTTTTTAGCAGAACGGTTGATAAATTACGCATACCCAACAGCATATATCAAAAAACACTCTTCCCTTTTGTTGCTGATGCCAAAGTAAGCCCAGGTAACAACTGGCACTTTGCGGGTAAAATTGCCTCTTACCATTTCTTGGGCAACCTTTCTACCTACTTTCAGTTTGTGATGATTGATCATAGCCACGATTCTATTTGCCTCAAAAACAAAAACAATATGACCAAAAAAAATATAGACGATGAAGATGGCGATTCAAGCGAAACCTTCAAATCAGAAAAAATCTTTGTTCCCAAAACATTAGAAAAAACAACCGGCTGGAAATCTAAACTAGCAAACGTCGGCTTTACCTATGATATTTCACCCGCTATTTCTTTAGGCTTTTTGTGGCAGGCACCCCTTTCACAAAAAAACACCTATAGAAGTTCTACCATTATGTGCTCATTTAATGCCTCTTTTTAAGAAACAACCAAGCGCAAAGCAAACCGCAAAAACCTATTCATTATAGTGCTTGGATACTCTTTTAAAAACGCAATACATTTTATTAGACTATCTTGCTTTTTTGTGTCAGCCTCATTGGCTAAACGCATACACGCACTTTCTAAAAGCGTCTCTTGTTTAGCATTCTTGTGTGTTATACTTATGGGATATTTTTCTAAGCCTTTATAGTGAGCTATTATTTTTATTATGTCGATGGGCAGCGGCGCAAGACACTCTGTTATTGATTGTATCTGTTGACACTGATTGAATTCACCAACTGTAGCCTTTTCGCTTATTAATCCACCGACAAACAGCTCGCATTCATGCTGCAATAACATATACAATCCTTCATGGTGCCCCTGAGTTGCTGCATAATGAAAGGCCGTATTGCCATCATGTGTCAACGCATACATATATGCATTATTTTCCAAGCAAAAATTAATCGCGGCACTATTTCCTCTCCTTGCAGCACTATGAATAGGCTTATAGCTCCGATAACCAGAAACATTAATATAAGAATTAACACATGCCCCCTTAGCCACAAGAGCTTGTGCTTCACTCATATCGCCTCTAATCACCGCCTCAGAGAGAAGCATATTAAGTCGCAACTGAAAACAAGTAGTCCAATAACGGCCATCTCCAGAGCTCTTGCAACAGGTATCATGGTAAGGCTCCAATGCAGCATATGATACAGCATAAGGGTTAACAACCATTAGAAACAATAGAACCTTTTGCACTAATAATGACATAGACACATCCTTTTTTATACACTAATAACATCTAAAACAGACACATCACTCTTAATGGGCTCACCCCGGATTAAAAATTGCACAAAAATGGCTTGAGGTTTCTAAGAGCTTAAGTCGAACTCACGTTACAATTAGAGAGAACAGTTACATGCCCCAGACAGTAATAGTTTTGTTTTCTACTTTTTCTACTCTGGTATATATTTTGTCATCCCACTCTTTTTCTTGCCTGTCAAAGATAACCAAGTGCCCTTGCGTCGCATTAGATCTATCCATATAATCAGCCGTTTGCTGTAACCCTTCGGTTAGTGTTTTTTTAGGGCTATGCCATATTTTAAGTTCAACAACAATGCGCTGTGTTTTCCAGATTATCAACACATCAAGACGTGATCTGCCAAGTGCATACTCTCGATGAACTCTGCCGCCGCAATTAATAATACGCTGGAAAAATGCCATAATAAGCAAATGAGGGCCAGCTTCTTTGTAGGCAAACTTATCAAGCCAAATGGCCGAATTTTCGCGATAAAATTGAGTAAATTCAGTGAGCATTTTGTGCATATTTAAAAGGCCGTCAGGATTGATATACCACAACTGCTGTTGTGGCATAGTAAGCTGCGTTGAATACGTGAGCTCACGAGGCAATACTTCTTGATATATCGGGTTTGCAATCACCAGATTATTATTGCGACGAGCGATCAGGCCTAAGTCTAACGCGTATTGAATGTCATCAGACGGAAAATCGATAGAAGTGTCTATGCCGGTAATAATTGCATCAATAATGTTTCTAACGCGAGCCTCTTGAAGACGATCAACAAGAACATCCAAATGCGTATCGCGACGTAAAATTAATGCTTCTTTTGCGTGTTCAATGATCTCTTTGGTGATTGCTTGTGTACGGTCAGTTACCATGACAAAGCATGCTTGATATGCTAACGCATTCACTAACCATGGCTGCCCTTGGGTAATTTCAAATGCATATGCAATAGCATCATCATCAAATTGTTGTCCCGTTGCAGCAGTATGTTGTCGGTATAAATCACCCACTTGAGATTGATTAAAATCACTCAGCCGTAGCGATTGAGCCTTAATATTAAATGCGCTGCCACCAAGCACTATTTGCTGATCTTCATGTGACCAAATACGATAATCACGCACATCCCGCACGCCAACAAGACACACAGATTGTGGAAATGCATGAGGGCGCTGTACATAACCAGATCGCAATTGTCGCAATACAGAAATCAGTGTATCACCAACCAGAGAATCTATTTCATCAATAAAAAGTATGATTGGTTTTGTACTACGCTGACTCCATGTGCTCAATAAGGTTATAAGTAAGCTACCCGCTGGCACCTGTTCTTTTTTTAAAAACTCAAAAACATCAAAAATAGGATCATGAAGAGGAAGGGTCATTGTTGCTTGATTTTTGATTTCTTGCACAATAACAGGAAGCGCTTTTTCAATATTTCCTCTGAGCGCTTGAGCACCCTCAACATTAAAATAGAGAGCGGTGTATGTGCCTTCATTATTGAGTTGTTGAGCGAAATTAAGAATGGTTGATGTTTTACCTGTTTGCCGTGGTGCATGGAGGACAAAGTATTTTTTTTGCTCAATAAGTTGATATAATTCTTGCTCATTTAAGCGTTTTGACAGCGAAACATAATAGTTATCGTCTGTTCTTATTGGCCCGACAGTAGTAAAAAATTTCATACTCTCTCCTGAATGTATAGGTATCATATAATTAAGCATACCACAGAGAGGTAAATAATTAAAATGACATGCTTGCTCCACGTTTTCCCTTTTAACATCCGTTGCTCTGCTTGCCCATGCACAACTGATTCGTTTGTGCTGCTGCCTCTTGGGCCAGGCACTATCTAACGGATAGGGCAAAAAAAGAAAATACACAAAAAAAAGCCCCTTAACCTACTTACCCTTAAAGGGTATCAGGCTAAGCTAGACACCGGGACTAAAAACACGTACACTTTAATTTATATTATATTAATCTGTTTTATACGTAATTATATGTATCTTTTATAAAGAAAGGCCTTTGAGTAACCATGTCAAAAAAGAAACCAAACATTCAAATAGCTGTAACTGGTAACGTTGAACGCGCCTTAAGACAACTTAAGAAAAAAATTGAACGTGAAGGCGTAGTCCGCGACATGAAACGTACTGTTTATTTTGAGCCTAAAACACAAAAACGTCGCAAACGTCTTGTGCGCGCTATTAAACAAAATTTAATGCGTATGATCTCTGAAGGTACTATCATCCAAGATAAATTTTAAGAATTATCAAATATGACCAGTAAACGTCAACAAGATGTAAAACACGCTCAACGTGAATCTTTTTTACATCGAGAAATTGCCTCACTTGTAACTCATGTTGTATCAGATGATCCGCTTTTAACCGGCTTATTTATCAATAGGGTTAAGCTTTCCCCTGACCGTGGCCGATGTACCGTCTATTTTTTTACTATCAATGGAAAAGATGATTTTGACCAAAAGTTGCCGGTTCTCATCTTATATAAACCATCGATACGAAATGCGGTTGCTAAGGCTATGCAGTCTCGCTATACACCTGAAATACGCTTTGCCTATGATTCATCGTATGATAAACAGCGCCACGTAGATGATTTAATTGAAAAATTAAAAGATGAAGGAAAGTTATAATTTTTTTATGGCTAACTCTCATCTCTTTATTTTTATGCTGGGGCTCTTTTTTAAATATGTTGAGCCACCGTTTAATACATAATGTATCACTTGGTGGCCGTTCCCATTGTATTCATTGTATGCACACTATCGCATGGTATGACCTTGTTCCTGTTTTTTCATGGATAGCTTTAAAGGGTGTGTGTCGGTCATGCAAAAAACCCATTTCTCGTCTTTATCCGTTTATTGAACTCCTGACTCTGACTGTCTTTATGTGTATGGTGATATATATACCAGTCTCTTATTGGGTTGGCTATAGTATCTTTTTTTCAGCACTCATCGTAACCATACGCTCTGATCTTGACTGCATGCTTATTTCTCGCATAGCAACTCTTTTTTTAATACCGGTGGGTATATTGTTAAGCTTATGGCCTGCTCTTCCTATTACAGCTCCAGAAAGCATACTTGGTGCCTGTATTGGTTATTGCTTTTTGTGGGTTATAGCAACTTTATTTGCCTACTGTATGGGAAAAGAAGGCATGGGACAGGGGGACTTAGATCTTCTTGCTTTTATAGGTGCCTTTACCGGTCCATGTGGCTGCTGGGTGAGTATTTTGATTGGTTCAATCGCCGGATCACTGATTGGATTATGCTATTTAGCGGCAGTACGACCATTGCATAGCATCAAAATTCCCTTCGGTCCTTTTTTAGCCTTCGGCGCATTAGTCTTCGTTTTTTTAAAACAACCTCTTCTCTGCTTTTTATTAGGCAGCTGATTAGAGCCATTTGTTCTATGAGTGATAATCCCATTAACTCTCTAAATCATTGCGCACAATACGTACTGTGTTATTGTGATCGATAGTTAAAATATCAGGCTCACCATCACCGTCAATATCACCTGCCGCAACCGCAAGAAATGAATCTTTCCCTGCCTGGGCACTCCCCAAATGGCTTGCTGATTCTGCCAGTTTACCGGTAAAATAATGTTGACCCTCTGCTCCCGGAAAACCATAAGTATAATAAAAATTTTCTTTTTCTCCTCCACCAGCATATCCTTCTGGCTTCCACCCTATTCCTCCTTGCCCTAACAAAACGGTAGAATAGGTACCATGTTCAACCCAATATGCTTTTTGAGCTGCATAAATCGAATGCAAATTTACATACGCCTCGGCTCTTTTTGCTTTCGCTAAAAATCTCATAAAATTAGGCATAGCAATCACTGCAAGTAAAGCCATTATAGAAACGGTTACCATTAACTCCATCAATGAAAAGCCTGACTTTGTATTCACTCTTTTTCCCCTTAATTAGCTTGAGCCTGCCTATACCTAAACAGAGAAGCATAATAAGAGCACATAAATCAATATAAACTTTTATATAATACATGCATAAGCCCATTTATAGACCATTTCATGCGTGTCTGTATCTTACCCAAAAACCTGTTTAACCATACTTTGCTCTTTTGTAAATAAATAAAGCCAGTTGAGCCAAAAATTGCTTGATTGACATTTTTGAAATATGCCGTATATTGAGTATAAAGTCATTTATTATTACTGACTTTTGAAAGAAAAAATAGATAAAAGTAAAAATGTTTAATTACATAGCGAGATAGGAAGCAAAAATGAAAAATACAACCCCCAAATCAGCAACCACGGAAAATAAATTTATTACCGGTTCACAGCGAACATACAACGAAATTGTAGAACTTTTTGATAGTCTTTGGACCACAAATCTAAATGACTCAACTCTTTCTACTATGAAAAAATTAGACAAGGCGTTTGGCAACGTATCACAACAAGTAAGCACTGTACTAATTGCTGGTAGCAATGGTAAAAGCTTAACAACTCATTTTGCCAAACGGTTACTTCATGAAGAAGGCCTTATTGTCGGTTCATTCTTTTCCCCTCATATTCTTACCTACAATGAACGCTTTACCCTTAATAACGATATTATTAGCAACAAAGTATTTACCGAATTAGCAAACGATGTTATCAACACAGCTGAATCTTTAGCGATTCCTGCAAATACTTTTGAATTATTGACTATGATGGCATTGTTATATTTCAAAAATAACAATGTTGACGTTGCCCTTATGGAAGTAGGAAAAAATGGCCCTACGGATGCAACCACCATTTGTTCACCAAAAATTGCCGCTATTACCCGCATAACTGAAGCAACTGAAACAGAACAAGCTACGTATGCGCTTATCAAAGAAGCTCTCAGCATAGTTAAACCGGGAACCCATGTAGTATCTGCCGATCAAAGCAAGCTTAACTTACAAGCTATGCAAACAATGGCCGAAGAAATGGGCGGTATATGGTCTATGCCTATTCGTAAACTTGCTCCATTACAATACCCATTCGAACAACTACATGGTCGATGTGCAGCGCTTGCTGAACGTATTGCATACTTATTTATCAATTCACTTGATACCTTAAATGAACAAGCCCTTTCTAAAAGCTTGTTAGCAAAACAAAAGGGTCAACGTGGTCGCCCAACGCTTGAAGCAAAACGTGAATCAGAAAATAATCCTAAAAAAACAATCGAGCAATTCTGGAAAGAAACACTTGCTACTATGCCTGGTCATTTCCAATTACTTGATAAAGAAAAACCATCTATTTTGTTAGACAATGCATCAAACATAGACGCACTATCTAACTTACTTTTAGGTATTCGCTTATTACATTATCAACGCCCACTTAAAGGCTTAACCCTTATCTTAGGTCGTGATAATAAAGATTTAGACTTACCTGAGTTATTAAAATTGCTTCGTTACTTCTTCAAAAAAACATCTGGTCAAGTTATTGTGTATCCAGTTACATCTGACACACAAAGCACAACGGCAAGTTCAGCTGATATTGAAAAAATAACCAATGCAATTAAAACAATGAAAATAAAAACAAAATCGGCAAAAACTTTTGGCGAAGCTTTTGAAGCAGCCCAAAAAACGGTTGACGAACGTCATGGTCTCGTGGTTATTACCGGATCTTCAGATGCTATAAGTGAATACTGGAAGCACAAAGGAATTAAAAAATTCTAATATGTTACGGGATTAAAAAACTCGTAGACATAGGATACAGAGTGGGAACACAGAATAACTATATCGTACATACATATGATCGACTCTAATTATTGTGTCACCATTCTTATTGGATCAGTAACAGGTTTTGCATATGGGCTCTTTTTTGTACATACACAAAAAAGAGCCCTAAGCTTGCAAACCTATTCTTCTGTATCTAAATCAATCACCCATTTTATAGGCAACAGCTTGGTACGGTATGCCCTTTTGGGTATTTGTGGATTCTATCTATTGCGTTTGGCAATAATCCATTTTATACTGCTGATAATTGCGTTTGTAATAACTTTTTGGCTAGCGATTTTTAACAAAAAGGCCTAATATGACGGGGCTAGATACACCGGTACTACATCAATGGTCACTCGCGCCTCTCTGCGGGTTTACCCATCCATTACTTACAATTAATGGTGAAACCGTACTCTATACCTGGTTTGCGATTGGTTTATTACTGATTAGTGCATTATTGTTTCGCTTAGTTCTCAAGACACATGGGCGGGCTCGTTTTATGGCTCTTGCCGTAGTGTCATCTCTCATGGACACAACTAAGCAAACATTAGGAGCTTTCTCATTTAATCATTTTTCATTTATATCAACGCTTTTTGTATTTATCGCACTGGCAAACACATTAGCCATTATACCGTGGCTAGATGAACCAACTAATGATATCAACACTACACTTGCTCTTGGCCTTATTGCATTTATGTACACACAACATACTTCGATTAAAACCATAGGTATTAAAAAATACATTAAAGGGTATTTTTCCCCCGTTTTTATTATGCTTCCCCTTAATATAATAGGTAAGCTTTCCTCTGTTATTTCTCTTTCATTTCGTTTATTTGGGAATATAGCCGGTGGTGGCATTATCGCAACCATGTACTTTGATAAACTTGTACGTAGCAACGTATACACAGAACTCTTATGTATGGGTGCTTTTAGCATGATCATTGCCATACTTTTTTGCATCTATAAACGTTCACCACTTACCACCGTGCTCAACTGCATTCTTTTTTCATTATTTTTTACTCCCAATATGCTCATCACTCTTTTTTTCGGCATATTTGAAGGCTTTTTACAAGCATTCGTGTTTACCACACTTTCACTCACCTATTTAGCAACAGCTCTTCAGGGCGATTCCCACTAACCAAGGATATAAACCATGTCTGAATTATCAGAATTTTTACACTACGGCACAATCGCATTGGGTATCAGTATGAATGCAATTGGTGTTGGTATTGGCCAAGGCCTCACGGGGAAAGCAGCACTTACTGCAATAAATATGCAACCAAGTGCACAGTCTGAAATCACAAAAACAGCAATCCTTG
The DNA here is from genome assembly GCA_026388985.1 of Candidatus Babelota bacterium. Lineage (GTDB taxonomy): Bacteria > Babelota > Babeliae > Babelales > Vermiphilaceae > JAPLIS01. Next base: position 11,406 of record JAPLIS010000006.1, on the reverse strand, counting down.
GCATTACATTAATAGAAACATCTGCCGTAATGGGTGCCCTTATTTCTTTTTTGGTATTGCGCGTTACACATCAAAATTCTTTTTCTGGCTTGGCTGAACTTGGCATCGCGTTTGCCATCTGCCTACCAGGCATAGTTATTGGCATTGTTTCTTCTTGGCCTGCGCAAAGCTCATGCATGGCCATTGCTCGTCAACCGTTTCTTGCGCAACGCATTTCCCGGTTTATGGCTATTACCCAAGCACTGATTCAAGCACCCGTGCTTTTTGGCCTTCTGATAGCTCTTTTTATCAGCACTCAAGCATCAATGGCAAACTCCCTGTTTGATAGCTTGCGCTTAATCGGCGCTGGATTATGCATTGGGCTTGGCAGCATTGGGCCAGCTATTGGGTTAGCCTTATTTTCTCGCACCGCCTGTTATGGCCAAGGGATTAACCCCAAAGCAGGAAATACACTGCTCTCTTTTACCTTTATCAGCGCCCCGCTTATCGAAACGCCAATAATATTTGCACTTATTGTCTCATTGACATTACTATTTGCTCCTGGCTCACAACATGAAACCATTGATGGTATAGCTTTATTGGCTGCAGGCTTATGTACCGGGCTAGGCACTTTTGGTGCTGGCATTGGATCGGGCCTTATAGCTTCAGCCGCCTGCAATCAAATTGCCTTAAATCCCGATTCCCATAGTGTTATTGCGCGCACAAGCATGTTTGGGCAAGCGTTCATAGAGACCGGCTCTATTTATGCAATACTTATATCCCTTGTGCTTATTTTCTTCCGCTAACAGTCACTTACTCCCCCCCCATTTGCCTAAAAAGTATATAAAGCGTATTATAAATAGAGCAGTAAAATACTTGCAGTACGCCTATTTTTATTCTAGTGGAGATAATTATGATTAAGCGATCACGCATTGCCAGTATGGCCCTTTCTAGCCTTCTTTTTATAGGCCTAGCTAATCCGCAACCCGTTCGCGCTAACAGATTTGCTGCCGCTGGTGCGTTTTTAGCTTCTTCTTGCTTACTTTCATACTATAAAGATGCTGCCGCAGCACATCCATCAGTACAAAAAATTGCCACTAAAACAAACACTGACTCTGAAGATCTTATTGATGCTGCTACGCTCAGTTTATATTATTGGGCATGGAGTTTTTTTTATTCTCACTCATTAAATATAGGGCAATTCCCGGAACACAATGATATGAACGATGGCATTACCGAACTTAATAGAGTTACTCAGATCTTGGCTTATAACACTCGCTATAACGCAACAGTACGACCACTAATTCAGATGGCTGCAACAAGTAAAACGTGGACTAACTTATTCAAAAAATTACCCCTACTCAACAAGCTTGCTTGCTCTGACCCTGATTGTATGGGTGTATGTGACACATGTGAATATAAGCATCTGATACGCAAAGCCCCCCTGGAACTCATACCTGTAGCGGCAAAAAAAATATACGATGACAATCGAAGAAATCAAGCAATACATGAACACAATAATGGCTTAAACCCCTTTATTAATGGTAATGGCGATTGTCCTGTATGCTTAGATGAGAATGTACCGGTCATACCAATATGCACATATAGCCAGGCTGAGGGTCACAAAGTATGCGCTACATGCTTAGCACCTACAGTAGCTGCTGGCAATGGCTGTCCTACCTGCAGACGCCCAATCTTACCTGCAATACTGGCCGCTGCTAGAGCCGTACCACCCCATCTCCCGGATGCAATTCCCTTCATCTCCATACTCAAAGAAAAATTAAAGTCTTTAGGCATAAGTGAGCCCCTCTGGACACTTTTTAGGCGCAACAAACTGTTTTTATACCGTTGGCCGATGGCAATTTGGAAAATCAACCCTCTTTACAGCCGCCACATAACCTGTAAAAATTACTCTTGCAACAGCATATGCCATCAATGCAAACTCAAGAAAGCATTTTAAGGCAAAGCCATCAATCAACCGCCTCTAAGATCTTAAAACATGCCCAAATTGCTCTAAAAACAGATAACTATTTATATTGATCATTACGTATGGTATCCTATTATTTTTACGAAACACATACTTTATATTCAAAAAATAAATGTAAAAAATAATGGGAAACATAATGTACGACAATCTGTTAGATGCAATTGGCAACACGCCCCTGGTTAAACTTAATCTTGATACCCCTGCACAACTCTACGCAAAACTAGAATATTTAAATCCTGGCGGAAGCGTAAAAGACCGCTCTGCCCGTTATATGATTGAACATGCAATCAAAACAGGCCTTCTTAAACCTGGCGGCACTATTATTGATGCCTCTTCAGGCAATCAGGGTGCAGCAACTGCTATGATTGGTGCCTTAAAAGGATACAAAGTAATTATTACGGTATCTGAAAAAATAAGCCAAGAAAAATTACAAACCATACAAGCATATGGCGCGCACGTGGTTATGTGCCCTTCCACTGCCACCATTGATGACCCACGCAGCTACCATTCTGTAGCAAAAAGAATACAAAAAGAAACACCAAACTCTTTTATGCCTGATCAGTACTTTAATCCACTCAATACTGAGGGTCATTATTATTCTTTAGGACCTGAAGTATGGCAACAAACCAAAGGGACCATTACCCATTTCTTTGCGGGTGCTGGTACCGGCGGCACCATTAGCGGAGCGGGCAGATACCTCAAAGAACAAAACCCTGACGTTCGCGTAATTGCACTTGATTCTATCAACTCCTACCGTGCAACCAATGGTAACCCAAAACCGTATAAAGTTGAAGGTATGGGCATTGATTTTGATTCTCCGGTTATTAATTATAATGTCATTGATGACATTGTAACGGTATCTGACAACGACGCTTTGGGCATTTTAAAAACATTAGCCGCTAACCACGGCCTTTTAGTTGGACCAAGTAGTGGCGCTGTGGCATATGGTGCATATAGGTATGCGCAAAAACTTTCTAAAAATGATGTCGTAGTTATGATTTTTGGCGATTCAGGACGTGCGTATTTAACCAAAAATTTTTACACACAAGATCAATCTTCTATCAATACTATAACGCCACCGCCATACACAAATACAGTTTCACACAAGCAACTTTTTGACCAAAGCGAATAACATGATTACTCAAAAAAGGAGAGTCGATGAAAGCATCTGCATGGTACCGATGGATTATCGGCATTGCTGGTTTAAGCGTGGTTATTATTGCACATGAAATGGGACACTTTGCCGCATGTAAACTGTTTCATGTAGGTACACCACTTTTTTCAATCGGCTTTGGCCCACGAATCGCCGCCTTTACCCTTAAAAGCACCACCTTTCAATTGGCTGCCTTACCCCTTGGTGGCTATGTAAGCATTGATCAGGTAAGCTTTAACGCACAATCATATCTTGTTAAAATGATTATCATGATTGCGGGTATCATATTTAATTTTTTATTTGCTCTCATCGCTTTTATGTATCTTATGTATGGCAGTAGATCACGCGTAGAATATGGAACACTGATCGCAGAAGATTTTGTTATACAACCAGATGCCCCCTTTAGCCGCCTGAAAACATTACAACATGTTTCTGCCCGACTATTTGCTAAAGAAGGCTCAACTGGCCTCATTGGCCCTATTGGCATTATTTCACTTGCGGGAAAAAGTCTCGCCTATGGTGCAGATTTATTTATCTTTACTCTCGCTTTATTAAGCATAAATATAGGCATCTTTAATCTATTGCCCATACCGGGCCTTGATGGCAGCCAATTATTAGCACTCACCATAGAAAAAATTGTGGGCCCCCTAGCGGGAAGCGATGAATGGATGCACATGCTCTTTTTCATACTGTTTATACTTTTTATGTTATTAATAACACTCAAAGATGTAAAAAAAATAAAACACACTGACCAGTAATTAAATAACTACCCTTCTTGCATCATTCTCACGCTGGCGGCCGTGGTTACTGTGCTGCTTGGAGCTCCATCTTTTAATTGGCAAACCAGCACCTGCCGCACATGGGTGACACCAATAACGTTCGCGGTGAGGTGTCTGACACCATAAGTGGTAGCCTCCTTCAATCGCTGTTCTCCCATGCATAGTGAACTCAATGCTAGAAACACACTTTTAGTAAAATGTGCAACAAGCAGTTGGCATTTAGAATATCGTGGATTTAATCAGGATATCGCGGGTTTAATTAGAATATCGTGAGTTTAATTTTTTAAAAATACATGTCCATATAACATTATGAGTGCCTTCTCGTCCGTCGTCCTCGTGAAAACGGGGATCCATCTTTTTCATGTTATTTGCCATTTAGATAATCACTTTTTATTGTAAAAAATTACTATTAATCCCGTTCGTGGTGAGGTGCGAACGCAAGTGAGCCTCGTTCAACCGCTGTAGCCTTGGCGTAAGTGGCACCATCTACCTTATAGTAAGCAATATCACTATCTGCACTTCCCCCTTACAGTATCTTTTATTTTGACTAATTTCCAAAAAACAATTATCGTCTGCTGTTAAGCCGTGTTTTTTTCTTTCTTCTCTTTTTTACTTTAGGGTTATTTTTCATGTCATCAAAAAAAACGTTTTTATTAGTTTTATTATTCGCTACTCCGCAGTTTTTATCTGCTATGAATCCTGGCTCACGTTCAGCGGCAGCCCAAGAGGCTAAAGAAGAATCCTATTTCGGTGTACCACAAAAAGAGCTAGAGGATGTTTTTGAATCTGCACCAGCAAGAGCGCAGAGAATAGTAAAACATCTTAAAAACCCCCTGTACTTTGCTGACCCTAATCGTCGATCTGCGTTTTTTATTGGTGTACCAGGCACGGGCAAAACAACAATGGCAAAAGCAATCGCATATAAAGCCGGTTGGGACTGCATATCTCGAGATAGTTCCTCATTTGCCGGTGCACACCGGAGAGCTACAGCCGTAGCATTGAATTCGTACTTTAAAGAAGTTCAAGATATTTTAGATGCAAAAGATGAGAATGGGCGGCCAGAAGAAAACAAAATAGTAGTAGTAATAGATGGAGTTAATGAACTTCTTGATCGCACACACAGCAAACATCATGATACTGATACAACATCTAAAGCGCTCATAGCATTTATTGATGGTCAACGGGGGAATGAACGGTTCTTTTTTATTGGTACAATGAACGACTGCACCAAGATACCTGAACAGGTGAAAAGTAGAATGTTAGGAAAATTAATAGAATTTACTGTTGCTCAAAGCAATAGTGCGAGAGAAAAAATTTTACGTAGTAAATTACTTAATCATTCAACTCAATTTCTTCCAGAATGTGATGCCAACTTTTTGCATGCTTTTTTACAGAAATGCAATAACTGGAGCGGCCGTGAGTTTGAACAGTTTTCCTTCATGGCTATTCGTATATTTAGAGTTGAAGAAGAGATTATGCGTGCGCCTGGAGCTGCTGATGAACATAGTTCTCTCATACAAATAGGACAAAGACATCTTGAGGGTGCATATCATGAAATTGAAAATATAAAGAAATTTTGCAAATTAGGACATCAAGAAGAAACACCTGAAGAACAATCTGAAAGGCATTTTGTTCAACAGCAAAGAAATCACGTAGAGCAACAGGCTATGTCAGAAAGACATCATAAAGAACAACAAGCCACAATCAAAAGACAATTTTATATCTCACAAGCAACAGCAAAAATACATTTTAACATGCAACAAGAAAGTCAAAAAGACCAGTTTGATTCACAACAAAAATTAGCAAAAGAGCACTATAGAGGCCTGCAGATTTTCCAAAAGGCACAATTCGATGCACAGCAAGCTCTTTCAGCGCGACAATTTGCGCAACAGCAAACGGCTCATCTTTGGATGCCTAGATAATCCTAATAAAGCGTTTTTTTCAGATTATCATATGATGATATGGCAAAAATTGGAAAATATAAAAGCACATAAAAAAAAAGAAAAAAGTTGGTTTTAGTTAAGCAGCAAAGCAATACCTTTTATTTAGAGCGCTTGCCCATATAGTAAGCGCTCGCACTTTACGCGCCACACTTCAATAGCATAGCCACCACCCACGAGAAAAACTGTATGACATCTTTTATTAAAAAAATATTCTTTTTGTGTGTAATTTTTATTACATGTGGCACAAACGCTATGATGAATCGAACAACAACAACAACAGAATTCAGAGTAGCTTTTCCTTACTATGGGAATTCACATGCCACCCAAGCATCCAACTTTAGAGCTGGCATAAGAAGCAATGTACATCAGAGTTACAATAGCAATGCCACGCCTGTAGATAATGTTCGAATGCCGGAGATGAATGTTCGCAATGCCCATTTTAACCCGAATGATGCTCAACAGTTACAATATAGAGGGTTGAAGCAGGACCTTGAAAATAAGTTAAAATCATTAAAGGCTTCTGAAAAAAAACAAATAAACGAAATTAAAAAAATTTTAGCTGAACCTATAACAGAAATTTTGTCCACCATCGCTACCTGTTCATTAGACGGCTCCCATAAGCTTTTTGATAAGCTAGAGCAATCAATGGATACTTTTAATGAATATATGGCGAAACAAAAAATATATTCCGAGGCTCAAGCTGATTATATTTATCAATCTGCGCGTATATTGTATGAATCTCATGTTGAGAAATATAAAGATGAACGTTTAGCAATAGTCATGAAGGCCGACCTAGGCACAGAAGCTGGCTTGAAAAGCATTGAAACTGCTATATGTCAACTAAAAGACTTAGACCGCAAGGCACATTTGGATTCCTTTGATCCAGCAGGAATGATGTATTGTGATGGGGAACAATGGGAACGATATAAAGACTGTAGTACTGTCTATACGTTTGCATTAAGCACACAAAAATTACGCATTAAAGAGGATAGTAAGCAATTTATAGAAACTGCTGGAAAAGGATTGAGGCGTGGTCCCGTGCTAAAGGCACTACAAGGATCTATGTGTATTGATCGCATGCATCCAACATTGCAAACAACGCTTGCGGCATATAAATCAAACCCTTATTTCGAAAGACACCTTAAGTACCTTGAAAAAACAAATAAAGACCTACATGAACAAGTACAAAAAACTCACAGCCCATTAGAGCGAAAAGAACTATATGCTCAAATTACTGAGCGTAATTTTTTTCTAACAAAACTTGGTTTCCCAGAAAAATGTATTGCCTTGCCACAAGAGGCGCATGCCACTCCATCACCTCATACTCAGTCAGCTGCTCAACCAGAAGTGGCAGCCAATGTGCAAACACCTATTATTGAATCGTTATTGGCGGAATATGATGGTACAAATAACCCGGCCGAGCAAAAAGCATTATTTGATCAAATTATTGAAATAAATGCTTATCAGGAATCATTAAAAGACCAAATCAGAGATATAGATGGACACTTGAAGGTACATGATATAAGAGATGCCACTGAGGGTATGCGTGTAGAGATGAATCGAGATCAACTTGAAAACATGAAACATGCTGCGTTAGAACGCCTAGAAAAAACAACACATCCATTAGAGCTAGAGGCGATAACAGATCAGCTTTATGTTATAGATGAATGCTTACAAAAGGTTACCAAGGTTACCAAACCGGAACTAGCGTGCAAACGGGAAACAGGCCTTTTTGGGTGCCAAGAAGCATTTGTGCCTATAGATGTTTCACAACAATTTATTCATGCATTTAGAGTTAATGAAAACACCTATGCCTTAGCTGACTCTATGTCAACCATTGCCCATGATGTATTTAGCGTGGCTCGTGAATGTAGGTATAATGTGCCAGCAGAAGTGGAAGCGCATACTTATTATTTAATTGACTCCATAAGAACAAGCGATAATCCTGCAAAAATTATTTTTAATGGGGCAATGGCTGATCAAGTGCTAACTGATGTACATCAACAAACAGCTGCCCACGTTGGTACCCCGCAATCATTACTAGACCGCGCTCCTGGATTAGTTGCCCGTGCTGCGACAAAATTTGTCTACGGCCTGAACCCGATTAAGCAAGTAGGCGATGCGGTTGAACTTGGCGTAGACATTGGACGCTTTGTTGGCAATACCACGTATCGTGTTGGTGCTGGGGCTGTTGATATCGCAGCCAACTTTGGCTCTGATGGGCAAATAACCGCCGTGCATAACTTTACAGAAGGTGCGGTTGAATTTTTAACAAGCACTGCACGGTTTACTTCAACAGTAACTGTTGGCCATTTATATTTATCTCCTGAAGAATATCAACAACGGATTGATGATTATTGGCAAACGGCAACTACTGCATGCGAGAGCCATGTTGCAACATGTCGGGAACTGGGGGAAATGGCGGCTGCAGCGGCATCTGAATTAACCGCTGAACAGGTAGTTGATCTTGGAGCACAACTTGCTGCCGATATGGTTTTTGCCAAAGGGATAACCAGAGCAGTGCAGTATGCAAAAGAAGTGCAGTTGATGGCTCAGGCTAATAAAAAGGGATCGGAGATTGCTGGTCGGCTAAAGAATGCGATTGATGTGGTGATGGCAGAAAGTCCGGTGGCGGTTACTGCTGAAGGAATGATTTTTCGTATGGCGGATGAAGCGGGAGAGATGGGTGGTGCTGCAAGAGAGGTTCGAGCCTATGCTGAAGTACTCACCTCTGCCAATGATCTCTTAAAAAGCGCTCATAGTGGTATGATAGCCCAATTACATACAGAGCTAGAAGGTGTCAGAAAAGTATTTGATATGACTCGACAAGGCTTTGGTGAATTTGCAAGTAAATGGATTAAGGTGAGATATGAGCACATTTTAGGTTTTGATTTAAAATTTAGCAGCAGAGGAGTCGCTGGTATTGGTGGATTCCATCATGATATGAAGAATGTCATAGAAAACAGTGGTGTGTTACAATTCATGGATAAGGTGATGCACAAAAGTGGCTTTTATAAAGCTAACGTCCACCACAATGGTACTTATATCAAAAGAATCACCTTTTTTCCGAGCAATTGGTCCCGGCAAGAGGTCGTTGGTTCAATTATGGAAGCATATGATAACTTTAAAGCAAGTGGTGTTGTTACTCAAATTGGGCGGGATGGTAAATATTTGATTGAAGGATTAACAAAAGAAGGAGTGACAATAGAAATGTATATAACACCCAAGGGAGTAATTACTTCTGCTTATCCAGTTTTAAAATAAGGGCTTTTAATGAATTTTATAAAATTATCATGGAACATTATACATGAAAAATATTCTTATAAAAATGCCTCTGATGTAGAAATGACTATTTTAGGACGTTTTTTTACTAGTGACGTTGGATGCGATGAACATGATGCTTTTAGAAAGTGGGCATTAACTAGTATTGATGAAGATGTTTGTGGCGGCAACTGTACTGTTTTAGAAAAAGTTGGCGACAATATTGTTCTCTCAGATGAATATCCTGTCGAACCAGTGCCAACTAAATTGAAAATGACCACAAAGCAATTTGTGCAACTATGGGATGAGTGGCAGGAAAAGGTTGTTAAATTAAAACCCAAAGAAGTTACTATCAAACATGAGCATGGTGAATTTTTTATAGAAACAGTTGATTAAAAAGTTAGTGGGATAGTTAGGGGGGAGAGCTTTGGACGTAAAACACCAGGGCTCTTTTTTTGTGCATACATTCTTTGAAATATAAAAATATTGAACCTGGATCTTCGTTTTCACGAAGACGACAAAAAGAACAAGTAGGCGATGCGGTTGAACTTGGCGTAGACATTGGACGCTTTGTTGGCAATACCGCGTATCGTGTTGGTGCTGGGGCTGTTGATATCGCAGCCAACTTTGGCTCTGAGGGGCAGATAACCGCCGTGCATAACTTTACAGAAGGTGCTATTGAATTTTTAACAAGCACTGCACGGTTTACTTCAACAGTAACTGTTGGGCATTTATATTTATCTCCTGAAGAATATCAACAACGGATTGATGATTATTGGCAAGCGGCAAGTACTGCTTGCGAGAGCCATGTTGCAACATGTCGGGAACTGGGGGAAATGGCGGCTACAGCGGCATCTGAATTAACGGCTGAACAGATAGTTGATCTTGGGGCACAACTTGCTGCCGATATGGTTTTTGCCAAGGGAATAACCAGAGCAGTGCAGTATGCAAAAGAAGTGCAGGTGATGGCTCAGGCTAATAAAAAGGGATCGGAGATTGCTGGTCGGCTAAAGAATGCGGTTGATGTGGTGATGGCAGAAAGTCCGGTGGCGCTTACTGCTGAAGGAATGGCATTTCATATTGCTGATGAAGCGGGAGAGATGGGTGGTGCTGCCAAGGTTGCGATTAGTGGTTCTAGTATCCTGCGGACAGCTGAAGATGTGGCAAAACATATAGCGAGTGAAATACAAACAATACTTGAGCACTTACAAGGATCGTTAGAAAATTTGAGCCTGGGTGGCAATAAAATAAAAAATGTAACAGATAAAGCATTTAATGTTGAACATATTTTTTCAGACAAGCATATAAAAAAAAATATTTTAAAAGTAGGAGAAACAGTAGATGCTACCATTGCATCAGCAAAAGCTTTTTCGGCTCAAATTATAGAAAAAATTAAGCAAGCCGATACTCTTAATTTGCTTATAGAAGGGCCAAATACTATACGTACATACATTAACGGCCTTCCAGTTGAAATTCATGCATATGTAAAAAAGGATACACTTATAGGTATTAATGCGTTTATGGAATATTCCCCAAGGCAAGTAAAAAATATGATAAAGATATAGTATGCAAAATATAATTTTAAAACAGGCACGAGCAATAGCTCATTCAGGTGATGCAATCGATATAGAGCAAGCGCAACAATTGTTAATGAATCATTTAACAATCAATCAATATGATACTGAGGCTTGGTTGCTTCTCGCAAGACTAGAATGTAATCCTCCTTTCTATGATCAAGATAGAATTATTCATTATGTACAACATGTTTTATCATATGATCCATCAAATGCTTATGCGCTTTTGCTTTGGGCATATGTAGATCATTATTTAATGGGCAACTCAGATGATGACTTTTATGATAAATTATGCATGGCCCATAGTGATGATTGGGAAATTATGTCTATGCTTGAACTCGCTAAAGCACGTTATTTTGAACTTAGGGATTCTAAAAAATGCGAGGAGGCTCTCAAGAAATCAATAGAATATTGCTCAACTCATGCCATGAATTTTTATATGCTAGGCAAGATGTATGTAAAACAAGGAAAAATCAAAGAAGGCAATCTGCTTATTGAGCATGGGTTACAGAATATTCAAAGGCTGCGTAGATGCCAAGATGTAGACACATGGCAACTTGATTATGTAAGCATACAGGGACTTTTAGATGAATTTTTTTCTGGTATTTCTACCAATGAAATCGCAATAGGTGGATGGTAGAACTTATATAGCATTCGCCATAAAATTGATAATTTGACTAAAAGAGCTTTGGTAGTAAAACACCAGGGCTTTTTTTTATACTAACTTGCT